>NZ_CP065690.1 GCF_016027715.1 Lactococcus garvieae
TTTTATGAACATTCAAACATTCACTTGAATATAGATGGATGTTCTGATATAATACATTCAAACAAACATTTGAATGTAAAGGAATGATCGTATGAATAATGAAATTTGTGAAATAACTTGTATTCATGAAGACAAAGTTAATCGTGCTAAATCTAAACTAGCAAACTTTGATACTCCGTCAGTAAGTGGTTTCTTTAAAATATTGTCAGATGAAAATCGACTTAAAATTGTACATGCTTTAGTTCATGAAGATGAGCTATGTGTTTGTGATATTGCTAATATCATTGATGCTTCGGTCGCAACAACTTCACACCATCTGAACTCCTTAAAAAAATTGGGAGTAGTTGATAGTCACAAGGATGGTAAGTTAGTCTACTATTTTATTAAAAATATCAAAATCTTAAATCTTATGGAGCTTGGCGTAAATTTTAAAGAAGAGGTGCTAGCATGAGTGAGAAAATGACCGAAAAAACCTATCGAATAGAAGGATTAAGCTGTACAAATTGTGCAGGTAAATTTGAAAAAAATGTAAAGCAGTTGCCAGGAGTTACGAGTGCAACAGTAAACTTTGGTGCAAGTAAGATTTCAGTAGAAGGCCAAACAACAATTGAAGAACTCGAAGAAGCGGGAGCCTTCGAAAATCTTATCATTCGTGATGATCAAGAAAATGATGAACAAGTTAGATCAAAAGAGTCTTTTATTAAACGGAATATCGCTTTAATCATCTCTCTTGGTTTTATACTTGTTGCTGTGATTTCCCAACTATCATTGGGCGAAGATCATTTATTAACGAAAGCTCTTTATATATTGGCAATAATAATTGGTGGATTTGATTTATTTAAAGAAGGGTTCTCTGATTTGATCAAATTGGACTTCTCCATGGAATCTTTAATGACTATTGCAATTATTGGGGCCGCATTTATTGGAGAATGGGCCGAAGGTTCTATTGTAGTAATACTATTTGCTATTAGCGAAGCTTTGGAACGATTTTCAATGGATAAAGCAAGACAGTCGATTCGTTCTCTTATGGATATAGCTCCCAAAGAAGCTCTTATCAGGAGAAACAATGTAGAGCAATTAGTCAGTGTCGATAAAATCGATATCGACGATATTATGATCATTAAACCCGGACAAAAAATAGCCATGGATGGGCTTGTTATCAACGGTCATTCTTCAGTAAATCAAGCAGCAATAACAGGAGAATCGGTTCCTGTTGAAAAACAGTTAGATGATGAAGTGTTTGCAGGAACACTAAATGAAGAAGGTGTTCTTGAAGTCAAAGTAACAAAAAAAGTAACGGATACAACGATTGCCAAAATCATTCACTTAGTTGAAGAAGCGCAAGGAGAACGAGCTCCTGCACAAGCCTTTGTAGATAAATTTGCAAAATACTATACGCCATTCATAATTATTATGGCCCTTTTGATAGTGGTTGTTCCTCCGCTATTCTTTGGTGGTGACTGGAATAAATGGCTTTACCAAGGGTTATCCATTTTAGTTGTCGGATGTCCTTGTTCATTAGTGATCTCAACACCTGTTTCAATTGTTTCGGCTATTGGTAATGCAGCAAAAAATGGTGTTTTAGTAAAAGGCGGAGTCTATCTGGAAGAAATTGGTCATTTGAGAGCAATTGCTTTCGATAAGACTGGAACCTTAACAAAAGGAAAGCCTGTCGTAACGGATTTCATTGCAACCAGTTCTGAAACTGATATAAATTATCTATCGATTATTTCATCGTTGGAATCTCTTTCTCAACACCCATTAGCTTCTGCTATTTTAAACGAAGCGGATAAAACTAATGTGGATTACAAGTCAATACAAATCGAGGATTTCCAATCTATCACAGGTAAAGGAC
This sequence comes from Lactococcus garvieae, assembly GCF_016027715.1. NCBI lineage: Bacteria > Bacillati > Bacillota > Bacilli > Lactobacillales > Streptococcaceae > Lactococcus > Lactococcus garvieae. The sequence continues at coordinate 1,856 of NZ_CP065690.1, forward strand.
TTACAGGTATACATCAAAACATACGTTACTATATTGGAAGCCCTAAACTGTTTTCTGCATCAGTAATCGAAGAAACAGCGGTCAAAGTACAATACAGACAATTTCAAGAACAAGGGAAAACCGCCATGTATTTCGGTACTGACGAACAAATTTTAGGAGTAATTGCTGTCGCGGATGAAGTAAGAGATTCAAGTGCTGCCGTTATTTCTGAACTCCACAAGTTGTCAATTGAACACACTATTATGCTTACTGGTGATAATACTAAAACCGCTGAATCTATTGGTAAGCAATTAGGTGTGACTGAAATAAAAGGAGATCTAATGCCTCAAGAAAAATTAGATTCGATTAAAGCGTTGCGGACAACTTATAATAAAGTAGCAATGGTGGGCGACGGCATTAATGATGCACCAGCATTAGCTGCATCGACGGTTGGTATTGCAATGGGCGGTGCAGGAACAGATACGGCTCTCGAAACTGCTGATGTTGCTCTAATGGGCGACGATTTACAAAAATTACCATTCATTGTTAGACTTAGCCGTCAAACTCTAAAAGTAATTAAGCAAAATATCACCTTCTCATTAGGTATAAAACTATTAGCTCTACTACTAGTCATACCAGGTTGGCTAACACTATGGATTGCTATTGTAGCAGATATGGGAGCAACGCTTTTAGTAACATTAAACGGATTACGATTGATGAAAGTTAAATAACACAACAAATAAAAGAAGGCATGTTTATAAGCGTGCCTTCTTTTTATGATACTTTTTAGTTTTTTTGAACGCTAGTTATGAAGCAAACTATGCGCCATTTAAATATTAAAATGACAGTCTAACCGGTTCTGTTGCAAAGTTTTAAATAAAGAATAAAATCCCTTACGGTATCTATGATTTAAGCTGGGATTCCCAATAATATCTTGATTTCAGTACAGACCGAAAACCCGAAGAGAGTGCCTTCTTTTCGGGTTTTCTTATATAATCCTCGGATGGCTTCCATGCCTTTAATCGTGGGTGAGGCAGTGCGTAAACTTCGATAGAATTTATTGCGTCTCTTTACTGGACGATGGTCTTGTTCAATCAAATTATTCAGGTATTTAATGGTACGATGTTCTGTCCCTTGATAAAAGCCGTATTCTTTTAGTTTCTTAAAGGCACTTGTAATAGAGGGGGCTTTATCTGTGACTACAACCTTCGGTTCATCAAACTGCTTCACTAACCGCTTAAGAAAAGCATAGGCTGCTTGTGTGTCCCGTTTTTTACGTAACCAAATATCCAAGGTTAAACCATCTGCATCGATGGCTCGATACAAATAATGCCATTTTCCTTTAATTTTGATGTACGTTTCATCCATTTTCCATGAATAAAAGGATTTTTTATTTTTCTTTTTCCAAATTTGATAGAGTCGTTTGCCATATTCTTGCACCCAACGATAAATCGTCGTATGAGAAACGTTAATGCCACGATCATATAAGATTTCTTGAACTTCACGATAGCTAAGGTTATAACGAAGATAGTAGCCCACGGCTACAATAATCACATCCTGCTGAAATTGCTTTCCTTTAAAATGATTCATCTTCATTCCTCCTGCTATCTTTTTCTATTATTCTACCTTATTTGATAGTAGATTTAAAACTTTGCAACAGAACCATTTTCATAATAAATCTCCTTTTATAGTTATAACTATAACTATAACTATAATTGTAGTTAATCAAACAATTCAGGGTGTTCTTCAAAATAGTTTAATAGTGCATTTCTAACTATTGATTTAGCTCCACCTTTTGTTCTTCCTAGTTTTTTACCAGCAATTTGTATTGCTTCTTTCATTGCTGGTTCTACTGCAACTGTATATAGAACTTGATTATATTCATCTTGTTCTGTTTTTATAATCTCTGAATAATCACTCCATGTTTTATTATTTTTTTCATCATTATTCATAAAACTTTTTGGTTGAGTTAAACCAGAAATTTTTTCTGTATCAACTGCTTTTTTAAATTCTTTTTTCATTTTTAATACCCCAATTCTTGAACTAATTTTTCATAATATTTTTTTGCATTTTTATATCGACTATCTTCAATAAGTGCTAATGGTAATTCATAAATTGAAACAGCTTCTGAAAAAGCAATTAAATTAGGAATATAAGTATCTGTCATTTTAATATTATGAGCTTGTGCAACTTCTCTTAAATTTTCAAGCATAAATTTATGAGTTTTTGTATTTAATTGAGTTTTTGTTGGTACGATATATCGAACATTAACATTTTTATCATCTGTAATTTTTAAGGTTGTTTCAGCATTTTTAACTGCATAAGTTTCAGGAACTGCTACAACAATTAAATCATCAACAATTTCAACTATATTTTCAAGAACAATATCAACCGCTGGTGCCATATCAAAAATAATATAATCATAGTCGTTTTTGACTGATTCAATGAAATTTTTAAGGTGCTTGTTTCTAGTTTTTGGTTCTTCTGACGAAACAGCAATAATAAAATCAGATAATGACTGATTACTTGGTATTACATCAAGATAATCATTTACTTTTATAAAGTATTTAGACGCTTTTTTAGCACTCCAATTACTCGTTAGATAGGCTCCTAAAGTTGTTTGTAATTCATCTGAATCTACACCAAAAGTTAAACTTGTGTGACCTTGTGGATCTCCGTCAATTAACAAAACCTTTTTCTTTTTTAAAGAAAGTACACCAGCAACATTTGTTGCGGTAGTAGTTTTAGCAACTCCACCTTTATTATTATAAAAAGCAATAACCTTACTCATAAGCAAACCTCCTTGTTTCTATACTTATATTATAACATTTATCAGTTATAATTACAATTACAACTACAACTGCAATTATAACTAAAATTATAGTTATAACTTTGTTTTGTTGCTTATTTTATTAAATCTTCTTTTTTGAGTAGAAACACTAATGCCAGTTTTTCGTTCGATCATCTTGTGTGTCATTCCTTGTTGTTTTAATTCATAAGCTAATTGAATTTGTTCTTCTGTAAATTTTTTGGGTCTACCCTCTTTAAAGTTTGGATTATTTTTTCTTGAATATTCTTTTCCCTCTTTTGTTCTGCTAACAATCATATCTCTTTCAAATTGAGCAAAGGCACTAAAAATAGTAAAGATTAATTTTCCGGTTGCGGTATTATCTATCACTCCCATATTTAAAATATTTATTTTTATATCCTTATCAAAAAGTTCTTGAATAGTTGCTAATGCTTCTCTAGTATTTCTTGCGAAGCGATCTAGCTTTGTAATGATTAAAGTATCTCCTGATTCCAATGTATTTAATAAATTTATAAAGGCTGGGCGACTATTTGTTGTTCCAGTAAATTTTTCTTGGAAAATTTCTTCTGCACCAGCATTCTTTAATTGTTCAATTTGAGATTCTAGTTTTTGGTCTATTGTACTTACTCTAGCATATCCATATTTCATGATTTTCTCCCTCCACTTATGAGCCTTTGTTATGAGCCTTTAAAACTCCTTTGTTTATAGTATATAAAAAAATAGACCATAACTGTTAAGTTATGAGCTATTTTTGTTTTTCAGAGAATTATAATTGACTAAAATAGACATTGTTTCAGAAGTAATATCTTTCCTACTCTTTCAAGAATAAGGGCTCACAAGCTAGTAATCATATCTTGAATAGCTTTCTAAATGTTTATCTTTTTGGAGCTATACTATAAAAGTGAACAGAAAATTGTGTGTTATAATCTGTCTAGGAAGACACAAACACGAAAGGACGTTTATTTAGTGTTTATACAAAGGAGGCCCATTTATGTATTACAGTAACGGAAATTATATTCCTAAAAAACTTACTGACTGTTACTGATCGTGAAATATGCGAAGAATTCTTATATCACATTGGGGTTCTCCTAAAAATACAATTTCAGAAATTGAAGCAAGGGAATAAAATTAAAAGAAAAAAAAGAACGTTTTGAAAACTTTTGGCAATTTTTTTCAATCTATTGGTGGATGATTTTCCCAATTTTTGGTTTTATAACTTGGTTCATTTCTTTCTTTAATAGTCTATAAAGTTTTTGTTATCGAGCGGAGAGACAACTGAATAAATGGGTTCATACACTATCTACTTTCCGTTAGGATAAGCATAGCGCCAAACAATATGGTAACATAAGATAATCCTTTATAGAATCTTTCTTAGTAGTTCTTGACATTTAAGGTTTATTTCATTACTCATCAGAGATTAAAATATTAAAATGAGCTAGAAACTTAATGTTCATTCATTACATCCGAGAGCTCTCTCATGACATTCCGATAAAATTAAAGTATAATTTATACATAGGAAACTTTAAGTTTTTTGAAGTTTTATATTATTTGCAAGTAAAAAAGACTTGCTATAACAAGTCTTTCAGTCGATTTATTCGGCGGCTTAGAACATTTCAAGAACCGTTTACTCGCCAAAGTAATTAACGGTTCTTTTTTTTATTTTTATTTTTAAAATAAATGAACAGCTTTTAAGTATTCCATTATTTTAAAAAACAGTAGACCACCTTCAATACAAAGTTGAATTATTTCTACTTTGTTTTTTTTATTATATCGTGATTTGGTTCGTTTTTTCTTTTTATTATGTTTTATAGTAATTTGAATCATCCTTAAGCTCCTTTTTATAGAGCCACCAAATCTAAATCAACTGATATTTTACATTTACCATTATACCGTAAAAAAAATATCTAGTCATTTTATAGATACCAGATATCGTCCCGAATTATGTCAAACACACAATATATTGTGTTAAAATTGTGTTAAAATTCTGTTAAATTCGTAAAATGGTTCTGTTGCAAAGTTTTCCAAAAAAATCTATTTTATTGTAAAATTGAGAAAAAAGACAGAGAGGACAGAGTAATGAATCATTTTAAAGGCAAACAATTCAAAAAAGACGTCATTATTGTCGCTGTTGGTTACTACCTGCGTTACAATCTAAGCTATCGTGAAGTTCAGGAATTGTTATATGATCGTGGAATAAATGTTTGTCATACTACGATTTATCGTTGGGTGCAAGAATATGGCAAACTACTCTATCAAATTTGGAAAAAGAAAAATAAAAAATCCTTTTATTCATGGAAAATGGATGAAACGTACATCAAAATTAAAGGAAAATGGCATTATTTGTATCGAGCCATCGATGCAGATGGTTTAACCTTGGATATTTGGTTACGTAAAAAACGGGACACACAAGCAGCCTATGCTTTTCTTAAGCGGTTAGTGAAGCAGTTTGATGAACCGAAGGTTGTAGTCACAGATAAAGCCCCCTCTATTACAAGTGCCTTTAAGAAACTAAAAGAATACGGCTTTTATCAAGGGACAGAACATCGTACCATTAAATACCTGAATAATTTGATTGAACAAGACCATCGTCCAGTAAAGAGACGCAATAAATTCTATCGAAGTTTACGCACTGCCTCACCCACGATTAAAGGCATGGAAGCCATTCGAGGATTATATAAGAAAACCCGAAAAGAAGGCACTCTCTTCGGCTTTTCGGTGTCTACTGAAATCAAGGTATTAATGGGAATAACAGCCTAAATCATAGATACCGTAAGGGATTTTATTCTTTATTTAAAACTTTGCAACAGAACCGTTGTGAGCTGGTTTTTTAGTTTATTCTAAAACTTATTAATATATCTATAAATCGTTGTTCTTGACACTCCCCAAGAATCCGCAATCGACTTAATCGGCGTACCACTTTCTACCAATGTTTTAAGAAGCTTTACGTCTTGCTTTGAAAATTTCTCAGGTCTTCCTCCAAGCCGCCCTCTTGCACGTGCAGCCTCTCTACCAGCGGCAGAACGCTCCAAAATAAGATTTCGCTCAAATTCCGCAAAAGCCGCAAACAAATGAAACATCAATTGTCCAGTCGAACTTGATTTATCCATTGTGATATTTTCTTGCAAGCTATGGAAGCTTACTCCTTTATCATTAAGTGAATTAACTATGCTAATTAAGTCCTCCATATTTCTTCCTAATCGATCTAATCGCCAAACAACAATTGTATCTCCAGAACGAGAAAATTCGATGGCAGATTTTAAACCAGGTCGCTCTTTTTTACTTCCTGACATATGGTCAGTAAATATTTTCTCACAATCATATTTTTTAAGACTATCTTTTTGTAAATCCAAATTTTGAAGTCCAGTTGAAACTCGTGCATATCCGATATTCATTTTATTCTCCTTTGTTCTAATTTATTGTATCATAACTTAAAAATATATATATAAATGAACATAGAATAAATTACGGGTTAATGAACAAGAAATGTAAATGATTTTGAGAGTTTTTATAACAAAAGAAGAGTGTCCAGAAAATGACCATTTTCTGAACACTCAAATATTGAAAAAATATAGCTCATTTTATGTCTTATTATTTGATAGTGGTCCAATGGAGACCATTCGAGGAATATATAAAAAGAACCGAAGAAATGGAACGCTCTTCGGCTTTTCGGTGTCTACTGAAATCAAGGTATTAATGGGAATACCAGCCTAAGATATTCTGAGTTCAGAGAGGGCTCGTTTGATTTTCAAACTTCGCAACAGAACCCATTTTATTCTAACTTAATTTGACAAATCATATAACTAAAATTAGTCTTCATTAGGATCATTTTTAGCTTCCTCATGCGTTTTATGTACTGTACCAGGGACATGATCAGGACCTGCATAAATTGAGTAAATTTTCAGAGGTTTGTCACCAATATTGGTTACATTATGCCAAGTATCAGCAGGTACTAAAATTACATCATCATCTGAAACTTCTTGTTCAAATGTAAGATTATCTTCGGCATCTCCCATTTGGCATAAACCTTTACCTTCTTCGATACGGAGGAATTGATCGATACCCATGTGTACTTCTAAACCAATATCGTCACCGGGTTCAATAGCCATTAATGTAACCTGAAGTTTTTCACCAGTCCAAATTGTTGTACGGTAATTCTCGTTTTCTTTGGTATAATCCTCAATGTTAACGATAAATTTTTCTTTGCCATGATCTTTATAATCGAATGTCATTAGAAAGTCCTCCTTGTTCTTAATTAGACTAATTCTAATAATTAATCTATACTATAGTAATAACATAAAACCGTTTACAAAGCAAAGAAAAAGATTATTATCTACCGTTTTTTTAAAGACGCGAATTGTAAAATTAAGTTAGAAAAATAAAAAGGCATTTATGGTACACTCAAATTGTATTTCCGACGAAAGAAAACAAAGGAGTGTAACCATAAATGACCTACAAACATCTTACCATAGACGAACTGACAATGATAGAATCATATTATCTTCAACATAATAAACCGGTTGAAATCGCTAACCGAATGGGACGTGCTATACAAACTATTTATAATGTAGTCAATAAGTTCAAGCAAGGCAAGACTGCTCTTGATTATTGGCACCAGTATAAAGAAAATAAGAAAAAATGTGGTAGAAAAGTCATTCAATTACCTGCTCATGAAGTAGATTACATTAAAGAGAAAGTCACTCTTGGTTGGACGCCTGACGTCATTATCGGGCGAAAAGAAAGGCCTGTTTCATGCGGTATGAGAACACTTTATCGTTTATTTTCTAAAGGAATATTTGATATTGACACACTACCGATGAAAGGTAAAAGAAAACCCAATGGCCATCAGGAAAAACGGGGAAAACAACAATATCAGCGCTCAATCCATGATAGACCTGATAATTATCCTGATTTCAATTCTGAGTTTGGTCACCTTGAAGGTGATACGATCGTTGGCATTCATCATAAAAGTGCCGTCATTACTTTAGTTGAAAGATTATCTAAAGTAATTATCACGATTAAACCCAACGGCCGTAAGGCATTAGATATTGAAACTGCCCTTTTTACTTTATGATTTTAGAGGTTTTTAATATAAATTATCTAATTTGTCAGCTATTGATTTTTGTTTGCTAGGGTATAGATGTGAATAGGGGTTCTGTTGCGAAGTTTGAAAATCAAACGCGTTCTCTCTGAACTCCAAATATCTTAGGCTGGTATTCCCATTAATACCTTGATTTCAGTAGACACCGAAAAGCCGAAGAGCGTTCCATTTCTTCACATGGTAAAGTGTAGGCTCTGCGAGGCTTGTTTTTGCTAGCGCAAAAATTGACACTTCGTGTCAAAAAAAGAGTGGCTAAGCCACTCTCAAGATCACAATTTAGTTCATTTTAGCAAACGCAACTAACAATCCCTTATCACAGGATTCGAAACCATTCTTTTCATAAAAATATCTAACATCAGAAGCTTCTTCAGTTAAAAGAACTTTTTGACGAACATTTTTGTATTTATTTAATATTCTTTGCAATAATTCACTTGCAATACCCTTATTCTGATAAGCATTCAAAACAAGTATATCTTGTATATACACAATCGTTAATCCGTCTCCAATAGCCCTAATAAGCCCTACTAATTTATCGTCATTCCAAACAGTTATAACATCTAACGATTGTAATATAGCTTGCTTTAATACTTCCAAATCTTGAGTATACGCACTCCAACCAACGTCATTATATAATTCTTCTAATTGCTTAATATCGATATCTTTACTTATACTGAAATTTATTGTCATTTTTATTAACTTCCTATTCAAATTTTATACAATAGTGACTCTAAGATTTAAGGATAACATCAATATTCTGTTGGACTAGCCAATCATGATATTGCAACAAGTCTTGTTGCACGGGCTTTAAATATAGTGTATTTGCTTTACCGGTCTTTTTATCATGAATAAAGGCCGTGTGTTTAACAGAGCCATCTGGATTATAGACATCGGATTTCTTTAACGTCATCACATCACTCACCCGCAGCAGGGTGGCTTTGCCAACTTGAAAGATAGTGTAGTTACGGCGACCTGCCCGAAAACTATCTAGTAAGGTGTCTTGCACCATTTTTAAGACGTTAGAGTCTTTGATTGGGAGTACGATTTGTTGCATATCTATTTAACCTCAATAATAGAACAGTCCTTGCCTATAATTGGTTCACTTTTGTCAATGAATGACCAATTATTTTTATCGTACTGGTAGATTGTAAAATTAATCCGAACGCTGTTCGGACAAAAAAGATCAGCTTCCATCATAAAGGACTCCCCGCGGGACTGCAATCAGGAGTCATTACTTCAACTGTTTTTGTTCATTATAGAAATTACGGTAAGCTAAATAGCACGCAATGATTGACCCCAAACTAGTCGCTGATAAGAGCATGAACGTGACCATAATTTGATACCTAATGGCCCGTACTGGATCGACCCCTGCAAAGATCAAACCGGACATCATCCCTGGCAGACTGACTAGACCCACAGTCTTTGCCGAATCAATGGTTGGTGACATCCCCGTACGAATCGCCTCACGCACGATGGCAATCGAAGCATCAAGTAGACCAGCCCCTAATGCCAAACGTTCAAGCACAGCTTGCCGCTGGTCATGAAACTGACTATTGAGGCTGCGATAAGCCAGCCCAATTGCGACCATTGAATTCGACGCAATCATACCAGAAATGGGAATCATTTGCGATGGCACAAACTTAATCGCACCAGATAGCACGAGGACGCCGAGTGTTACCCCCGTACTAACAAAAATGGCTAATAACGAAATGGCTAATGCATGGTCAATCCCCGGCCCCCGTTTTTTCGCATTCCAAGCCGCATTGAAGATAATGAAGCCTATCATCGCCAGCGTTAGCCACAAATTGTTGACTCGGAAAATATACTTTAGCAAGTAACCCACGATAAATAGTTGTACAACAGCCCGCACGACACCAATGACGATGTCCCTATCTAAGCCAAGTTTCTGCCACAAACTAATTCCTAACGCGACGAGCACTAACATTGCCGCCAAAAATAGCGACGTATTATTAACTGCTAAATTCATGCGTGTACCTCCAATCTGCCAGCAACCACTTTCGCTAACTGATCTGCCGCAGCAATCTCTGTCGCATCATGAGTAATCATGATCGTTGTCACGTGATCCTGCTCATTTAACTGTCGTAACCAGGCGTGCACGATTTGCTTATTATTTTCATCCAAACCAGCTGTCACCTCATCTAATAACAACACTTTTGGTAAGAATAAGATGTTGCGAATCAGCGCGACCCGCTGCCGTTCACCACCGGAAAGCTCGATAATCGGCTGATGCAGGGTTCGTTCGGACAGCCCAACATTATTTAACGCCGTTACCACTCGTTGCGTATCCATGACTTGCTTACGAATTTGGTACGGGAAAGCTAAGTTATCTGCCACCGTCTCACCAAATAACGTCGGTTGTTGGAAACAATATGAGACTTGCCGCCGATACATGATTGGGTCATAACTTTCAATCGGTTGCCCATCAAAAATCAAGGTCCCACTTGTTTTAGAAATCATGGCCGCAATGATCCGTAATAACGTACTTTTCCCACCACCGGATGGTCCCGTCAATGTAATATGAGCCCCAGCTGGAATCTGCCAATCAACATCATGTAAAATATGTTGATCAGCGATTTGATAATTAACTTTTTCTAAACTAATCAATGAATTCATATGCCCACCCCCAATCGCACAATGATCGGCGCCGACAACAGCCGGATAAAAAAGTGCTCAGAAGTCAATAATGTTTGATGTATTAATACACCAACCTGTGTAGCCATTGGCAAAGCCATATGAATCATACCTGAGTCAAAGTGTTCCGTATAACTACGGAGGAGTTCTAATTGAACTTTTAATTTATCATTATTTTCCTTGATCGATCGTTTTTGTCTAGACATACGTTTTCTCCTATCTAGGGAGTATTATATCATTTTATAAAAAAACAACCCCCGGTATCTACTAGTCAGATAATGAGGGCTGTTTTAATAGTCTTTTATAGGGCGATAATCTAATTATAACCCTTTTTTTCTCGAAAAATTATAGATTAGTATAGTGCTGAATATCCCACTCCAAATTATCGGAATGATAATTTCAGTCGTTGAGTGGTAAATATATGGATTTTCAGAAACAATATATGGCTTTTTCTTTAGAAAATACACCTTCACTGTATCATTATTTTTGAATTTTGACTTAGATGCATCTACCCCATAGGAATTTTCTGAGAAATTATAAGTTTTAACATTGTTTCTATCAACTTTAATTTTTGCTATAGCAGTATTTTTTTCTCCTCTAGAAAACTCTCTCTGATCTTGCCATGAAGAAGATGAACTAACAATTAGTAAGATAATTATAGCTGCCAAAAAAATATTAGCAAGTATCTTTAAATATTTTTTAATAATTTCCATAATGTAGAGTCCTAAATTTGTTAAGCAAACATTTTTTGTAAGTAGCCTTTTTTCTGCTCTTTCAATAAATCTAACTTACGCTGGTTAGCAACGATAAGGTTGTCCAGATGATTTAACAGTTCACCAATGCGGGCCTGTTCCTGAACACTAGGTGTCATCAGCTTCATATCACGAATCAAACCCAAAGCAATAAACTTTTGGGTCCCACCGGCATTTTCCTTTTGGATAAAGCGTTCAAATGAGGGCGACTTTAAATATTGAATTAGCCAGGTATTGATAATTTCTGGCGATGTTTTCTCTTTAATCAATGCAACATTTTTGATTGCAAAGTCATCTCTATCAACGATTACAGGTTTTCCGATTGTTCCAATCATTCCGAATAATATGTCTCCGATATCAACCTTTGATCGCTGGTTAATTTCATTAAAATCTTCATCAGTTAAATAAGAAACATCGGACATGTCTAAACCAGAATCGGTTAGATTTTTAGATGTAACCATTGGGTGACCTTGCTTAATATACTTCGGTGAAGCGTGTGTTCCATCACGAACATCGGACCACTCACCAAGATTACGCTCTTCCCAATCGTCAGCAAACCCCGCAAATCGCAATTCAGGAACTTTTGCCCCATTTTTAGGGAACATCTTTCGTAAAAAGCCTTTTTTCTGTTCTTTCAATAAATCTAACTTACGTTGATGAAGAGCGATAGTATCGTCTAACTGTTTAAAGAATGACCCGATTTTTTGTTGTTCTTCATAACTTGGAACAGAAACACTCACACTGTTAATTACAGTTTTCGATAAACTAGGTACACCAGTAGATTCATCAAATTTTTTCCAATTTATTTTTTTAAAAATAGATAGTGAAAATTGAAGGTCAATATTTTGTTTAGGAACAGCGTAAAACAAGGTGTCGACAGTCCAAAAAGGCGCTTTTAATAAATAAGGCTTATCAATTGTACCTTTCCTTCCAATCCCAATGGCATCTATATCTGAGAGCGCTCTATCTACACTTAGCATATATCCACCAGTTCCATAGACAGGTATTGACCCAGAATTCAGATGTTTGTAGTCTTTTCCAGACTTAACATCAATAAAATCAGCAAACTTACGCTCTTCCCATTCATCCGTGAATCCTTTAAATCGCAATTCTGGAACTTTCTTTTTAACTGAATCATCTATTTTCGCCATAGTTCCCACCATTTTCTTGGTTTTTCTTGTTCTTCTATCCTTTTTTGATCTTTGATTTGTTCCTGCAAAGTTTCCAAATGCTCTTTAAGAGCGTTCACTTCATCTTTATATTGATTGTCTAAGTGTTTGAATTCTGTTTCCTGTGAGGGCATTTTGAGAGCTTTTAAGCTGTCATTTTCTGCTTTGTATTCTTCTAACAACTTTTTATCTTGTAAGGCTAGTCGTTGTTGCTGGTCTAATAACATACCTAAATGTTTTACTTGTCCTCGTAGTTCTATTCTCTGTTCCTTAAAATCTTCTATTTGTTCTTCCTGAATTTTTATTTTCTCTAAATAAAATTGCTCTCTGTCGCTTTGCTCTCTGTCGCTTTGCTCTCTGTCGCTTTGTTCTCTGTCGCTTTGTTCTCTGTCGCTTTGCTCTCTGTCGCTTTGCTCTCTGTCGCTTTGTTCTCTGTCGCTTTGCTCTCTGTCGCTTTGCTCTCTGTCGCTTTGCTCTCTGTCGCTTTGCTCTCTGTCGCTTTGTTCTCTGTCGCTTTGCTCTCTGTCGCTTTGCTCTCTGTCGCTTTGCTCTCTGTCGCTTTGTTCTCTGTCGCTTTGCTCTCTGTCGCTTTGCTCTCTGTCGCTTTGTTCTCTGTCGCTTTGTTCTCTGTCGCTTTGCTCTCTGTCGCTTTGCTCTCTGTCGCTTTGTTCTCTGTTGCTTTGTTTGTTTACTCTTGAATTTATAAAATTCTGCTCTTCTTTTGTGAGCAAAATAGCCCCTCTACTATTTTTCTTTCTAATTTTGCTAGGTAAATTTTTTATATGATATTGAACAGTCTGTTTTGTTATTCCTAGCTCGTCCGCTAGTTCCTTAATCGTTTTTAATTCTTCACTCATATTTAAATATTCTGCCTTTTAATGGTTGGTAGGTATTGTTCAATGGCTTTTTTGAGATATTTAGCGACATTGCGTTTGGAATAGGCTTCTTGTTTGCTAGCAACATAAGACAAGTGGTCTTTCACGCCATTTAGTCCTCGTAAGTCTTTGAGTTCGTCATAAAGAGGGTACACGTGGGCTTGTAAGCCTGCCATAAGTGCGGTGTCCGTCATTTCATAAGGCGATAAAAGAAAGTTTTCAATCAATAGCTTAGTATATGGGCTTTCTAATGCTTCTCCTGCTAATAGACGATTATCTGTTTCTTTTTGCTTTTTATCTTCTTGGTAGACTTTATCTTCCAACTTGTAGCTGTTATCGTCTGCACAACGTTTCTTCTCGATATGAAAAACTATGCTGTCAATCGAACGTCCTTTTTTCACTTTCTCATAGGACACCTTAAAAGTCGTATTATCGTTGATTTCTTTTAAGGGAATATCTAATATTTTTTTAGTAAAATTGGTAAATCGCTGATATTCATTGACGGTATCAGTCATTATTCTTAGTTCTTTAACCGATATTGAAGGATTGCGGTAGGCTTCCACTTGTTCTTCTCTCCGTCCCCCTTTAGCGCTGTAATGTTCATACTGATTGTAATTCATGGATAACCAACGGTAAAGAATCAGGCTGTACTTGCTGTTTAATTCTGCTAAGTCAGATAAAGCGTGTTGCGTGAAATTCTTTTTGAGATTAACTAAGTAAGGGATAATTTCAGGACTGAAACGAATTAACACTTCATCGTTATAATCTGTCCATTCCACATAAGGGATAGGCACAATATTAATAAATTTAAAGCCTTTGCCTGCTTCTTCTTTGATTTGAAAAAAGGCTTGTTTCTGCATTTTCTCAACCGCTTCTTTAAAACGACTGTGTTTGTCATTATCAGACACCTTAAAGAAAGCGAAAAGGTCTCTTTTAGAAAGATAAACCGTATTATCTTCCAGTGGTTTTTCCGTATCAATACAGGACACCGCCAATTCAAACATTTTCAAGGGCGTTTTATCCATTTTGGCTATTGAGGTAATGAGGCTGTTATGCTCCACCACTTTACGTTTTGAGAGTTCGTTCAAGGTTAGCACCTGCTTTTGTTTGTTTTGTTTTTCTGATATAATAGACATAGAAAGTTACTCCTTTGTGAGTGATTTTAAGGTGGCATAGAGAAAGTCATTTTGCCGTGAATTTTCTCTATGCTTTTATTATATCATTTTATAGCTACTTTCTCAATGTTTTAGTAGCTATATACACAGTTTTTAGTAGCTATATACACAGTTTTTAGTAGCTATATACACAGTTTTTAGTAGCTATAAAAATCTGCAAATCCTTATCCTGACTGATTTTTTTAGCACGCAAAAGAACAAAAGATTAAAATATATAAGATAAATTAATATAGGCTTCGCCTTTTTTTATTTTTTTCAAAAATTTAAAATCAAAAGTCAAAATTATCCCGTAAGCAAACAGACTAATCAATATAGAATTTGATTAGTCTGTTTGTATCGGTTATTTATAAATCTTCTGTTTTTATTTCATAATATCCCTCGTAATAATAACTCGCATCAATTCCTTTAAAGAATTGTTCTTTACCTAAATCATCGGTTAAAGCCTTTTGAATCAAATATTTTAATTCATTGGTGCTGACTGTACTACGGATCATGGCATTTAAATATTCATCCTTATCAATTTGATTCCAATCGACGATTTTGTGTAGTTTATTTTTAAGAATTAAATCCAACCAAATACGAGTGGCTCGTCCATTGCCTTCCCTAAAAGGATGCGCCACATTCATATCCGAATACTTATCAATAATTTCATCAAATGTTTCTTGAGGTAATTTATCAATATATTCAAGTGTTTGCGCTAAAAAAATACGTGGCGCAAATTGAAAGTTTCCTTTCGCAATATTCACTTCTCGAATTTTTCCTGCAAAGTCGTAAATATCTTGGAATAAAAACTGATGAATATCAGATAAGCCTTGAAACGTCCCAATTTCCAGATCCTCTATTTTGCCAGACTCAAACAATTCTTTGGCTCTTTTTTTCGTTAATAACTCTTCTTGTTTAGCTAATTCTGCTGAATTTGTTAAGTCTAATTTATTATCTAAAACCAAAATATCCCCTCACTCTCTATTTTTTCGGAAAGATTCTTTTGAAAATTTTTGGACGTTGATCAAACCATGTTGAAGCGGTATACATTAATCGAAAACTGCCATAGATGCCAGCACCGATTAATCCAAATCCACCTAATCCAAGAATGACTGCCCCATAAGGATGTTTAGGCTTTATTTCCATCACTGTGTCATACAAAATATGCAAACCCCAACCATCCCAGATCCCTTTATAAATCCATCGTCCGATGAGAATACCGACAACTAAGAAACAGAACAGGCAGACAATGTTCGCAATCAGAATACCGTAACGTTCGACAATCTCACGTTTGCGATCTGCTTTGATCTGCTCTTTTTGTTCATTCAGTTCTTTTTTCAAAGCGAGTAATGCTTGTTTTTCAACTTGAATGTCTTTCAGTATGTCTGCTTTTAAACTTTCTGCCTCTAAACGATGGAGTTGTTCTTGAATGGCAGACTCCATTTTTTGATTCGCAACAGCTTCTATTTTTTCTTGGTAGTCCCGAAAGTCTTTATTAACTTCTTGACGGACTAAGCGGTCTAGTTCTGGAACGTTACTGAAATCAATTTTGCCATTTTTATAAGCATTTAATACTTGAACAACGAGTTGTTCATCTTTATTCATCGACTCATCCCCCGATCATGATCTTTTGTTGGTTTCTTTTCAGACTGTACGTCTCTATTCGCTTGTTTTTCTAGGCTTTTCTGCTGTTCTTTCTCGTAATTTTTCATGTCCTTTGAAAAGCGACGTTCAAAATCATCGAGTATTTTATCTTTTGTTTGCTTTAATTTTCTTGTAACGCGTTGAGTAAGCTGTGGTACTCGTCCTGCAAGCTGTTTGAGTGTGTCAATAAATCGATTAATTGTTGATTCTCGTTTGAGAGCTTCTGATTTTCTTGGTTCAATTGCTTGTTCAAGGCTAACAATTTCTGATTCTCTTTGTTGAGTGTCTCGCTCAAGCGGAGTAATCGCTGGTTCTCGTTGTTCAACAGCTCTAAATTCGTTTTGTCTTGCTCGGTTTTCCAACTCATGTAAAATGGTCTCCCTTCCAAAATCAGAACCCAATCGGGTCTCTCGTGCTCGTCTTTGCTTATTATTGGCGTCTAAAAAGGCGTATGAGAACGTTTGACCTCTTTCTGATAGAATTACACCATTATCGGATAAACGCTCTTTAAACGTCTCATATGAGCTCACAGAGAGGTCTTGAAGCGATTTATTGATTCTTTCTCTCAAATCATCCATGTAAGAATACTCATTTTTGGCGATTAGTTCTTTTTCTGTCTCTGTTTGACGCTCTTTTGGTGGCTCTAAAATGTGCCAGTTTTCTCGAGAAGCGAGTCGATCATTCATTTCTCGTGCTCGTTGAACGCTTTCTCCTTTTTGTTCTCTTAATTTCTTTCCTGTCTCTAAATTGACCTTATTGACAATGATATGGTTGTGTAAGACGTGATTTTTTCCGTCTAAATGCGTATAAACAGCGCTTTGATGGTTAGGATAAAGGTTTTCTGCTAACTCAACGCCTAAATCGTTGGCTTTTTGCCAGTCCTTTTGTACTTTCGGATTCAGTTCATCCAAGGCGAAAGATTGGGTAATACGCAAGACTTGATTGGATTCTTTGGTTTGGTTATGAAGTTGTCGAATGACATCAAATTGTTCTTTGGCGATAAAGGGATCAATCCCGTTGGTTCCACCCACGGCAACTGCCCGACAATTTGTCAGCTCCACAGGACGTTCCAATTGATGGTCTTGTAGCCACTGTTCAGTTTTTTCATGCATGGGTCTGTCTTGACCTAAAGCATAATTAAGGGCGCTCGCTGCACTTGCGCCATTGCTTATTTTTGCAATTGTTGCCATAACTCTTGATACCCCTTTTGAGCTTGAGCGAGTACTCCGTATGTATAGCGTAAAGCCTCGATCAGCTCTTTATCTTGGTTGTCCATCCGATCGAATTGATTGAGTTTCTTGGCGATTTGATTTAAATTGGTTCCTTGTTTTGAGAGTTCTAATAATAAAGATTTCGCTTGGTCATGTTCGAGATAAGGTTTTTTTAAATGAGATTTTTGTGCTAATTTTTTCGCATAAAGATTCGGAGAGAGTCCATATGTTTCTCCTGAAATTTTCAGCTTATTGTATTGTTCTTCAGATAATCTAAATTGAATGTACTTTGTTTGATTTTGTGATACTTCTTTCTGATCCATAAATAGCCTCCTCAAAGATAAAATGCCCCAGCGCTCATTCCTCAATCGCCCTTTGTCATTGATTTTGTAATAAGCATTGCGCCCTATTTCGGTTACAATCATTATAACAAAATAGACCATATAAAACCATAAATACTGCAAGCTATCACATTGTAATACAAAACACTTCGTTCTTGTATTACAATGTGGCTTGAAAAGGGGGAAGTTTCACTTTCCCCTTTTATCCCCTTTGGATTGTGTCGATTTGCTTTACGCAAACGCCACCTACCCATTTTATAAAAATAAAATGGGCAAAAGATCTTTCTTTTTGTCATACAAAAAGAAGAAAAAAAGAGACGATTTTCTTCTTCCGAAATCGTCCCTCTTTTTTCTAAAATCATGGATGAACGAACAAAAAATCTCTCGTATTTTGTTCGTTCATTCACTAAAAATATGCGAACAGTATGGCTTCATTCAATCCTGTTCTTACAAGTCAAACGCAAAAATGGGTTCTGTTGCAAAGTTTCAATACTGAGTACAAAAGTCCCATTCTGATACTTTGACTATGCTGGTATACCCATCAAAACTTTAATTTCAGTAGATGCCGAAAAGCCGAAGAGCGTTCCATTTCTTCGGTTCTTTTTGTATATGCCTCTCAATGCTTCTATGCCCTTAATCGTAGTTGATGCAGTACGAAGACTTTGATAAAGTTTATTTCGACGTTTAACAGGTCTATGATCTTGCTCAATTAAGTTATTGAGATACTTGACTGTCCGGTGCTCAGTTTCGCTGTATAGCCCCTGCTTTTGTAACTTCCTAAAAGCACTAGCAATTGATGGTGCTTTATCTGTCACGATAACTTTCGGTTCCCCAAACTGCTTGTATAGTCGTTTAAAGAAAGCATAAGCAGACTGAGTATTTCTCTTTCGTCTTAGCCAAATATCCAGTGTCATGCCTTCTGAGTCGATTGCACGATAGAGATAATGCCACTTCCCTTTAATTTTAATATAAGTTTCGTCCATTTTCCACGAATAAAAGGACTGTCTATTTTTCTTTTTCCAGATTTGATAGATCAGCTTACCATATTCTTGAACCCAACGGTAAATTGTTGTGTGAGAAACGTTAATGCCACGATCATATAACATCTCTTGAACATCACGATAACTCAAATTATAGCGAAGATAATACCCAACAGAGATAATAATCACGTCTTTTTGGAATTGTTTGCCCTTAAAATGATTCATCTATTGTCCTCGCATTCTTTTTTATTACATTTTACAATAAATCAGGTGTTATGGGGAACTTTGCAACAGAACCATCCTTATGCAGGCGGAGGCTGTACCGATTTTGTTTGGCAGTACTTTGCCGCTAAAGGAATATATATAGCAAACATAGTAAATGGTAATGGAGGTTATTGGGGAACAAATGGTGTGAGTCAAGGAGTCTTGCGTCGAACAAATTTGGCTCCAGGAGTTATTGCTTCAGGATTTACTGACCATTTTACAGGATATGGAACGTCTACTACAGCTCGAACCTCACCATATGGTCATGTGGCAGTAGTAACTGGGGTGAACCCAGATGGAACATTTAACGTTCAAGAAGCTGGATATGGTGGGACATTTCCTTGGGGAAATGTTAGAACAAATATTAGCCCAGAAAATGTAGTATTCCTACTCCCAAATTAAAAAATACAATACTAGATACATATCTAGTATTGTATTTTTAGATAACTGCCAATTAATTTAATAATATCCTTAATTCCAGATGTGGCGTTGAAAAGTTGTACGGATTTTCGTAAGTTTCCAGAATTAATATAGAATTTTGCTTAAGTTTTTTAAGTCTAATTAATTCATCCGTTATCTTATCAGGTTCAATATGTTGTGCTTGAACACAGACATGATCAATATGCAAAATTTTTATGTTTTTTAACTTTGATGAGTGGCCCCGAACTTTTAAGGCAAGAAATTTATCGTAGTTACCATACTGGAGTGAATAATAACACCCAATTCGGTTAAAAAATTCTATTTCTAAATCCTTCAACATAGAGATAGTTTTATTAATTGTATCATAGTACTTATTTGAAAAAAATACATCATCGAAAGGTATCAAGATAAAATCCTCATGAGTTTGCTCTAAATCAACATTAATTGATGAGTCTAGTTTTTGAGATAAGCTTATTTCATTTTGTATATATTCTAAAAATTGCTTATCCTCTTTTAATTGCTTTTCTTTTAATTCTAATATGTTACTAGCTTTTCTAATGATTTCGATCAAATTGATCTCAGTTTCGGACTTAATAAAGTCGTTAAAAGTCCCTAGAGGAATTCCATAATCAGCACATAATTTTATAATTTTCACATATGGAATATGTGCATGAGAGTAATAGCGGTAACCATTATTAGCATCAATTAATGCTGGATGTAAAATGCCGATAGACTCATAATATCTTAAAGCCTTGATATGTATACCAGAATAGCTGCTAAGTTTTCCTATAGTCAAATAATTTTTATTTTCCATTCTTTCTCCTTGACCTTACCGTAAAGGTATAGTTTATAATATCAGTATAACATATAAAAATATTTATATCATTTAGAAGAGGTATCTAATATGAAAAGCTTAATTACAGCTTTAAAAGAAAAGAGAGCATTACGCTTATATTTTATCGGAATAATAATTTTTATCATCGGATTATTACTCCCAATATCAAGTACAGTCAGAGTTTTAATTAGCATAATAGCAACTATTTTATCGGGATATCATGTAATGCTTGAAGGGATAGATGATACCATAAAAGAGACAGTCAAAAAGAAAAGATTTACTCCTAATACGCATATTTTAATGACACTTGCCGCAATAGGTGCAATTTTCTTAGGAGAAGCCGTTGAAGCTGCTCTACTAATCTTTATATTCGCAGGGGCACACTTTCTTGAAGAATATGTTGAGGGAAAAAGTAAACGGGAAATTACTAAACTAATAGAACTAAATCCTACGGAAGCTCGTTTAATTAATAATGAGGGAAATATAGAAGTAGTTTCGATTGATAAATTAAAAATAGGTGATAGACTTCAAGTTTTGAATGGAGCGCAAGTTCCAACTGATGGTATCATACTTAATGGTTCAACAAGCATTGATGAGTCAACCATAAATGGTGAAAGTATTCCTCGAGAAAAAAATGTTGGTGATATTGTTTTTGGTTCAACCATTAATGGTACAGGTACATTCACTATGAGAGTATCCAAGGATAGCAAGGATACAGTATTTTCTAAAATATTAACTATGGTTGAAGAGTCACAAAATAACCTTTCACCAACTGCCGATTTCATAAAACGTTTTGAACCACACTATGTCAACGGAGTATTAGTAATATTTTTAGCTTTAATTATATTTTCTCCAATGTTTTTAGGCTGGACATTAACGGAAACAATTTCAAGAAGTTTAGTCTTTCTAGTCTCTGCTTCACCATGTGCATTAGCTGTTGCTGCAATTCCTGCAACATTAGCTGGAATATCATCTTTAGCAAAACAAGGAATACTATTTAAAGGTGGTAATTTTCTTTCAAATTTAATTAATTTAAAAGCTGTCGCTTTTGATAAAACAGGAACATTGACAGAAGGAAAACCAAAAGTAGTAGATTTCTATTTTAATCCCGAACTTGATGGTGAATCCTTTAGAAATACATTAGTAGCAATGGAAAAGCAAAGTAATCACCCATTAGCAAATGCTATAGTTAATAAATTTGAAATTCAAAAAGTTGACTACGATATCAAAGTAGAAAATGAACTTGGGACAGGGTTGAGCGCAACCTACCAAGGAGAAAGCTATCGAATTGCTAAACCAAGTGCTTTTAAAATCGTAAGTCAAGAATGGATTGAAAAACAGGAAAACTTTGAAAATGAAGGAAAAACGGTGGTATTTATTGCTGTTAACGATAAAGTCGAAGGCTTAATAGCAATTCAAGATACTCCTCAAAAGACTGCAATTTCGGCAATTCAATATTTAAATAAGAATCAAATAAAGACTATTATGATAACTGGTGATGCAGTATTAACGGGAAAGGCAATTGGGAAACAGTTAGGCGTAAGAGATGTGCAGGCAAATGTAATGCCTGATGAAAAGGCAAAAATAATAAATGAAAATAAAGAAAAATATGGTCCAACCGCGATGATCGGAGATGGTGTGAATGATGCACCAGCACTTGCTGTAGCAGATGTAGGTATTGCGATGGGAGATGGCACGGATGTAGCTATAGAAACTGCAGATGTAGTATTAATGAATAATGACCTTGGTAATTTTGTGAGTGCACATAAAACTTCTAAAAGATTAAAAAATATTGTAACTCAAAATATAATATTTGCTTTATTAGTTGTTCTATTTTTAGTGTATATTAGTCTATGGAAAAATACCTCGGTGGTACTAAGCATAACATTGCATGAGGGAAGTACGCTGGTTGTTCTGCTAAATTCATTGAGATTATTATTGCCAAATAAAAAAGATATAGAAGGAGAGCTATAAATGTTTAAAAATATATTTCAAAACTTAACTGAACAAGCACAAGAAATTTTGGGGAATATAACCGAAAATATTCCTGAACAAATTCAAAATGTTGCAGGAGGTATAACCGAAAACATTCCCGAACAAATTCAAAATGTTGCAGGAGGTATAACCGAAAACATTCCCGAACAGATTCAAAATGTTGCAGGAGGTATAACCGAAAACATTCCCGAACAGATTCAAAATGTTGCAGGAGGTATAACCGAAAACATTCCTGAACAAATTCAAAATGTTGCAGGAGGTATAACCGAAAACATTCCCGAACAAATTCAAAATGTTGCAGGAGGTATAACCGAAAACATTCCCGAACAGATTCAAAATGTTGCAGGAGGTATAACCGAAAACATTCCTGAACAAATTCAAAATGTTGCAGGAGGTATAACCGAAAACATTCCTGAACAAATTCAAAATGTTGCAGGAGGTATAACCGAAAATATTCCTGAACAAATTCAAAATGTTGCAGGAGGTATAACCGAAAACATTCCCGAACAGATTCAAAATGTTGCAGGAGGTATAACCGAAAACATTCCCGAACAGATTCAAAATGTTGCAGGAGGTATAACCGAAAACATTCCTGAACAAATTCAAAATGTTGCAGATAGTATTACGAAATTTTTGGGATAATATAAATTTTTCTCATCTTTTGAGAATATGAAATTAAATTATGCTCCAATCAAATGTATCAAACTAGGTTGAAACTCAATGACCAACTCGTTATATACCACGAGCCAATCAGAAAGCTTGATATTCGCTCAACCAGATACATCTGAGGAATCCTCCTTTATAAAGATTTTAAATATATTAATTGGGCCACTGAAATCAGGTGGCTTTTTTTGTTCAGTATTGAGGTCGGTATTAGGGTCAGTATTAGGGTCGGTATCAAGGTCAGTATCAAGGTCAGTATTAGGGTCAGTATTAGGGTCGGTATTGAAAAGTGTTATCGACCTTAAGAATGGACTAACAATTATTTATAGCCATGCTTTGAGAAAAAGCAAACTTTTTCGGAAAGATGTATATCATTTCAATTCGTTTTAAATCCTCTATTTGTTTTTGCGCTTCCTTTTGTTTTTTAGAAATAAATTCGAACATATCTTGACAACGAACTTCATCTTTATCTACAACACCAAGTAATTTATAAATCTCGCTTAAAGAAAAACCAAGTTCCTGTATTCGTTTAATAAACCCAACACGCTTAACGTCATCATATGAATATATCCGATAACCAGCTTCCGTTCGGTGAGGTTCTTGTAATAAATTTTTTCGCTCGTAATATCTGATCGTTTCTTTATTAACTCCACATTTATCTGCAAACTCACTAATGCGATAAATCATCTTATTTCACCCCATGAATATTATAAACCGTGTACCATAGTACACGGTCAAGTAAATTGGACTATTTTATTTTTTTCCCAAAGTATCACTCGTATGTGATTGATACTTTTATATAATACTATTGATTATCCGGTTCTGTTGCAAAGTTTTAAATAAAGAATAAAATCCCTTACGGTATCTATGATTTAAGCTGGGATTCCCAATAATACCTTGATTTCAGTACAGACCGAAAACCCGAAGAGAGTGCCTTCTTTTCGGGTTTTCTTATATAATCCTCGGATGGCTTCCATACCTTTAATCGTGGTAGAGGCAGTGCGTAAACTTCGATAGAATTTATTGCGTCTCTTTACTGGACGATGGTCTTGTTCAATCAAATTATTCAGGTATTTAATGGTACGATGTTCTGTCCCTTGATAAAAGCCGTATTCTTTTAGTTTCTTAAAGGCACTTGTAATAGAGGGGGCTTTATCTGTGACTACAACCTTCGGTTCATCAAACTGCTTCACTAACCGCTTAAGAAAAGCATAGGCTGCTTGTGTGTCCCGTTTTTTACGTAACCAAATATCCAAGGTTAAACCATCTGCATCGATGGCTCGATACAAATAATGCCATTTTCCTTTAATTTTGATGTACGTTTCATCCATTTTCCATGAATAAAAGGATTTTTTATTTTTCTTTTTCCAAATTTGATAGAGTCGTTTGCCATATTCTTGCACCCAACGATAAATCGTCGTATGAGAAACGTTAATGCCACGATCATATAAGATTTCTTGAACTTCACGATAGCTAAGGTTATAACGAAGATAGTAGCCCACGGCTACAATAATCACATCCTGCTGAAATTGCTTTCCTTTAAAATGATTCATCGTCATTCCTCCTGCTATCTTTTTCTATTATTCTACCTTATTTGATAGTAGATTTAAAACTTTGCAACAGAACCGGTTATAATAATTGGCGGACCTATTGTTGCAATTGTATGTGGAGTCGGAACTTACTACTATATCATGAGAAATGAAGATTAAAGTTGAAACAAAAAAACAGATTGTTTTAAAATGTAAATCTGTTTTTTTGTTTGGTCTGATTTTATCACACCAATTATGTGATCAGAAAATGACCATTTTATGAACATTC
>NZ_CP065691.1:1800000-2083745 GCF_016027715.1 Lactococcus garvieae
TCAAAACAAAACTTGACATTTTTTATCAAAAAGGAACATAACAAATAGATCTAACTTATAACAAGATTTATCGCTTGTGTGCGAATACTATCCGAGAAGTTAAAAAGTAGGACAAGAGTCTTAGAAAACGTTAGGGGCACTTGGAACGCTTTGATATAATTAAGTATATAAATAAAAAATAAATCAAGAGTGTTGTAGAATGAAGATGAATAAAGGAAGGTTATATGAAAAAAATTTTTTTATTTAGCACATTTATATTATCGCTAACCTTAGTAGGATGTTCTTCTAAAAATAACGAAGAAACAAAAGGAACAACGGCCTCTAACTCCACCATGCAAAAAGAGCAGGCAACAGAAGTTCGGAGTAGCCCAGTTAAAGAAGACGCTGCAGAGGATGAAGCTCTAATAGAACTAGAAGAGTATTCTACTATACAATCTCAGGTCTCTTTATCAGATTTAACAGGAACGGTTTCATTAAATAATCTAAAGAAAAGAATTATTATATTTAAAGACCACAATCAGAGAGAAAAATATAAGACAATTTTTATTAAGGCAAAAAAGATGTTGAAAATAATTGACCTATCTGATCATAATACGATGATTTTTATAGGAAATATTTGATATAATAATCTTGTCAAATGGCGGAGAAAAAGCGTGTGGGATAATATAGTGTGCAAGAAGTCCATAATCTAAATGGACTTTTTATGTGCTGTCACGCGTATTTAATCGCTCCTAATATAATTTATCTAAGTCACTATAAAAAAGCTCACAGCACGAAACTGTGAGCTTTTATCTTATATGTTATTGTGCCAAAATGACAGCGTTAAAAGTAAAAATAAAATAACGATAAACGTAAAAAGAGTTTTATATATTCGAGATGATTTTTCTACCTTATCAACATACGTATCTTTAAATAATACCACTTTAAACTCATTCTCTGGATTTTCTTTAAGGTATTTTTTTAAGAATTTCTGGTGTTGTCTGAGTGTCGGAGGAGTTATGCCTACAAGAAGTGTAACAAGTAAAAACAAAGTAAGAAAAACGAGAAGTATATATACTGATTTAAACCAAATCATATAATGTACGTAACCAACGAGGGAGAAAAGTAAAGCACTCCCAAGTATTATATTAAGTTTTCTTTGTAAAGGAGTATAGAAATACCATTTTTTATATGTTTCGAAAGCATCTTTGAGATATTTAATATCTTTATCGGTCAAATCGGGGTATTCTTTTTTTATAAGGTTTAATCTATCTGTTTTTACACTATTTAGTATTGTTTTATACTTAGAAGAAAAGATGATTAATATTATTAAGAGTGGAATAATAATCCAAGGAGCTAGGTCAATAAGTTTGTTCATAGGGAGGTCCTCATATATTTAATACATTTATTGTACTATAAAATGTATTAAATAAAATAAGTCTTATAAAGCCTATCTTTCACTCAAATAAAAAAATAAGACATAAAACTAGTACTTACAATAATTTACAGCATATAAAGTAATTACCGATTATATTATATTAGAACACTATTTTTAAACTGTAGACTTTATTTAAGAAAACTACACAGAGGTGTTTGCTTGTGCTAAAGTCCATATACCTTTGATATACAACCCCTGATTGACAAAAATTAGTTCCGTTTTTAACTACGCTTTAGTTAAAAATTCAATATATGTTATTTATCTTAATTTTATCCTATCCCTAATAATTTGCTTTTAGTGACATTCAGTAGCCCTTATTTAAGTGGTGTGGTAAAATATAAGAATGAAAAGTGTGGAAACTCGAGGCCTTGTCCTATATACTAAAAATTATAAAGAAAAGGACAAGCTGGTCAAAATTTTTACGGAGTCCTTTGGTAAGCGTATGTTTTTTGTTAAAAATTTTGCCCGCTCTAAATATGCGAGCAGCTTGCAGAATTTTACAAACTCTAGCTTGATGGGAACGATAAATGATGAAGGTTTTTCTTTCCTGGATGATGTGAGTGAGACAGTTACTTATAAGCATATCAGTGAGGATATTTTTCTTAATGCTCATGCTTCTTACATTATTAGTTTGGCAGATGCAGCAATACCTGATAATCAATATGACCCTTCTTTATATGCTTTTTTGACGAAGTGCTTAGATTTGTTAGAGCAAGGTTTTGATAAAGAAATCATTACGAACATTTTTGAACTTCAAATTTTGAATCGTTTTGGTGTGAGTCTCAATTGTGCAGAATGCGCGTTTTGTCATAGTAAGCAAGGACCCTTTGATTATTCTTATAAGTTCAATGCTTGTCTTTGTAAAAATCATTTTAACGAAGATATTCGCCGCTTGCATTTGGATCCTAATGTCATTTACTTGGTTAATCTTTTTCAAGAAATATCCTTGAACCAGTTAGAAAAAATTTCTGTTAAAGAGGATATGAAACAGAAGATTCGCTTATTCATTGATGGGCTTTATGAGGAATATGTCGGTATTCACTTGAAATCCAAAAAATTTTTAGACAGCATGAAAGATTGGGCTGATATTATGAAAGACTAATTTAGAAAAAATAAAAAAAAGCATCTTGAGATGCTTTTTTTTATTTTAAACGTGGATAGGTAAACCATCAGCAATCTCAGCTGTATCCATAATTGCTTCACCAAGCGTTGGGTGAGGCTGGATCGTCAATGAGATATCTTTAGAAGTTAAACCATTTTCAATAGCTAAAGCTAAACCGGAAATCAAGTCAGAAGCTCCAGGACCAACGATTTGGGCGCCAATAACGGCACCTTCTTTATTATCTGTAATTAAACGGATGAAACCTGTTGTATCGTCCATTGAAATAGCACGTCCATTGGCAGCAAATGGGAATTTGCTGATTTTAACTTGATCCATGCGATCTTTAACAGTCTCAGGAGTTTCACCTACAGTCGCTAACTCTGTTGTTGTGTAAGCAACAGCAGGGAGAGCGATATGTAAGTCAACAGCGTCTTCTCCACCAGCAATAGCAGCAGCAGCAATCTTAGCTTGGAATGAAGCTTTATGTGCGAGCATTGGGCCAGGAACAACGTCACCGATAGCATAGATATGTGGTACTGAAGTTTGGAATGAATCGCTCACTTCGATGAGTCCACGGTCTGTCAACTTAACATCTGTATTGTTAAGACCTAACATATCTGTATTTGGACGACGACCTACTGAAACGAGCAAGTAATCACCTGTAACAGTTTGTTCTTTACCATCTACTTCAAATGTCAAAGTAACATCTGTATCTGTTTGTGTAGCTGATTTTGCCATAGCAGAAGTATAAATTTCTGATCCAGCTGTTTTCACACGGTTGGCAATGATATCTGACATTTCTTTGTCAAAACCATTCAAGATATGATCTAAACCTTCAACGATAGTGATTTTAGAACCTAACATACGATAAGCACCACCAAGTTCAGAACCGATGACACCACCACCCACGATGATTAAATGTTTAGGTACTTCTTTAAGATTAAGCGCACCTGTAGAGTCGATAATACGTCCACCATAAGGGAAGCTAGGGATTTCAATTGGGCGTGAACCTGTAGCGATAATCGCATTTTGGAAGTTCAACAATTGGAAGCCATCTTCTTGTTCAACGTTAATTGTTTCATTATCAACGAACTCAGCTGTACCTTTGATTAATTCGATTTTATGCTTTTTAAGAAGCATGGCAATACCGCCAGTAAGTTGCTTAACAACTTTTTCATCTTTCCAAGCTTGTGTAGCAGCCCAATCAAGATTTACTGCACCATTTGATAGACCAAATGGACTTTTACCAGCTTCTTGTTTAAGCGCATCTTGATAGTGGTGACCCACATTAATCAAGGCTTTTGAAGGGATACAACCAATGTTAAGACATACCCCACCTACGTTATCTTTTTCGATAACAACAACTTTTTTACCAAGTTCAGCCGCACGGATAGCCGCAACATATCCGCCAGGGCCTGATCCGATGACAACTGTATCCACTTCAGTGGCTTGTGCACCAACAACCATAATTCTTTTTCCCCTTTTCTTTTTAAACTTCCATGAGCATGTAAGCTGGATCAGCTAAGAGGCTCTTAAGATAGTTCAATGAACCTTGTCCAAGCATTCCATCGATGAGACGGTGGTCATAGCTTACTGAAAGTTTCATGTTTTGGCCGACAGCTAATTCGCCTTCAGCATTAACGATTGGTTCTTTCACGATTGAACCAAGTCCCAGAATCATAACATCTGAACCGTTGATGATTGGTGTGAACCAAGTACCACGAGCAGATCCTATGTTTGAAATTGTGATTGTTGAACCGCGCATTTGGTCAGGTTTGATAGCACCTGTACGTACTGCTTCAGCAAGTTCCGCAATTTCTTTAGCAATAGCAAAGATTGATTTCTTGTCTGCATTTTTAATAACAGGTACGTAAAGTCCACTTGGGGCATTTACAGCAATACCAATGTTTACTTCATTGTGGTACACAATATCGGTACCGTCAATAGAAGCGTTAATTTCTGGGAATTTCTTAGCTGTAGCAGCGAGAGCTTTAGTAACATAAGCAAGATAAGTGAGTTTAACATCTTGTTTAGCAGCAATTTCTTTGTACTCTTTACGGTGAGCAACTAACTTAGATACTTCCACTTGGTCAAAGTTAGTAACCGCAGGTATATTTGCATTTTGTGTGCTCATCGCGTTTGAGATTGCTTTACGTGTAGGAGTCATTGGTTCACGACGGTCACCGTCTGCAGCTTGTACAGGAGCCGGCGCAGCTTTAGGAGCTGCAGGCTTAGGTGCTTCAACCGCAGGTTTTGCAGTTTCAGCAGCAGGAGCTTTAGGAGCAGCTGCACCAGATGCAAAGGCCTTAACGTCAGCTAATGTTGTATGTCCATGACGACCTGTAGATTGGACTTGAGTCAAATCAATACCGTGCTCACGTGCATAGTGGCGTACAGAAGGCATAGCAAGGACACGACCATCTGTAGTAGTACGTGTTGTGGCACCGTCTGTTGCTGGCTGAGCAGGAGCTTCAGAAGTAGCAGGTTTTGCCGCTTCAGGAGCTTTAGGAGCCTCAGGAGCAGCTGTTCCTGAACCGTTCCCATTATACTCAATTAGGGGAGCGCCAACTTCAACAGTAGTTCCTGCTTCAACAAAGAGTTTCGTTACTTTACCAGAGTAAGGTGATAAAATCTCTTGCATAAGTTTATCATTTTGAACCTCGGCGACTGGATCGTCTTCTTTGACTTCATCACCAACTTTAACAAGCCAGTTTGCGATGTCGCCTTCGTGCATACCTTCACCGATATCAGGCATCGTGAAGATTTGTGCATCACCTGCAGGAGCTTCAGAAGCAGTGGCAGGAGCCGCCTCAGCAGGAGCTGCTTCGCTTGACCCATCTCCATCATATTCGATGAGGGGAGCGCCAACTTCAACAGTTGTTCCTGCTTCAACAAAGAGTTTTGTTACTGTACCAGAGTAAGGAGACAGGATTTCTTGCATAAGTTTGTCATTTTGAACTTCAGCAACTGGATCGTCTTCTTTAACAACGTCACCGACTTTAACAAGCCAGTTCGCGATGTCGCCTTCGTGCATGCCTTCACCGATATCAGGCATTTTAAAAATTTCAGTCATAATTTACTACCTCTTTCACTTTGTTCACAATATCGTCTGCCTTAATTGCCCAGTCATTTTCTGCTTGAGCAAATGGGAAGATAGAATCTGGGCCAGCTACACGGCCGATAGGTGCTTTAAGTGACAGAACAAAACGTTCGGAGATTTCCGCCATAACATTCGCAGCGATACCAGCTGTACGTTGGGCTTCTTGAACCACAACAACACGTCCAGTTTTTTCAACAGTTTCTCCGATAGATTTAATATCAAGAGGAGAAACGGTACGAAGGTCAAGCACTTCAGCGTTGATACCTTCTTTTTCAAGTTGCTCAGCAGCTTTAATAGCTAGAGGAACTGTACCACCGTAAGCGATGATGGATACATCTGAACCTTCTTTAGCAACAACTGCTTGGTCCAAAGGCGTTGTGTAATAGCCTTCTGGAACTTCACCTTTAACAGAACGGTAAAGGTGTAAGTTTTCCAAGTACATTACAGGGTCATTGTTTTCAATGGCAGCTAAAAGAAGCCCTTTGGCATCTGCCGGATTTGAAGGCATAACCACGCGTAGTCCAGGGATTTGAGCAAATAGACCTTCAATAGAGTCCGCATGCATTTCAGGAGTTTTTGTACCAATCCCATAAGGAGTACGGATAACAATAGGGTTATGACGTGTGTTGTTGAAACGATAACGTGTACGTGACATTTGCCCAGCAATAGAGTCAAAAACTTCATAAACAAAAGTTCCAAATTGAATTTCCATGACTGGTCGGAAGCCTTGTGTTGAAAGCCCGATAGCTAAACCACCGATACCAGATTCGGCAAGTGGTGTGTTGAAGACACGGTCTTCACCGTGTTTTGCTTGGAGTCCGTCAGTGGCACGGAATACCCCACCATTTTGTCCAACGTCTTCACCAAAGATTAATGTATTTTCGTCACGCTCAAGCGCTAAGTCAAGCGCTTCTGTGATTGCTGCAATATAAGTTTTTACTGCCATGTTTATTTGCCCTCACTTTCAAATTTTGCAATTTGCTCAGCCATTACTTGACTAGGTACTTCAAGTGTATTTTTCAAGAAGCTTGATACTTTTTGTTTTTCAACATTGTTTGCTTTCTTGATATCAGCATCAATACGAGCATCAAGTTCAGCGATATAAGCTTCTTCTTGAGCTTCATCCCAGATACCTTTTTCTGTCAAGTAAGTACGCATACGGAGCAAAGGTTCTTTAGCCCACCAAGAGTCAAGCCCTTCTTGGCTACGGTAGCGCATAGGGTCATCACCGGCTGTTGAGTGTGGTTCTAAACGGTTAGTGAGTGCTTCAATAACTACAGGTCCGTTTCCAGCTACGGCCCAAGCACGTGCTTCTTTAGCAGCTAAGTACATAGCGATTGCATCATTACCGTCAACAACGATAGAAGGGGCACCCGCAGCCCAACCTTTAGCAGCCAAATGTGGTGCAGCAGTTTGAAGTTCGCGTGGAGTTGAAATCGCATAACCATTGTTTTGAATAAAGGCTACCAGTGGTGCTTTATAGGCAGAAGCAAAGTTGATTCCTTCATAAGTATCACCTTGTGAAGAACCACCATCACCCGTATAGACAAAGGCAACTGCATCTTTTTTACGTTTTTTAAGTCCCAAAGCAACACCGGCTGCTTCAACGTATTGTGCACCGATGATGATTTGTGGGAACCAAGATTTTACTTCAGCACCGTCATCGGTTGTATATTCATTACCGAGTTGGTGACCACGAGACCAGAGGAGGCCTTTCCAGATTGGCCAACCTTTAGCATAAATTTGTGGCAAATCACGGTATCCTGGGAAAAGCCAATCTTCGTCAGTAAAAGCAAAAGAAGTGGCCATTTGAGAAGCTTCTTGACCTGCAGTAGGTCCGAAGAATCCCATACGCCCTTGCTTAGCGAGTTTCATACAACGAATGTCGATTTGGCGGCTAAGTAACATATCTTTGAAGAGGTCAACTAAATCTTGATCAGAAAGATCTGCACGTTTAAGACCTTCTTCATCAACAATTTTTCCGTTTTCGTCTAAGATTTGTAGCGTCGGAAATGCGCTGTCTTGTAATTCTAATTGTTCTTTGAAATCGAGGATTTTTGTACTATTTGACATAAATATCTCCCTTTTTTAATTCGTTTTCTTTTTTAAATCAATTCATCAGCCCTAAAGAGCTGTGAAAGTTCATTGTTTTCAATTGTTCCAAAATACTGGCCGGCTTTGTTCTTTTCTAAAACTTCAAGCACCGAGTCTGGATTAAATGGTATCCCAATAAAATCTTGCTTGATGTCACGCCAATCACGTACACCAAGGAAGTCTCCTAAGAAATTAATATCCGTAATCAGACCATTATTGACTTCAACTTGAATGTCAATGGATCCACCAGTAAATTTGGCATGGTTGTTGAAACTAAATTGAGGACTTTCTCCAAAATTCCAATCCCATGTAGAAAATTGTTCATCACGTAATTTTTTAATACTTGCAAGCTGTGCATCACTTAGAATAAATTCCCCATCTTTACCCTGATCCGTCAAATAATACTTGAGCGCATCAATAAAAGTATCTAAATTTAAATCTGGCGCAAAGTCTTTGATGTTACCAACTCGCGATCGAACAGATTTAGCAGCTTTGGAGACGAACTTTTCATCTGATACATTAAGGGAGCGAATCATCGCCTCCACATCAGTATCCCATAATAAAGTACCATGATGCATAAGGTATCCGCCCGCATAACGTTGGGCATTACCAGAAACTTTTTTTCCTGCAATTTCGAGATCATTTCTACCCGTGATTTCGGCTTCGATACCGAGGGAACGAAGCGCATCATACATAGGCTTTACAAACTGATGAAAGTTTACATGGGCTGAACTGGCTACAGGGACAAAAAAGGTAAAGCAAATATTACCCAGATCATGGTAGACAGCTCCGCCACCCGAGACTCGGCGTACAACTTGTACATCATGTTGATCAATATAATCTTGATTTATCTCAGCAAAAGTATTTTGGTTACGTCCAACGATAACAGCGCGCTTATTTTGCCAAAGAGCAAAAACAGGTTTATCTGCTTTCAGATTATTTAATAACCAAGAATCCATCGCAATGTTTGTATAGGCATCCTGCCCGAGATAATTGATATATTGCATAGATTCTCCTTCCATTAGAAATACATGTCAAAGGTATTTTACATTTGGCACATATAGTTTCATTATATCCCTTGTGAAATAGAAAGTAAAGAAAAATGACTCCGCTATCATAAGCGAAAATAACGCTATTTTTATAAAAAATTTGTGAAGTTATTTTTAATATAAAAAAGCATGAACGGCGCATGCTTTTAGTAGGAATTATTAATATTTTCTTCCATAATTTTCTCGTAATTTGATAGCTTTTTCAGGATAATCGGTAAATAAACCCGAGATATTGTGTTGGAAGATCCGTCGCATATCTTTTTCGGAGTTAATCACCCAGAGACGAATTGCTTTGGAGTTAGAATCTATAAGTTTCGGGTGTTTAAACACATAATTTTGTTTTAAATGAAGTCCCGTTATAAAATCATCCACACCATCTAATTTAACGCTTTGAAAAGTTTTACCTGAGAGAAAGGCAAGTTCCTCTTTGACGCCAAGTTGATGAAGATGACGTAGCGTGGTGATATTAAAAGAAGAATAGATAGTTTTAAAGGGGAAGATACGACTGTTCATGAGTTCCATTAGTTTATTTTCGATACCTGGATAGTCAATAATGTCAGTCTTAACTTCGATATTTAAGTAGCCTGTAAATTTTTCATCCACTAACAAATCTAGAACTTCTTTTAATGTTGGTATTTTTTCCCCTTGGAAACTTTTATGAAACCATGATCCTGCATCAAGTTGCTTTAATTCAGATAAAGTCATGTCACTAACAAATCCTTTTCCTGAGGTGGTTCGATTCACTTTTTCATCATGGATGACAATGAGCTGCTTGTCTTTAGAAAGATGCACGTCCAGCTCGATCCCATCTGACTTTACATTTAAAGCTTCGCGAAAAGCGCTCAGTGTATTCTCAGGTCGATTAGATTTTGAACCACGATGAGCAAAAATAAGACAATGTTTTGGGTTTACACGTGAATAGTTTTTAGCTAAATTTATCGTCATAATATCCCTTCTTAGAGCATATATTCTTCTTCAATAGCGGCAACAAATTCGTGCATAATTTTGTCTCTTTTTTCAGCTAGTTCTTGACCTTTGGCTGTATTTATTAAGTTTTTAAGCAAGAAGAGCTTTTCATAAAAATGGTTGAGTGTTGTTCCTTTGTTTTTATGATAGGTATGTTTGTCAGAAAAACTTTCTGGCTTCACCGATGGATCATAAAGTGTTCTTCCATGTGTCCAGCCGTATTCCAACGTACGAACTATACCCCAGGCACCCATAGCATCGAGTCGATCCGCATCTTGAACGATTTGGCCATTGATATCTAACTCTTTTTGTTGAGTAAGATTAGAAGAATAACTCATATTATCTATGATATAGAAGATTTTATCTTGTTTTTCTTTTGAATAGTTGAGGGACTTTAGAAACTCAGCAACTTTTTGTTTTTGCAGAGCGACGTCAGGATAAAGTTTTTCATCATAGGTATCATGGAGATAAGCTGCAGCTAAAACTAAGTCAGAATCCGCTTGCGGTTCAGTGGCTAAGATTTTTTTTGCAAGTTGCACCACACGATAAATGTGGTCAAAACCGTGCCCGTCTTTATTATCTTGGTGGATATTTTGCACAAAGGTGGCTATATTCTCTTCAAATATCATAACTTCTCTAATTCTTTTATTTTGTATCGAAGTAGTTGATGCCCATGGCAGATTTTACTTCAGACAGTGTATTTGCAGCAACAGCACGAGCTTTCTCAGAGCCTTCTTTTAGAATATCATACACGGCCCCCATATCTTTAGCAAATTCGATGCGACGTTCGCGTATAGGTGAAAGTTCACGGTCAAGAATATCAAGCAAATAGCGCTTCGTTTTAACATCGCCTAAGCCGCCTGCTTGATAGTGAGCTTTCATTTCAGCGATTGTTTCGGCATCTTCTTCACGACCAAACACATCTAGATAGTGGAAAACCATATTTCCTTCAATTTTACCTGGATCTTCAACTTTGATATGATCAGGGTCAGTGTACATGCTCATTACTTTCTTTTTAAGTGTATCCATGTCGTCTGCAAGGTAAATACCGTTACCTAAAGACTTAGACATTTTAGCATTGCCATCTAGACCAGGTAGGCGACCAGCGGCTTCATTTTCTGGATAAAGACCTTCAGGTTCAACTAAGACATCACAGTCATAAGCATTGTT
This sequence comes from Lactococcus garvieae, assembly GCF_016027715.1. NCBI lineage: Bacteria > Bacillati > Bacillota > Bacilli > Lactobacillales > Streptococcaceae > Lactococcus > Lactococcus garvieae. The sequence continues at coordinate 1,810,899 of NZ_CP065691.1, forward strand.
AAATGAGCGAGCAATTTCACGACATTGTTCAATCATTGGCTTTTGGTCGTTGCCTACAGGAACAAGATTAGCTTTGAAAGCCGTAATATCTGCTGCTTGAGCGATAGGGTAAACCAAGAAACCAGCAGGAATAGATTCACCAAAGGCTTTTTGAGCTATTTCTGTTTTAACTGTTGGATTGCGTTCAAGGCGTGCTAAAGATACTAAGTTCATATAGTACATTGAAAGTTCAGCAAGTTCAGGGATTTGTGATTGGATAAAGAGGGTTGATTTCTCCGGATCCAAACCTGCTGCTAAATAATCCAAGGTAACATCACCCACAGATTGAATAATTTTTCCGGGATCTTTTGCATGATCTGTGAGTGCTTGCTGGTCGGCAAGGAAAACAAACATGTTATAGTTGCCGGTATTTTGTAAGATAACTCGGTTTTTGAGAGAGCCCACATAGTGGCCGATATGGAGTTTTCCCGTAGGACGGTCGCCCGTTAAGATTGTAGGTTTATTCATAAGTATTATCTCCTTTTTATAGTGTGATTTAAGAACAAAAAACGCCCGTAGAGCATTGTAAAAAAACTCTACGGGCGTTATCACGCGGTACCACCGTAATTTGAAATTCTTTGAATTTCCTCTGGCTCGTCAAGAAACGAGTGCTTTTTTAACGGGAGCAGCCGTGATTTATATTGCTTAAAATCATCATTTATTGTCAGTCCATTCACTTTTCTAAAAACATTGACTCGCACCACCGTCAACTTCCTAAAGAATTTTATGAAAAGCTACTCTTCTGATATTTGACATTCTACATTTAATTTCAAAAAATGTCAAATAAGTCTGAGCCCAATCTCTTGAAATGGCTATAATAAAAACCTATACTTTAAATATAAGCTCTCAAAATATTCAGAATATAGAAAAGGAGAAACATATGGCAAATGTATCAACAGCTTCAGCACAATGGCAAGGAGATTTGCAAAATGGTTCAGGCACAATCAGCCTTGACTCTTCACAAATTTTTACAGATACGCCTTATAATTTTGTAGCACGTGCAGAACATTCAGCTTCAATTACAACGCCTGAGGAACTTCTTGGTGCCGCTCATGCAGCCTGCTTTAGCATGGCCTTTTCACTACTTTTAAGTGAAAAGGGTTATAAAGTAAACAATATTTATACGCAAGCAGATGTTACTTTTGCGGTAACGGCGGATGGACCTGCTATTACGAAGATTCATTTGAAAAATCAATCTAAAATTGCGGGAATCTCGGATGATGAATTTCAAAAATTAGCTAAGGAAACGGAAGTTACGTGTCCCGTTTCTAAAGCTTTGGCCTCAGTACCCATTGAACTAGATGCAGAATTAGTTGTAGGTTAAACTTATACACATGTGGAAAATATTTCTACAAGATATTTTTTGCGAAGAGGCATGAAAATTAAAAAACAGTTATTCACATGTGAATAACTGTTTTTTATGTACTTTGTTTTCAATAATATTGTGGCGTGTAAAAAGATTAGACAAAAAGAGCAAAAGTTATTGAAACTGCTCATCCAAAAGTAAGATGTCAACGTACTGTCAAATATATTTACAGTGGTAGAAAAGGTGTTTCAGCTTAGTTTACGATAATAACAGTTAGAGGTATAAAGGATTGTTTTTTATAAACAATATTAAATTCTGTTTGCGTTTGGTTATCTTAGGCGGTCTTTTGCGATATTTGTAGTAGAATAGAGAGAGGAATTTCGCAAACCAACACCATAATAAAAGAAAAGTGAGCTTCTTAAAGAAGCTCGCGCCCTAGAAATGGGAGGTGCATGTATGCAAAAAATGAAAACCAACAAAAACGAAGTGCTAAAAGAACTAGCACAGCTAAATCGTGACGAGCTTTTTGAACGTTTAAACACCAACTTTACAGGTTTAAACGCTGAACAGGCTGAGGAACGCTTAGATGAATATGGCCCGAATGTAGTTGCCAGTCAAAAACCAACCCCCTGGTATATAATACTGCTTCATGCCTTTAAAAATCCCTTCGTTTTTGTCCTTGCTTTTTTGGCGGTTGTTTCCGCACTAACAGGCGATATGGAGGGAGCACTCTATATGTTGCTCATGGTAACCGTATCTGCAGGTGTAAGCTTTGTGCAGGAATATAAGTCACAAAAAGCTTCAATTGCTCTACATGAGATGATTGAAAATACGACAAATGTTAAACGGGGAGCGGAGAACTTCGAAATCCCCATGGATGAAGTAGTACCAGGTGATATTATCCAACTGCAAACTGGCGACATGATTCCAGCAGATGCCATTTTGCTGTCTCACCGCGATCTCTTTATCAATCAAGCCTCGTTGACAGGGGAGTCATTTCCTGTAGAAAAACGACTACCAGAAGACTTGGATGAAGATGAACAAATTGATTGGGAATTAACCTCCGCACTTGATGCCCCGAATATTCTCTTTATGGGAACGGATGTACTATCAGGTAATGGCGAAATATTAATCGTTAAAACAGGTGCTTCAACGATGTTTGGCGATATCGCCAGCAAGGCCACGGCTACAAAAATTGAATCTTCCTTTGACAAAGGTTTAAGTCGCGTAAGTCGTTTACTTTTAACCTTGGTTGCGATTATGTTCCCAGTTGTTTTAATCCTAAACTGGGTGACAAAAGGTGACTTTGAAACATCTTTCTTCTTTGCTATCGCTGTAGCAGTTGGGTTAACTCCAGAAATGTTACCAATGATTGTGAATGCTAATCTTGCTAAAGGGGCTGTAGCGCTTAGTAAAGAAAAAGTTATTGTTAAGAATCTGTCTGCCATTCAAAATCTTGGTTCAATGGACATTCTTTGTACTGACAAGACAGGGACGATTACGGAAGACCGTGTTGTCATGGTGGAGTATGTAAATTCACGAGGAGATAAAGCTGATGAAGTTCTAAATTCAGCTTACATTAACTCTAATTACCAAACGGGTTGGAAAAACTTGATGGATGTTGCGGTCATTGACTACTTTAAAAAGTTGGACCGGGAATTACCAGACGAAAATATAACTAAAGTAGACGAAATTCCTTTCGATTTTTCACGTCGCCTTTTATCTGTTGTTGTTAAAACGAATAATAAAAACTTGATGGTTACTAAAGGTGCTGTTGAGGAAATGCAAGCCATTTGTACCCATGTCATGGAAGATGGTAAGCGTGTCGAAATCACGGAGGAACGACTTGCAGAGATGAAGGAAGTCAACCGTGAGATGAATATGCAAGGCATGCGTGTACTCACAATAGCTGAGCGCATCATTTCCGACGATGAACTAGAAGATTTCGACTCTGCAAGTGAGCGTGATATGACACTTGTTGGCTTTATCGGTTTCCTTGATCCTGCTAAAGAATCAGCTGCAAAAGCAATTAGGAGTTTACAAGATCATGGTGTAACTGTAAAAGTGTTGACAGGTGATAATGCTATTGTTGCACAAAAAGTCTGTGAGGATGTCGGTATACCGGTTGACAGTTATTGCATCGGAAGTGAGATTGATCTCATGGATGATGAGGAACTCTTCAATACAGCGATGGAAGTCCACCTGTTTGCTAAGCTTAATCCCATGCAAAAAGCACGTATCATTGAGCTAATCCGTAAAGTACATACTGTTGGTTTTATGGGTGATGGGATAAACGATGCTCCAAGTTTACGCGCCGCTGATATAGGTATCTCTGTAGATACAGCAGCAGATATAACCAAAGATGCGTCCAATATTATCTTACTGGAAAAGAGTTTACAAGTATTGGAAACAGGTGTAACTGAAGGGCGTAAAGTCTTTACAAATATGATGAAGTATATTCGTATTACCTTATCTTCAAACTTTGGGAATGTCTTTTCTGTATTGGTGGCCAGTGCTTTCTTGCCTTTCCTACCGATGCTAAGTTTACAAATTTTAACTTTGAATCTCATCTATGATATGAGTCAACTTTCCATCCCTTGGGATAATGTGGATGAAGAAGATATTGCTCGACCAGTTAAATGGCAAACCAAAGGTCTTGCTCGCTTTGCCTTTATTGTAGGTCCAGTATCTTCCATCTTTGATATCATTACTTTCCTTGTATTATGGTATGTTTTTGGTTTCAATACAGTTGCGCATGCGAGTCTTTTCCAAGCAGGGTGGTTTGCAGTCAGCTTAGGAACACAGGCTTTGGCCTTCCATATCCTACGTACGAAAAAGGTTCCTTTCTTACAAAGCAAACCTTCGTTACCAGTTATTTTCACAACCATTGGTGCTTTTGTCGTTGGATTTATATTGATTCTAGGCTCTTTTGGATCAATTATTGATTTAGCCCATCTGCCAGTTGCCTTTTTCTTCTATTGGGGCATAATCATCATTGCTTATCTCTTATTCTTACAGTTCGTAAAAAATATTTACTACAAGAGATACAAATAACAAAAAAGCTTTGCCTCTAGGGTAAAGCTTTTTTTTATTCTTTCTCTTCAAAGTGTTTGACGAGTTGACCAGTAACATCTGTATCAAGCATACGCTGGATTTGGCGAATGGCTGAAACGATAGCTTCGGGGCTCGAATTGCCGTGTGCTTTGATGACTGGAGCCTTTACACCAACTAGCGCTGCACCGCCGGCGCTGTCTGTACCCATGGTATCTTTGAGTTTACTCAATTCTTTCTTAACCAGAGCGCCACCAATCTTGGTAGAGAAACCACCATTCATGATACCGTTTTTAATCTGACGCATGAGGACACTCGCAGTACCTTCAATCGCCTTCAGCACAGCGTTTCCCGTGAAACCATCTGCAACAACCACATCAGCAGCGCCTGTCAAAATATCGCGAGACTCAATATTTCCGATGAAATTAATACCTTCAATATCTGAAAGAAGAGCATGTGCTTCCTTAATCATGGTAGAGCCTTTCGATTCTTCTGAACCGTTGGAAAGAAGAGCTACACGAGGATTTTTCACACCACGAACATTCGCAGCATAATAGCTTCCCAAAACAGCAAAATCTGCCAGATGTTCAGGTTTATTTTCAGCATTTGCCCCAAGGTCTAACATATCAAAGCCTGTGCCATCAGCAGTCGGTAAGGTACTCATCAGTGCAGGACGGTCGATTTGTTTGATACGTCCGACGATGAAGAGACCAGCCGCAAGGAGAGCCCCAGTATTTCCTGCCGAAAGAACAGCATCAGCTTGATCATCTTTAACTGCCTTTACGGCACGGACAAGAGAACTATCTTTTTTCTTACGAATAGCTTTGACAGGCTCATCATGAAAGTCAATAAGTTCAGTTGTTGCAATAATTTTTACATTTTTTTCATCTTCTAGATGGGCCTTAATAGCTTCAGGATTTCCATAGAGTTGAAATTCTATATTTGGAAATTCTTTTTTTGCTAAATTAATTCCTTTGACGATTGACTCGGGCGCAAAGTCTCCACCCATAGCATCGATTGCGATTCTCATAGTATTACCCTCCGATAACTTCTCTGTTCAATTATAGCGAAAATCTGTTTTTTTAGCCAATATGATTGGGCTTAGAATTAAGAATACAAAAAAACATGAGACAAAACTCATGCTTTTGTTTAATTTGTCAAAATCGCTTCAAGTTCCGTTAAAACAGCAGCATCTCGATTGTGGCCGATGACCTTATCAGAAATTTTTAAGACCTCAGGAATGGCATTTTCGACAGCAACAGCGGTACCTGCAAGTTCCAACATCTCCAAGTCATTACTTTGATCCCCAAAAGCTGTGAGGACTTCAGGTCGAGCTTGGAGGTGTGTGAGAAGGTGTGATAGACCCGTTGCTTTACTGATACCAGCCGACATGATATCAATAGAGCGGAAACCTGTTGTAGTGGCACGAACATCGGGTACACGCGCATTAATCCAATTTTCACATTCACGGATCTGTTCAGGTGGAAATTCCACACAGACTTTTAAGATTTCGTCTTCAATATCGTGGACCGACTTCACTAATTGTAAGTCAGAATAATACATATTAGCAAATTCAACAAATTGTGGGTCAGCTGTTTGAAGAGCGTAAGCACCATTTAGACCAGAAAAAAGAACGACATCACGGTGCATATGTGGGTTTTGACGCACAACATCCACGAGTTTGCTGGCCTTGTCTTGTCCGAGAATACTACTGTAGAGGATGTTTCCCTGGTATTTTACAAGGGCTCCATTTTCAGCGCAGAAGGCGACTTGGTCTTGGAATTCATCAAAGAGTTCTTCTAAGGCTAAAAGTTGTCGGCCGCTGGCGGCACAGAAGAGGTAGTTTCTCTTTTTGAACTCTTTTAAGATATCCCGAAGGCGGCTTTTATCGTAACTACGGTTTTCATCGAGAAAGGTCCCATCCATGTCTGTCGCAAATATTTTTAATTGATTATTCATCTTCTCCCCTTATCAAAAATGCTCCGCTTCAAGATAATCTTGGCGGAGCAGTACTTTTAGTCTAGTGTAACTACTATTAACCTTCAGACCAAAGTTCTTTAACTTTAGCTTGAACTTCATCATTTGCCAAGAAGTCATCGTAGGTTTCACCGATACGGTCAATGACACCATTTTTCGAAATAACAACGATATGGTTGGCCAAAGTGTTGATGAATTCACGGTCATGTGAAGTGAAAAGAATACTACCTTTGAATTTTTTCAAGCCATCATTAAGAGCGGAAATTGATTCCAAGTCCAAGTGATTTGTTGGATCATCAAGAACCAAAACATTCGCACGTTGCAACATCATTTTAGACAGCATTACACGAACTTTTTCTCCCCCTGAAAGGACAGAAACAGATTTGAGTGATTCCTCACCTTTGAAGAGCATACGACCCAAGAAACCACGAAGATAAGTATTGTCATCTTCTTCTTTAGTCAAGACGAATTGACGCAACCAATCTAAGATAGACTCATCAGTCGCAAAGTCACGGCTGTTGTCTTTAGGAAGATAAGAGCGAGAAGAAGTTACTCCCCATTTAATCTCTCCTGTATACTCGATGTCACCCATCAAGGCACGAATCAAAGCAGTAGTTTGGATATCGTTTTGTCCGATAAAGGCAGTTTTATCGCCAGGTGCTAAGATAAAGCTGATGTTATCAATGACTTTCTCACCATCGATTTCAACAGACAAGTTGTCAACACGCAGTAAGTCATTTCCGATTTCACGTTCTTGGTCAAAACCGATAAATGGATACTTACGAGAAGAAGGAACAAAACTTTCAACTTCGATTTTATCCAGCATTTTTTTACGTGATGTGGCTTGTTTTGATTTAGAAGCATTGGCAGAGAAACGTGCGATGAAGTCTTGCAACTCTTTGATTTTTTCTTCAGCTTTACGGTTAGCATCTCCTTGAAGACGAAGCGCAAGCTCTGAAGATTCTTTCCAGAAATCATAGTTACCTGGATAGAGTTTGATTTTACCGTAGTCAAGATCCGCCATGTATGTACATACATTGTTGAGGAAATGACGGTCATGGGAAACGACGATAACTGTGTTTTCGAAATTAATCAAGAAGTCTTCCAACCAGCTGATGGCTTGGATATCCAAACCGTTGGTAGGTTCATCTAAAAGAAGTACATCAGGTTTACCGAAAAGGGCACGGGCCAAAAGCACTTTAACGTGTTCACCAGAAGTCAAGTTAGCCATGACATCATAATGTTGGTCTGTTTTGATACCGAGGCTTTGAAGAAGTTGAGCAGCTTCAGCTTCAGCTTCATAACCACCCATTTCGCCAAATTCAGCTTCTAGCTCGGCAGCACGCATCCCATCTTCATCAGAAAAATCTTCTTTCATATAGATGGCATTTTTTTCTTGAGCAATAGCATAGAGCTTTTCGTTACCCATCATAACGACATCAAGAGGTGTTTGGTCTTCGTAGTCATAGTGATTTTGACGAAGTACAGACATACGCTCATTTGGGCCCATTGAGACATGTCCGGTTGTAGGTTGGATTTCACCATCCAAGATTTTTAAAAATGTTGATTTACCGGCACCGTTGGCACCGATTAAACCATAGCAGTTACCTGCCGTAAACTTGATATTAACATCATCAAAAAGCTTGCGGTCAGAAAATTGTAATGATACATCAGAAACTGTAAGCATGGATATATTTTTCTCCTAGAATATATTGGTTTATAAAAGTTAACTTTTATAAAGGTTATCGCCTTATTCTATCATATTTTCAGTCTTTTTGAAACACCGTAATTTGAGATAAATTGGACTTTTAGTTTTATTTTAGCGAGGCTTCAGTCTAGCTTAAGTCGAGTCTATTATAATATCCTTATTCCAATAAAATTTTTCATAAAACCTACTCCTAAAAGCAGAAAATGTCTTAGCTTAGCTAAGGCATTTTTTGTTCTTTTCTTGTATAATAAATAGCAAATGGATATAGAACATTATAAAGATTTAGCCCTTCAAAAAAAGAAAGAACACAAAAAGTTTTTAGGAACTTTAAAAAAGAAAGCACCCAAAAATTTAGACTATCTGGTTAAAGAAACACATGATGAAGTTTTTGCTGAGATTGATTGTACTGCCTGTGCCAACTGTTGTAAAAGTTTAGGCCCTCTTTTTACGGAAGCTGATATCACACGTATTTCAAAGTTTCTGCGGATGAAACCTGCTGATTTTGAAGCACACTATCTGCGTATAGATGAAGATGGGGATAAAGTTTTTCAGACCATGCCCTGCCCCTTTCTAGGCAGTGACAATCTTTGTAGCATATATGAAGTACGTCCCAAAGCATGCCGTGAATTTCCTCATACAGACAGGAAAAAAATTTACCAGATTAATAATCTAACATTGAAAAATACAGTAACTTGTCCAGCAGCTTATCTTTTTGTTGAGAAGCTTCGGAAAAAGTTGGATTAATAAAAAGACCTATATAGAACTTTTTTATTTGTAATAGTTTTCAATGGCTTCTAAGAAATATTCAGGAAGATTTTCATGTTTTTGATTATAGTTTGCTCGGAAGCGAGGGTCTTCAACATACATCTGTCCGAGTCCAATATGAGCTTCTGGGCTAATCGTATCTTCTGGCCAAAAAAGTTCCAAAATTTTTTTATGCAGACTGATGGCTTGTTTTGCCAAGTTATCGTCTTTATTCTCATAGGCTTCTTCGAGTAGCTGAATAACTTTTTCGTGTGACTCCTGCCACTCTTTTATTTTGGCTTGGTCAGCTTTGGCGTATTTTTTGTAAGATTGTTCTACGCGTGCTTCGCCCCATTTTTGGCGTATTTCTGACCCGTATTTTTCTTCATTTTCTTTAAGTTGTTTGATTTTTAGTAATTCAAAGTCTTTTTCGTTCATTTGATAATCTCCTTTATTTAGCTTTAGGGACAGGTGGGCGATTAAGTTTTCCAAATGCTTCTTTTGGCTATTTAAGCGTTTTAAATGCTGATTTAATGCTTCTTTTTCATCGCGTCCTTCTGATAATATTGCCTTTATTTGTTCAAGTGGAAGGTCAAAAGTTCTTAAACTCATGATATAAAATATCCGCGCAAGATCCTCGTCAGAATACAGGCGGTAATCATTCTCATCTCTATGAGGGTTAAGGAGCCCTACAGACTCCCAATGACGCAGTGTTTTTGAAGTTAAGCCCGTCATTTTGGTGACATTTTTAATATTTTTCATAGGTCTCCTTTCAGCTGATAGATTTATTATATACCTTTACCTTAGGGCAAGGTCAAGCCTTATACAAAAAAACCTCATGTTTTTCATGAGATTTTTTTTATTAATGGAAGATATGACTTTTTTGTGCCATCTCTGATATTTTTTTCGAAGTTTTCTCTAGGTGTGGGAAAAGTAGAAGTCCCGCTACTAAGAAGACAACAGAAACAGCTACAAGGATTACAATGGCAAACCAAGCGTTTGGCCAATAGATACCTCCAGCTGACTCACGTAATAAGTTAACTGCGTGAGTGAATGGTAAGTAAGGATTAATGGCTTGGAAGAACTTACCTGAAACTTGGATAGGATAGTTCCCTCCCCCACCGGAGATAGAAAGTACCAAGATGATAATCGCAATACCTTTACCAATATTTCCAAAGAGTGCCACTAAAACATACACCATAATCATAAAGGTGATGGCTATCAGTAAAGCAAATAAGACACTGTAGACGGGATTGTGGACATCGACCCCGAGGCCAAAGTAATTACCTAGAGTAACGATTAGAGCTTGTCCCAGCCCCATCACGATGAAAGTAAGCATACGGGCAGAGAATTGCTCACGTTTAGAATAGAGCAGTTTATCTTTGCCATCCAAGTGGAAACCAGTTACGGCAACACTGGAGAAGAGGACGGCGCCCACCCATAAACAAAGTGCAGTATAGAATGGAGTGCTTGCCGAACCATTATTAGCGATAGGATAGATAGCATTTTCTTGAACATCAACGGGTTGAGTCAAGAATTCACTTTCTTTAGTTGCATCCAGTTTCAAAAGTTTGACAATTTCACCCAAGTTGACTTCTTTTTCACCCTTTTGAATGGCATCTGCAGCTTTGCGGATACCTGTTTTGATACTAGGCCAATCATTGATAATTAAATCATTGGCTTGGTTCAAGGCTTTCTCAAGATCAGGCATTTTTTCGTTAACAGTTCCTAAAGTTTGTGTAAGATCTTTACGAATACCAGGATAGTCGTTTTTGACAAAATCAGCAGCTTTATCTAACTTTTGCTCCACAAGAGGCAGCTCGTTTTGATAAAGAGAAGCACCTTTATTAATGGCGTTGACGATTGTCTCCATATTACCATTGAGCATAAAATTGGCATCATGAACTTCTTGCTTAATCGCCGGCATCTCTTTTTGATATTTTTCAAGTAAAGTAATCGCATTCGTAACGGTCTTGCTTGTTGAGTTAAGCAAAGATTCAAAGTCAATAGCTTGAGCTTTTGTTAGGAGGCCTTGCGCGTGCTGGATGGTTGCGATGAGTTGGGTGAGGACATTTTGTATTTTTGCAGTTATATCATCAACATTAATTTGACTAACAAGACCAGAAATGTTCTTAGCGAGGGCATCAATTTGATCTAAATAAGCTTTAATAGTGTCGATATGCTCATCTGAAGAAGGATCTTGGATAATGGCATTTATATTACCAAGTGTACTACTGATGTCGCTTAATAAAGTATATAAATTATTCAACGAGTCAATAGCAGCTTTAAACTCTTCATTTCCTGCATTTTCTTGCGCTTTTTGTAGAAAACCAACTAAATTTCTGATTGCCTCTTGTTGTTGGGGAACACTTGCTTGGTAAGCTTTGACGAGGTTATCGATGTTTTCTTTTTCCTCATCAGTGAGTTGTCCATCCGCAACAGCTTGCTTTATAGTATTAACGATAGAGGAAGTAGTATCCGCTACATTTTGTAGCGATTTTAAAGTTACTTCAACACTACTTGTAATACTTGGCAAAGCAGTCTGAAGTTGTGTTGCCCCCTCCAAAGTAGTAGAAGCTAACTGATCCGCTTGATTTCCTAGTTTGCGAATATCGGGCAGAGCAGTTTGCACTTGCTGGATGATTATTAAACCTTGTTTAGCTTCTTGAATACCTTCATTCATTGTTTGTTGTACAGAGGCAAAGTCGTTGTCGATCATTGCAATCTGTTTCCCAGCATTTTGTATTTCAGGTATTTTTTCTTGAAGTGTCATGATAATCGAAAGCTGATCTTTAACGGCTGGCATACTCTCATCAAGCTGAACAACTTTTTCGCCTAAAGCGTCAACTTCAGGTAAATAATCGATGAATTCATTTGCTTTAGCCAGTTTAGCTTTCAAATCGGGCATCTTGCCATGCAAGTCCACGACTTGTTGGGTATATTGATCGATTGTATCAAGATTATCATTAGTGGATAAAATGGTACTCTTTACCTTTTGGATACTGACCATGTTTTTATCAATATCATATCCAATGTCATTAAAGGTTTTAAGTAAGGTGCTACTTGCCGTTTTGATAAACTCTTCGGAAATCTGACTTTGCAAAGAAGAGGCACCTTTAGATGTAATTTTAGGGGCAATAGCATTTATTTTTTCATTGATGGAATAAACAATTTTAGGTTTCTGGATATCTCCAGTTGTAAAGCTGAGTAAGTTCTTTGAAAAGTCAGCAGGCAAGTAGATACCAGCGTAATATTTACCAGATTTGACTCCTTTGTCCAACTCTTGTTTTGAGTCAACAAACTTCCAGCCCAGTTGCTTATTCTCTTTAAGGTTGCTTAAGACTTCGTCCCCAATATTGATTGACTTGTCTTGGAATTTCTCTGTTCGGTCATCACTATAAACAGCGATTGGGAGCTGTGAAGTATTCGCATAAGGATCCCAAAGGGCTTTAATATTAAACCAAGCATACAAAGATGGGATAAACATCAATGCAACCACTAAAAAAATTGCTATTGGATTTTTAAAGATACGTTTCCAATCCAGAATAAATAGTTTTCCGGTATTTTTTATATGTTTCACAAATTCTCCTCTTTTAATAAATCTAAGGTAGATTAATTTCTAATATCAGTTAATAAGAGCCATTAACAGCTCAGAGATTTGTTCTGGCGACTCTTTACGTTTACGACGAATCCAAGCTTGCGTTAAACCGAAAATAGCATGGGCATAGTAAGTCGTTGTATAAATGCTCTCCAATTTATTCATTTTATCTCGCTTAGGATTTTGTGGCAAAATCGAGCGAGCCAGAATGTTTTTCAACTGAGCTTGCATAAACTGATGGATTTCTTTGCTGCCATTTTCGGAAAATAAAGCAGCATAAATTTCATTTTTATCAAGAAACTCATAAGTCTCTAACATTGTCTTATGTAGATCGCCATTATTTTTTTCAAAGACGTATTCAATTGTGTTAAACAGGGTCTTTTGGTATTGATCGATCATATCGTACTTGTCTTGGTAATGCGTATAGAAGCCGCTCCGACTAATTTTAGCTACTTTTACAAGCTCTGTTGTTGTAATATGGTCGAATGGTTTTTCCTGCAAAAGCTGAGTAATCGCATCACGAAGTCTTGATTTTGTACGTTCTTTTCTGTTTTCCATAAATCCTCCTCTATTACTAAAATATAAAAAGAACATAGCGTCTATAATTAGCAAAGATATTCATTATAACCCTTATTGAGTTTACGATATGCAATTATAACACAAACTGGACGTAGTGTCTATAATTTTGTGTGAAAAATTAGAATTTTTCCTAGAGATGATAAGTCCCACACTTTAAAAATTAGCTTTAAAGGGGAGAATAAAGTAAAAAAGCCGGGGGTTCCGGCTCATAGTTTTACATGCTAGGAAAAGGATAACTTATTACAGATAATGAATCATAAGTTTGTAGGTATAAAGTACGACTTGTTAAGTCTACTGCACTCCGATAAACCGTATAAGTATTAGAACGCCCATCAGATTTCGGAACGGTCACCGCATTTAAAATATGCCAAACTTCACTTACATTTTGTCGTTCATCAGCGGCAAGGATGGCATGTTCTTTTAAAATAGTTGCCCGGATGAAGCGTGATGTTGGAGTAAAACCTCCAGGAAAAACAGGTTTGCCACTAAAGTTTCCTGTGGAGATACGATTTGCTCGGGTTGGTATGGGTGTCAAATCCATATAATCGTGCAATTTCAAAATTTCACGTTCAAATTTCGGAGCGTTTGTGACGACGCCTATTGTATTTTCAATAATCTCAAAGGAACCATTTCGTGGCTCAATATTAATCATACGACCTGTAACATCGACAGCTGAAAAGTGTAAGTCACTACGTCCAAATTTATAGGTGGAAAATTTATCCGTCATCAATTGGATATTGTCCAACTGGCTGACCAAATCTGCAACAGAACGACAATTTCCCAAGGCCCATGTCACAAATTCAAAAGGTGCGAGCTGGGTTTTATCCTTACGAGGACTTTCTGCATACTCAGAATGATTTGAGAAAGTAAGTTTCTGCACTGAAAGTCCAAATTCGTTGACTCCATCTGAAATATCTGCGTGGAAATCAGGCAAATTTCTGCCGACGCCTAAGATAGCATAAGAGTTAATCATTTCACTATCATCATAGACACTTTTCCAATAATAATTTTTAGGCAAAATAAGTGCTTCGGGAGTGAAGTCGTACCAGTCCATCGTCCTTGCGAAAACAATACTTCCATTAGCATCTTGCATTTTTATACTTGTACACATAGTAATATTTTAGCAAAAGATTTTCTCTTTCCTCCTAAAAATGGCTTATACGGGAAGATATACTTTTTTATTTTTGTCCTTAATTAAGCAAAAAGCGAACATTCAAAAGATTACATTCTTTTAAGCATATCCCGTCCTTGCAACTCAATTTTCAAAATGATAAACTGTCTAAAGCAAATAAAGTCAGACAGAGATCTGGCATTTGGAGGAATTGAATATGAAAACAAACACAATAGCGCAAACCAAGGCTGTCAGTGGCTACCAAGTCAAGGTGGGAACTTTAGTTTCTGCTGGATTTGGTTTGGAGAACATGGATATCATGTTTCTCTCTTTTGCACTTTCGTCAATAATCAGTGAATTTGGACTTTCCACTACTGAAGCTGGGGCGATTTCTACAGTTACTAACTTAGGGATGCTGCTTGGTGGGGTACTTTTTGGAATCCTAGCTGATAAATTTGGACGTGTAAAGATGTTGTCACTTTCTATCCTCATTTTTGGTCTCGCTACAGGTGCTATCTACTTTTCTCATAGTATAACCTCTCTCTACCTTTTACGCTTTATCGCCGGAATCGGTGGCGGAGGTGAATACGGAGTGGGTATGACTATTTTAGCTGAAAACTTCAGCAAGAAGAAGTTGGGGAGAACATCTTCGATAGTTGCTGTTGCAGGGCAAGTTGGGGCGATGACGGCAGCGATATTAGCTATGAGCATCCTGCCTGCTTACGGTTGGCGCTTCTTGTTCTTATTTGGTCTTGTTCCTGTCTTTTTGACTATCTTTATCCAAAAACACTTGAAGGAAAGTGACTCTTTTAAAGCTATAAAAAGAGAAAACAAAGGAAAAATTTCTGATTTGTTTAAAACACGTCAATTGACACACCAAACACTTGTTTTGATGTGGATGGCAATTGTACAAATCGCAGGTTATTTTGGTTTGATGAACTGGTTGCCTACGATTATGCAAAATAAACTTCACTTGACAGTTGCGGGCTCTTCATCATGGATGATTGCGACTATTATCGGAATGTCTTTGGGGATGTTAACTTTCGGGCAGATCTTGGATAAGCTTGGACCTAAAGTAGCCTTCGGTATTTTCTTAGTTGCTTCATCTATGGCTGTTTATGTTTTAACGATACCAACAACACTGGCCTCATTGACGCTAGTAGGTGCAATAGTCGGCTATTTTTCAAATGGGATGTTTACAGGTTTTGGTGCCATAGTTTCACGCTTATATCCAGCGGAAGTTCGAGCAACAGCAAATAATGTGATTATGAATACTGGACGTTGTATTGGTGGCTTTTCATCCATCATTATCGGATTTATTCTGGCGCATTATTCCATCATGACAGTGATGTTGTTTATCTCAGTTCTCTATATTTTGAGCTTCTTGGCTATGCTAAGTGTTAAAAATTTACGCGGCAATATTTATTGGTCGCTTTAATTAATTGTGATGATTGTAATGAAGGTTTCAAGCTTACTTGAGGCTTTTTTTGAATAAAAAAACTTTTCTCAAACTCTATTGAGAAAAGCTTTTTATTATGGAAACAAAAAAACCGCATAAGCGGTTTAATATTATTTAACTTCTTTAAAAATAACGTGTTTACGTAGTTTTGGAGAGTATTTTTTCAATTCCAAACGGTCTGGGTTGTTACGTTTGTTCTTTTGAGTAAGGTAAAGACGTTCACCAGATTCTTTGTGTTCAAGTGTAATATTTACGCGCATAACTGTTCCTTTCTGACTTTTTTACTGTTTTTATTTAGCGTCTTTTACTTGGCGGCCTTTGTAGTAGCCTTTAAGTGAAACACGGTGTGAGTGACGGTAGTCACCAGTAGTTTCGTCAAAAGTAACAGTTGGAGCTGTCATTTTGTAGTGTGTACGACGTTTGTTTTTCTTAGATTTAGAAGTGTGACGTGCAGGTACTGCCATGGTTTGATTCCTCCGTAGATTTTTTCGTTTTGGATAAGCCCAAAAACGTACTTTACTATAATACACTAATCTTTTTCGAAATGCAAGCTTTGTAAAGTATTTTTACTTGACGTTTTTGTTTTTTAGGCTAGAATAAAACAGGATTGACAAACATATTTGACAGTTGTTAGATTAGAATTATATTCTCTTTTTTGCTAATATAGAGTTAAGAATGTTGTAACTTATGAAATAAAAGCTCAGTTCTTCGGAATCAAAGTGCGATAAAGAATATTTTTCTATCCCGAACAAATCAGTGTTCGATGAAGGATATTTTGAGTCAAACAGGGCAAAGCTTCAGAAAAAAATTATTTTATAAGGAGAAAACATGAAAAACTGGCAAAAACTTGTTCTAGTATTTTTAATAGCTGTCGCCTCTCTTTTGGCACAGTTTGTTTTTGAGTCCCCTTTGGTCGCGCGTGTCATTATTACTGTGGCGGGGGGCATTTTAGCTCTGTCCATGTTCATTGAAATGATAAAGACCTTGCGTAAAGGGAATTATGGTGTGGATTTATTAGCTATTACAGCTATAATAGCCACCCTTTTAGTAGGTGAATACTGGGCATCTCTCATCATTATTCTGATGTTAGTCGGCGGAGAAACGCTAGAGGACTATGCTGCAGGTCGGGCCAATCGTGAATTGTCAGCGTTGCTCCAAAAAACACCTGATATCGCGCATGTGATACAAGAGGGCAAAGTTGTTGATGTGGACTTAGACGATGTGGAAATAGGGGCACATCTGCTGATTAAACCCCTGGAGGTAGTACCTATTGATGGCTGTCTTTTATCGGAAGCAGCTATCCTCGATGAGTCTTCAATTACAGGGGAAACAAAGCCTAACGAGCTCCAACAAGGTGATGAAATCCTTTCAGGAGCCATTAACGGGAGCTCGACGATTGAGATTCGTACAACTGTAGCAGCTAGTGAGTCACAATTTCAAAAAATTATTGCTTTAGTTCGTGAAGCAGAAGCAACTCCAGCTAATTTTGTTCGCTTAGCTGACCGATACGCTGTACCCTTTACGATTTTAGCTTATATTATTGCAGCTGTAGCTTATTTTATCTCTGGAGATCCTGTACGTATTGCAGAAGTACTTGTAGTGGCAAGCCCATGTCCTTTAATCTTGGCAGCTCCCATTGCTTTTGTATCAGGAATGAGCCGTTCTTCTAAAAATGGTTTTCTGATTAAAAATGGGACCATTATTGAGAAGTTGGCTACAGCTAAAGCAATCTTCTTTGACAAAACAGGTACAATTACTGATGGTAAAATCGAAGTAGATGACATTGTACCTGCAGAAGGCATTTCACAAAAAGAATTACTAGAGATTGTTTACACTATCGAAAAGTCTTCAAACCATATTTTAGCAAAAGCAGTATCAAGTTATGCAGAAGCGCATAATATTCAAGGTTTAGAGCTGGAAAGTCTGAATGA
Organism: Lactococcus garvieae; assembly: GCF_016027715.1. Taxonomy (NCBI): domain Bacteria; kingdom Bacillati; phylum Bacillota; class Bacilli; order Lactobacillales; family Streptococcaceae; genus Lactococcus; species Lactococcus garvieae. Next base: position 1,828,402 of record NZ_CP065691.1, read on the forward strand.
AGTTGCTGGTTTAGGTGTCACAGGGCAAATAAAAGAGCAACTTGTCAAGATTGGGCGGGCGAGCTTCGTAGGAGCGCCAGAGGGGCTCAATTTTGAAACAGCTTTTTATGTTTCACGTGCTGGGCATTATATTGGAGCCGTCACCTTCTCAGACACCTTACGTGAAAATGCGCCTGAGGTAATAAAAGATTTACGGAATGATGGATTTGAAAAAATTGTAATGCTTACAGGTGATAATGCGCGTGTGGCAGATAAAATTGCAACACAAGTCGGCATCACAGAGGTTCACAGCAGCATGTTGCCCGAAGAGAAGTTAGCGAAGATTGAAGCTTCAACTATTCGCCCAACTATCATGGTAGGAGATGGTGTCAACGATGCCCCTGCCCTAACTCTTGCTGATGTTGGCATTTCTATTGGCACAGGTAACAATACTGTAGCCAGTGAAGCCGCTGATATTGTCTTATTAAAAAATGATTTGGCCTCCGTAACAAAAGCTGTTAAGATTAGTCGTGATACCCTGACTATCGCTAAGCAGTCCGTGCTGATTGGGATTATCATCTGTGTTGTCTTAATGTTGATTGCGGCCACAGGTCTTATTCCAGCGATTATCGGAGCTCTTTTCCAAGAGGTTATTGATGTGGTATCAATTCTCTATGCCTTAAGGGCCTTGAAGGGTTTGAGAAATAAATAATGAAAAAATCGTCATTTCTGACGATTTTTCTTTTGTTCTTCAATCCATTTTTTACGTTCACTTAGCGCCCACTCATATTTTCCCATACGATCAGGTTGGAAATAATCCACTTTTCGCAATCTCTCCGGCAAATATTCTTGCTCAACCCAATGGTCAGGAAAGTTATGAGGGTACTTATATCCTTCACTACGCCCGAGGTCTTTGGCGCCAGCGTAATGCCCATCTTGCAAATGTGAGGGTATAGGGAGATTGCCGTACTTACCTAAATCCTCTATGGCTGAGTCAAGTGCAACATAAGCAGCATTTGACTTTGGAGAAAGAGCTAAATCAATAACAATATTGGCAAGAGGAATTCTTGCTTCTGGGAAACCTAGTTTTTCTGCGGCCTGTAAACCTAGCATGGTATGGACAGCAGCTTCAGGATTTGCCAAACCGATATCCTCATAAGCTATAACGGTCAAGCGGCGAGCAAGGCTTTGTAAATCCCCTCCCTCGATTAATCGCGCCGCATAGTGTAAACTTGCGTTTACATCAGAACCACGAATTGACTTCTGCAAGGCACTCAGTAAATCATAATGCGCATCACCGTCTTTGTCAAAAGTGAGGGCTTTCCGCTGTAAAGAGTTTTCCATATCGTCAAGACTTACATGGTGGTTTTCAGAGGATAAAACAGCCAGCTCCAAAGCATTGTAAACGGCACGTAAATCGCCATTTGTTGCATGTGTAAGAAAGTAAAGGGCATCATCATCCATAGTAACACGGAAATCAAAGCCTCGCGTATCATCTTTAAGGGCTAGGTTTACAGCTTTTTGTAAATCCTCGCTATCCAGAGGCTTGAGCTCAAAAATTTGTACTCGACTGCGAATGGCGGGTACAACGCTGAAATAAGGATTTTCTGTGGTTGCTCCGATTAAGATGATTTGTCCATTTTCTAGTAAAGGTAGAAGAAAATCTTGTTTCGGTTTATCTAGACGATGTATCTCATCAAGGAGCAGTACCAGTTGTCCGGAAAATTCTGCTTCAGATGCGATTTCTTGCAATTTTTTCTTACTGTCAGTCGTGGCATTGAAACTCCGAAAAGCAGCATTCATCGTACCCGCAATTGCCGAAGCGATGGACGTCTTTCCGATACCTGGAGGGCCATAAAGAATCATTGAAGTTAAAAGTTTTGTCTCAACCATGCGACGAATAATTTTTTTAGGACCCACGAGATGCTCTTGGCCAATAATTTCGTCAATATTTCGAGGCCGCATACGCCGCGCTAAGTTTTGATGAGTCATAGTAGTATTCTCCTTGGAGACTAGAGGTAATAAGCGTAAATCAAACTGTCAATATAAGTTCCATCAATAAAGTATTCCTTTTTTAATTCTCCTTCACGCACAAAGCCGAGGTGTTCATACAGAGTGAGTGCTTTAGGATTACTTGACATAGCATTGATAGTGATTTTTTCATAATTTTCAGTCCGAGCTTCTCGGATGAGGTACTGAATGAGTGCCGTAGCGACTCCTTTACCGCGAGCTTCTTGCACCGTCATCACACCAAAAGTGATAACATGTGATCCAAACTCGGACTTGTTACGCTGCCCATAGTCTAGAACACCTAGAATTTTCCCGTTTTCTTCGGCAAGAAGATAACGCGTTCCTTTTAGGATTTTTTTCATTATCTTCTCTGCGGAACTGTTAATGATGAATGGTGTCGATTTTAAAGTCCAGTTTTGGTTTTCGATTTTGGCCACGTTCGCGAAATCATGGGGTTCAATAGGTCTAATTTTCATATATTTCTCTCTAGAGATAATTTTTATTTCTGTTATAATAATTATAACAGAAAAAAGAGGTGAAAAAATGGCAAAGTATGGTTTTTTAGATATTTTAGATGAAGAGTTGAGCAAGAATTTTAGTTATGATTATGAGATAAATTGGGACAAACGCAATTTTGCGGTAGAAGTCAGTTTTTTATTGGAAGCTGCGAATCCTGAGGGAATCGCTTTGTCAGACGCCGATGGGGTGGAATCAGAAGAAAATATTCTCTATGAAGATGCAGTAATTTTTTATAACCCAAATAAATCAAAGTTTTCGGAGGAAGAATACTTAGCAGGTGTTGCTTATTCTGACAAAGGTTTGTCCCGGGAATATATTGCATATTTTGTGGCATTTTTACAGGAAACAGCTGATAAGGGCTTGGATGCCTTGATGGATTTCTTGGACTCAGAAGAGGAAGAATTTATGCTTGAATTTGATCAAGAAAAATTTGAATTGGGACTAGAAAAACTGGAAGAAACTACTTTTTTCAAATACCCACGTTATTGAGCCAAAGCATAGAGAGATAAGAAAGTGAAGAAAATGAACAATTGGAACAGCATTACCGTAAGTATCCTACGTGCCGCCGAAGAAGCCGTCAGCAACATATTGATTGAAGCTGGTTCAGCGGGAGTGGAAATCAATGACAGTGCGGACTATCTCAACCATCAGGACCTCTTTGGAGAAGTTCTTCCAGAAGTGGAACAATCTGAAATGGTTGAAGTGACAGCTTACTATCCAGAAAATTTACCAATCACAGAGCTTAAGTCAGATATTGAGCAAAAGATAAAGGCTTTAGCTGGGAGCTTTGATCTATCCAACGTAGAAGTTAGGACCAATAATCTGGCAGAACAAGATTGGGCGGATGCTTGGAAAAAATACTTTGAGCCAGCCCGTATTACCCATGATTTAACTATTGTTCCAAGTTGGACAGATTATGAGCCACAATCAATGGCAGAAAAATTGATTCGTTTAGATCCTGGTATGGCTTTTGGTACAGGAACACATCCAACCACAAAAATGAGCTTATATGCTTTAGAGCAAGTTATACGGGGTGGAGAAACTGTCTTTGATGTGGGGACAGGGTCAGGTGTTCTTTCCGTAGCAAGTGCCTACTTAGGGGCAAATGAGATTTATGCCTATGACATTGACGAAGTTGCTGTTCGAGTAGCACGAGAAAATATTGAACTTAATCCCAATACAGAAAAGATTTTTGTTTCAGCCAATAATTTATTAGAAGGCATTGAAAAAAAAGCAGAAATAATCGTCGCTAATATCTTAGCGGATATCCTCGTTTTGATGACAGAAGATGCTTTTAACTTAGTTAAAGACGAAGGTTACTTGATCATGAGCGGAATTATCGCTGAGAAAGCAGATATGGTAATCCAATCTGCTGAAAATGCAGGTTTCTTCTTAGAAACACGCATGACTCAAGGAGAGTGGAATTGTGTGATTTTCAAAAAAACGGAGAATCGAGAAGGAGTGATTGGCGGTTAAGTCATGGCAAATCAGTATTTTATATTTAAAAAACAACCCCCAATTGGCGACATTTTTGCAATTGATGACCAAGCAGCAGCACATCATATTTTTACGGTGATGCGGGCAAATGCTGGTGAAAAGATACAAGTGGTCTTTAAGGAAGGGCAAGTTGGTGTAGCCGAGGTTGTTTCAAGTGACCAAAAGACGGCCCGACTTCTAGAAATACTTGACACGCACACAGAGCTCCCTGTTCATGCAACAGTGGCACTAGGTTTTCCTAAAGGAGACAAACTAGAGTTTGTGAGTGAAAAAGCAACAGAGCTTGGTGCAAGTGCTATCTGGGGTGCTCCTTTTAAATGGTCAGTGGCAAAATGGGATGCAAAAAAACTCTCAAAGAAAAAAGACAAGCTCGATAAGATTGTTTTAGGGGCTGCAGAACAGTCTCGCCGACAAGTCCTTCCAGAAATTCGTTTTTTTGAAAAACTAACAGAGCTAATTGCCGAATTTGCACAGTTTGATCAAGTTTTAATTGCGTATGAAGAATCTGCTAAAGCAGGAGAACAATCTATGTTTGCCCAAAGTATGTCACAACTTCAGGCAGGGCAGAAAATTCTTTTTATTTTTGGGCCAGAAGGTGGCATTGCTCCAGAAGAAATAGCATTATTTGAGCAGGCTGGAGCAAAGCTTATTGGTTTAGGACCACGTATCATGCGTGCGGAGACAGCTCCTTTATATGCCTTGTCAGCACTGTCCACCTATTTTGATTTACTGAAATAAACCGAACAAAAAGGAAGAAAAACGATACCTCAAGTACTCAAGGGGTAATTTTATCCGCGTAAATGTGATAGAATAGTAAAAATATATCAAGGAGGAAAGTGGAGCTACTTCACAGGAATTAAAATATGCCCTCAGAACCAAATTTTACCGGAGATCAAGTGGTTAAACTTGCCTCCGCCTATATGAACGAAAAAGACATCTTATTAGTACGTAAAGCTTTGAAGTGTGCTTCCATAGCCCATGCTGAGCAATATCGTGCGAGTGGGGAGCCTTACATTATCCATCCCATTCAAGTTGCGGGGATTTTAGCAAAGTTACAACTTGATGCAGTGACTGTATCTGCAGGCTTTTTGCATGATGTCGTAGAAGATACAAATTTTATACAATCTGATTTAGTAGAACTTTTTGGTGAAGAGATTGCTAATATTGTTGATGGGGTAACTAAGCTTGGTAAAGTAGAATACAAGTCCCATGAAGAACAACTAGCGGAAAATCATCGCAAAATGCTTATGGCCATGAGTAAGGATATCCGTGTTATCTTGGTTAAACTTGCTGACCGACTTCATAACATGCGTACTTTGAAAAATCTACGACCAGATAAACAAAAGCGTATTTCCAGCGAGACAATGGCGATATATGCCCCACTGGCGCACCGCTTGGGTATTGGAAGTATCAAGTGGGAGCTTGAAGATCTTTCTTTCCGCTATTTGAACGAAACAGAGTTTTACCGTATCCGCGGCTTAATGAACGAAAAACGAGCAGCACGTGAAAACCTAGTGTCAGAGGTTATTGACAAGCTAAATGAGCGTATGAAAGATGCTCAGGTTGACGCAGAGATTTATGGTCGACCAAAGCATATTTATTCCATTTATCGGAAAATGCACGATAAGAAAAAACGCTTTGATGAAATCTATGATCTGATTGCTATCCGGTGCTTGACAGATTCGACAAGTGATGTTTACACTACTTTAGGTTATATTCATGACCTGTGGAAGCCGATGCCAGGCCGTTTCAAAGACTATATTGCAAATCCAAAAGCTAACGGTTACCAATCGGTTCACACCACGGTTTACGGGCCTAAAGGACCGATGGAGTTCCAAATTAGAACCCATGAGATGCATCAAATAGCCGAATATGGGGTTGCAGCTCACTGGGCTTACAAGCAAGGACGTAAAGCAAAAGTTGACGTACATGAGATTTCTGAAACACTGAACTGGATTAATGAACTGGTCGAATTGCAAGAACAATCAGGTGATTCAGCCGAAGAATTTGTGAAAGCAGTCCAAGAGGACATACTTGGCGATAAAATTTATGTTTTTACCCCTACAGGAGCAGTTCAAGAATTGCCAGCAGGCTCTGGCCCGATTGATTTTGCATATGCTATTCACACGCAGGTTGGGGATCATGCGACAGGGGCGAAGATCAATGAACGTATGCAGCCACTCAACTATGTTCTAAAAACAGGTGATAAAGTTGAAATTATTACCTCAAAAACATCATTTGGTCCCAGTCGTGACTGGATAAAACTTGTTAAAACAAATAAAGCACGCAATAAAATCAAACAATTTTTCAAGAGCCAAGACAAAGAACTTTCAATCCATAAAGGACGCGAAATGCTTCAAACAGAGCTGGCAGACAACGGGTTTACACCTAACCAGTATTTGGACAAGAAACATCTAGACGAAGTACTTGAAAAACTCAGCTATCGTGACAGTGAAGCCCTTTTTGCAGCTGTTGGTTTTGGCGAGATATCGGCAACTGCTGTGTTTAATCGTTTGACAGAAAGCGAACGCCGTAAGGTTGAAAAAGAAAAGCTAAAAGCTGAATCTGAACAACTGATGAAGGGCGAAGTGAAACGGGAGAACAAAAACAAGAACGTCATGAAAATTCGTCATGATGGAGGAGTGAGTGTTTCTGGCGTTGATAGTATGCTGGTTCATATTAGTAAATGTTGTAATCCTGTGCCAGGCGATAAGATTGTGGGGTATATTACAAAGGGTCGCGGTGTTTCGATACATAGGGCAGATTGTAAAAATGTCCAAAGTCAAGAAGACTTTGAAAAACGTCTGATTGATGTAGAGTGGGATGATTCGCAACACTTAACTAAAGAGTATGTGGCTAATATCCATGTTTATGCTTTTAATCGTCCAAACTTGCTCAATGATATTGTTCAAGTTTTATCAAATACGACAAAGAGTTTAATTTCAATCAATGCTCATCCGACTAAAGACCGTAAAATGGCCAATATCCATCTTTCTATTGGTATCAAAAACTTGTCTGATTTAACCTTGATTGTTGATAAAATTAAGATGACTCCAGACGTTTACAGTGTAAAGCGGACAAATGGTTAATAATTAAAAAAAGAAATCTATCCAAAGGATAGATTTTTTGATAAAATGAAATTATGAAAATAGTAATTCAAAGAGTTAAGGAAGCTTCAGTAACAATTGAAAACAAGGTCATAAGCGAAATCAAGCAAGGTTTACTGCTCCTTGTAGCTGTGGAAGATGCAGATACAGATTTCGACATTGACTATGCTGTACGTAAAATTAGTAAAATGCGTATTTTTTCGGATGAGAATGACAAGATGAACCTGTCTATTCAAGATGTCGAGGGAGAAATACTTTCGATATCGCAATTCACTCTTTATGCCGATATTCGCAAGGGAACGCGACCAAGCTTTTCTCAAGCGGGTAATCCTGCATATGCAGAATCAATGTATCTTAAGTTCAATGACCAGTTTAATCACATCGTACCGACGAAAGCGGGAGTTTTTGCAGCTGATATGCAAGTTTCACTTATCAACGATGGACCTGTAACTATACTTGTGGACACAAAAAACGCGCGTAAATAGAGGAGAAAAGATGCCTTTTCAAAATATTATTTTTGATCTTGGTGGTGTTATTTTAGATCTAGATTCTAAAAGAATGAATGATCGGTTTCATAAGCTGGGAGTTAAAGATTTCGAGAGATACTTTACGTTAAAAGAACAAACAGGTTTTTTTGAAGATTTAGAGTTAGGTTTAATTACATCAGAAGAATTTTGCGAGCGTTTGAGACAAGCAGCAGAGGTAGAGTTGGATGATCGGGTTATCGAAGCTACCTGGAATTTAATTTTGAAGGATTTTAAAAAAGAACGAATGGAGTTTCTTGAGAATATTTCAAAAGAATACAAGATTTTTTTATTTTCAAATACAAACAGTATCCATGCGGAATGCTTTGAAAAAAGATGTGTGGAGCAAATGGGAAAAAGTTTAGAGTCTTATTTTGATGCTGTGTTTTACTCTCATGGTTTACACCTCAGAAAGCCTGATAAAATGGCCTTTGAAGAAGTTTTACTACAAGCTGGTTTACACGCTGAGGAAACTTTGTTTATTGATGATAATGCTGCCAATATATACGGCGCTCAGAAAGCGGGCTTGCAAACAATTCATCTTCAAAGCCCCCAAACAATTTTAGACTTAAAACTCCATTAATTTTTTTCAGACCTAAAAACTCTTTAATAAAGAGTTTTTTTGGTTTTTTGACTAGCTAAATCTCGATAAATAGTATAAAATTTATTAAAACTAAATATTTTTAGGAGTATTATATCAGTTATGTTTTATACATTTTTACGCGGCTTAGTTCGTTTCTTACTTTTTATCTTCAATGGTAGAGCCAAATATCATCATACAGAACGTATTCCAGATAAGTCAGAAAACTACATATTAGTTGCGCCTCATCGAATGATTCTAGATCCGGTTTACATGGCTTTTGCGACACGACCAAAGCAATTTATTTTCATGGCCAAAAAAGAACTTTTTAAAAATCCTTTCTTTGCTTGGTGGATTAAGAAATGTGGAGCATTTCCTGTGGATCGTGAAAATCCCGGCCGTGAGGTTATTCAATATCCCGTAAAGATGTTGAAAAAGTCAGATAAATCTCTTATTATGTTTCCGACTGGTTCGCGCCATTCTAATGAGCTTAAAGGGGGTGTAACAATTATAGCTAAGATGGCTAAGGTTCGTATCGTCCCAGCGGTTTATCAAGGGCCTTTGTCAATGAAGGGGATTTTTAAACGGGAAAGAGTACAACTGAATTTTGGTGAGCCCATCGATGTTTCAGATATAAAAAAAGCCAATGCGGAAGGTATTGAAGAGGTTAATCGCCGTTTGGAAGCTGCTTTTGCCCAACTTGATAAGGAAATTGATCCAGATTACAAGTATATTGCGAAATAATACGTTATCTATTGGAAAAAACCTTTAAAAATGCTAAAATGAAGGAAATATCCTCTAGGATAGTGACGGAGAAAACATGCCAAATATTATTAAAAAATTAGTAGAAAACGACAAAAAAGAGCTCAAAAAATTACATAAAATGGCTCAAAAAGTCGAAGCATATGAAGAAGAAATGGCTGGCCTTGCAGATGAGCAACTCCAAGCCAAAACTGAAGAATTTAGAGAACGTGCAGCAGCGGGTGAAAGTCTTGATGATATGCTGTACGAGGCTTTTGCTGTCTGTCGTGAAGCAGCAAAACGTGTATTGGGATTATTCCCTTTCCATGTTCAAATTATGGGTGGTATTGTCCTTCACAATGGTGATGTCCCTGAGATGCGTACGGGTGAAGGAAAAACCTTGACAGCCACTATGCCTGTTTATTTGAATGCCATTTCTGGCAAAGGTGTACACGTTGTCACAGTTAATGAATACTTGACAACACGTGATGCAACCGAAATGGGTGAACTTTATAACTGGCTCGGTTTAACTGTCGGACTCAACTTGAACTCTAAATCACCAGAAGAAAAACGTGAAGCTTATACCTGTGATATCACATATTCAACTTCAGCAGAACTTGGCTTCGATTACCTCCGAGATAATATGGTAACGCGCTTTGAGGACATGGTACAGCGTCCTCTTAACTACGCCCTTGTCGATGAAGTGGACTCAATTTTGATTGATGAAGCGCGTACGCCCCTGATTATTTCTGGTCAAGCTGAAGGATCATCTGCTCTTTACTACCGTGCGGATCAGTTTGCTAAAACATTAGTAGGTCGTGAATCCTATGAAGAAGGTGATGATTATAAGATTGACTTACAATCAAAAACAATCTCACTTACAGATGAGGGGATTGATAAAGCAGAGCGCTTCTTTGATATTGAAAACCTTTATGACATGGAAAATGTTGCCTTGACTCACTTTGTAGACAACGCACTCCGTGCCAATTACATCATGCTTCATGACATTGACTATATGGTTGATGATCAACAAGAAGTTCTAATTATTGACCAGTTTACAGGTCGTACAATGCCTGGGCGTCGTTATTCAGATGGTTTGCACCAAGCGATTGAAGCAAAAGAAGGTGTGCCTATTCAAGATGAATCGAAGACCATGGCTTCTATCACGATTCAAAACTACTTCCGTATGTATAAAAAACTGTCAGGGATGACAGGTACAGCAAAAACAGAAGAAGAAGAATTCCGCGAAATCTATAATATACAAATTATTCCAATCCCAACAAACCGTCCAATTCGTCGTACAGACCATCCAGATTTGCTTTATCCAACGATCGAAGCAAAATTGAACGCTGTTTTGGAAGATGTAAAAAGACGTCATTCGGAAGGGCAGCCTATTTTGATTGGTACGGTTGCTGTAGAAACTTCAGAAATTATTTCAAAAAAATTGGTTGAAGCTAAAATTCCACATGAAGTTTTGAATGCAAAAAATCACTTCCGTGAAGCTCAAATCATTATGAATGCTGGTCAGCAAGGTGCTGTAACGATTGCGACAAATATGGCCGGTCGTGGTACCGACATCAAGCTTGGCCCTGGGGTTAAAGAACATCCAAATCCAGAATACCAAGGTTTAGCCGTAATCGGTACTGAGCGTCATGAAAGTCGCCGTATTGATAATCAGCTTCGTGGTCGTTCAGGACGTCAGGGAGATGCAGGTGTGTCTCAATTCTATCTTTCACTTGAAGATGATTTGATGAAACGCTTTGGTTCAGAACGTGTCTCAGCCTTCCTTGATCGTATGCGTATCAGTGGTGACGATGCAGTTATTAAATCTGGTTTGATTACACGCCAAATTGAAGGTTCACAAAAGCGTGTTGAAGGTAATAACTATGATTCACGTAAGCAAGTTTTGCAGTACGATGATGTTATACGTGAACAACGTGAAGTTATTTATGCTCAACGTCACGAAGTAATTGTAGCAACTGAAGACATGACACCTGCTCTTTATGGGATGTTCAAACGCACAATTGACCGTCAAGTAGATGGACATGCGGCTACGGGAGATCTTAAAGAAGAGGAAAATCTGCTTAATCTTTACGAAACGATTGAGAATACAATGCTTTCGGCTGATACTTTCAGTATAGACGACCTCCGTGGTAAGAGCGTACAAGATATCAAAGATTTCCTCTTTGAAAAAGTTAAAGAACACTATACCACACAAATGGAACGCTTGGGAGATACGGAACGCCAAGTTGATTTCCAACGCGCAGTGATCCTCCGTGTAGTTGACAATAACTGGTCTGAGCATATTGATCACCTTGATCAAATGCGTCAGTCAGTAGGACTTCGTGGGTATGCTCAAAATAATCCGATTGTTGAATATCAAGAAGAATCACATAAAATGTTTAACAATATGATTGGTGCTATTGAGTTTGAAGTGACTCGTTTGATGATGAAAGCTCAAATTCATCCACAAACAGCGATACAAGAACAAGCCCCACGTGTAACTGTGACAGCATCACAAGAAAACTTGACAAATGTGAGCCAAGCTTCATCAGAAGGAATTGATTTCAGTCACGTAGGCCGTAATGACCAATGCCCTTGCGGTTCAGGTAAGAAATACAAGAACTGTCATGGTCGCGTTCATACAGCTTAGACAAAAAAGTGATAAAATAGATGAAACACCCTAAGTTAGGGTGTTTCATTTTTGTGATTTGATAAATAATAAATTGAAAGGAGAAAGATGTCTTTCAAAATAATAAGCCCAGAGATAAATGTCGATGCGGTTAAGATGTTAGGACACCTTAATAGTGAACAATATCAAAGAAAACAAGCTAGAGACAAGGAGTTAGAATCAATTATCAAAGGTGATGATCAGAGGCTCTTGCTTATCATCGGTCCTTGTTCCTCTGACAATGAAGAAGCTGTACTTGAATACGCACATCGGCTAGCAAAACTTCAAGAAGAAGTTAAAGATAAAATATTTATGGTAATGCGTGTTTATACGGCCAAACCACGAACAAACGGAGATGGGTATAAAGGAATTATTCACCAGCCCGATGCTTCGGGGAAGGCAGATTTAATTAATGGGATAAAAATGGTTCGTGATTTGCATTATAAAGTAATTACGCAAACAGGGCTGACAACTGCAGATGAAATGCTTTATCCCGAAAATCTTCCCTTGGTTGATGACTTGGTTTCTTACTATGCTGTGGGTGCACGGTCTGTTGAAAACCAACAACATCGTTTTGTGGCCTCAGGTATAGATGCACCCACGGGGATGAAAAATCCAACTTCTGGTAATATTAAAGTCATGCTCAACGGAATATACGCGGCACAACACGAGCAAGACTTTCTCTTTGGACGGGCAGAAGTACAAACTCCAGGCAATCCATTGGCTCATGCAATCTTACGGGGCGGGCAAGACGAGCATGGAAAGAATATCCCAAACTACTATACCGACAACTTGCAAGAAGTCATTGAAAACTATGAGAAAATGGGTCTAGAAAATCCATTTATTATCGTTGATGCTAACCATGACAATTCTGGCAAGAAATACATGGAGCAGATTAGAATTGTCCGCCAGACCTTAGTTAATCGTGACTGGGATGAGAAAATTCATCGGTATGTTCGCGGCTTTATGATTGAATCTTATCTCGAAGATGGCCGTCAAGACAGCCCCGAGGTCTTTGGGAAGTCAATCACAGATGCTTGTTTGGGATGGGAAAAAACCTATGCCTTGGTACATGAAATTTATAAGGCAGAATCACAAGAAGTCTAGGCTTTAAAGTGAGGAAGACAGAATGATAAGGATAATTTAATGAAAAAATTATTGCAAACCTTTTCACTTTGTAGTATAATGTTGAAGTATAGATATGCTGAATAAAAAGGCATTATCGAATAAAAATTGAAATAAGGAGATTCCAAAAATGGCATCTAAAGAATTCCACATCGTTGCAGAAACTGGTATCCACGCACGTCCAGCTACATTGCTTGTTCAAACAGCTTCTAAATTCACTTCAGAAATTAACCTTGAATATAAAGGTAAATCTGTAAACCTTAAATCAATCATGGGTGTTATGTCACTCGGTGTTGGTCAAGGTGCTGATGTTACTATCACTGCTGAAGGTGCTGACGCTGAAGACGCTTTGAGCACAATCGCTGAAACAATGGTTAAGGAAGGTCTTGCTGAATAATGACATCTATGCTTAAAGGTATCGCTGCATCATCAGGTGTAGCCGTAGCGAAGGCATACTTGCTTGTTCAACCTGACTTGTCATTTGAGACAGTCACTGTTGAGAATATCGAAAATGAAGAAGCTCGTCTTGATGCAGCTCTTGCTGCCGCTCAAAGCGAGCTTCAAATCATTAAAGATAAAGCAGTAGATAGCCTCGGAGAAGAAGCCGCAGCCGTATTTGACGCACACATGATGGTTCTTGCAGACCCAGATATGACCGCTCAAATCAAAGCTACTATTGAATCTAAAAAAGTTAATGCTGAAGCTGCCCTCAAAGAAATCACTGACATGTTCATCGCTATCTTTGAAGGTATGGAAGACAATGCTTACATGCAAGAACGTGCTGCCGATATTAAAGACGTTACAAAACGTGTAATGGCAAACCTTCTTGGTGTTAAATTACCAAGTCCAGCATTGATCAACGAAGAAGTTATCATTGTTGCGGAAGATTTAACTCCATCAGATACAGCACAGCTTGATAAGAAATATGTAAAAGCCTTTGTTACAAACATCGGTGGACGTACTTCTCACTCAGCGATTATGGCACGTACACTTGAAATTCCTGCTGTATTGGGTACAAACAATATCACTGAACTTGTTACTGAAGGTCAACTTATGGCAGTTTCAGGCTTGACTGGTGAAGTTGTACTTGACCCAACATCAGAACAACAAAGTGAATTCCACGCAGCTGGTGAAGCTTATGCTGCTCAAAAAGCTGAATGGGCTGCCCTCAAAGATGCAGAAACTGTTACAGCTGATGGTAAGCATTTTGAGTTGGCTGCCAATATCGGTACACCTAAAGATGTTGAGGGTGTAAACGATAATGGTGCAGAAGCGGTTGGACTTTACCGTACAGAATTCCTCTATATGGACGCCCAAGACTTCCCAACTGAAGAAGATCAATACCAAGCTTACAAAGCAGTTCTTGAAGGTATGAATGGTAAACCCGTTGTTGTCCGTACTATGGATATCGGTGGTGATAAAACATTACCATACTTTGATTTGCCAGAAGAAATGAACCCGTTCCTTGGATGGCGCGCTTTGCGTATCTCACTTTCTACAAGTGGTGATGCAATGTTCCGTACTCAACTTCGTGCGCTTCTTCGTGCATCTGTTCATGGTACACTCCGTATTATGTTCCCAATGGTTGCATTGGTTACAGAATTCCGTGCTGCTAAGAAAATCTATGACGAAGAAAAAGCTAAACTGATCGCTGAAGGTGTTCCAGTAGCTGAAGGTATCGAAGTAGGTATTATGATCGAAATTCCAGCTGCAGCAATGATGGCTGACCAATTCGCGAAAGAAGTAGACTTCTTCTCAATTGGTACAAACGATTTGATCCAATACACAATGGCTGCAGACCGTATGAACGAACAAGTATCATACCTCTACCAACCTTACAACCCATCAATCCTTCGCCTTATCAACAATGTTGTTAAAGCTGCTCACGCAGAAGGTAAATGGGCTGGTATGTGTGGTGAAATGGCCGGCGACCAAACTGCCGTTCCACTTCTCATGGGTATCGGGCTTGATGAATTCTCAATGTCAGCAACATCAGTTCTCCAAACACGTTCATTGATGAAACGTTTGGACTCAACTAAGATGGAAGAACTTTCAAACAAAGCTCTTACAGAATGTGCAACAATGGAAGAAGTTGTAGCACTCGTTGAAGAATACACAAAATAATAAAAAACGCGAAATAATTTCGCGTTTTTTATATTTTGATGTTAAAGAAAAAGCCTTTTAGGCTTTTTAAATTTAGAATGGTAGTCCTTTGGAGAACTTACCAAGTTTTTGTTCAGTTGTTTTTTCAATTTGAGACAGCGCATCATTTACAGCATCTGCAACCAAGTCTTGCAAAGTTTCAGGGTCTTCAGGATCAATAACATCTGTCTTGATTGTCAAATTAGTCAGTTTACGATCACCAGAAAATTCAGCAAGAACTAAGTCTTGTGCTGATTTACCTACAAAAGTAGTATTAGCAATCTCTTCTTGTGAAGCTTGCATTTGCTTTTGCAATTTTTGTGCTTGCTTCATCATGTTTTGCATATTCATCATCGTCGTTTATTATCTCCTTATTTCAAGACTTACGTGTCTTAATTATTGCGAATATATATTTTCTCGATGTCATTATTATACCATTTTTGTACATGTTTTTGAAGCAGACGA
This sequence comes from Lactococcus garvieae, assembly GCF_016027715.1. Taxonomy (NCBI): domain Bacteria; kingdom Bacillati; phylum Bacillota; class Bacilli; order Lactobacillales; family Streptococcaceae; genus Lactococcus; species Lactococcus garvieae. Next base: position 1,843,762 of record NZ_CP065691.1, read on the forward strand.
GGTATAAAAAAACGCCTATCAACTAGACGTTTAAATAATATGCGGAAGGCGGGACTTGAACCCGCACAGCCAAGATAGGCCACAGGATCCTTAATCCTGCGCGTCTGCCAATTCCGCCACTTCCGCTTAGCAGTACTTTAATATAATACCATTTTACGAAGTGGAATGCAAGGAAAAACTGTGGCCAACAAGAGGTGTTCTTAGAGCTTATAGTCCATTGTATTTTTTCATGAAAGTTGTAACAGTACGTCGGTAAAGTTCAGGATCAGTTTCAAAAGACTTAGCATGAGCTGCCCCTTTTACGAGGAGCATTTCTTTAGGGGTTCCATCCTTCACTGCTTTAAAATTATCATAGATCATCGATGTTGGTACATAAGTATCCGCATCACCATGGATAAGGAGTATAGGGAGTTTATCTTTCGAAAGGGCTTGGGTTGCGCTTGCTTCTTTTATGAACCATCCTTGACGTACTTTATTCATAGCTGAAAGGCTGTAAACAAGCGGAAATGGAGGTATACTGTAAGCTGACTTCGCCTGATAGGTTATCTCAGACCAAACGTCACTGTAGCCACAATCTTCGATAATGCTATTGACAGAACTTGGTAGATCCTCTTGGCTTGATGCCATCATAACCGTGGCAGCCCCCATAGAAAGCCCAAATAAAGTAATATTAATCTGCGGCTTTTCTTGTGTTATTCTTTTTGCCCAAGCGATAATATCTTTTTTATCAGAATAACCATAGGTAATCAGTTGACCCTCAGACTCACCTGCGGCCCGATTGTCTGGCATGAGTACGTTGTAACCGAGCTCATGAAAAAGTTGAGCATATTGGCGCATAGCTTCCTTATTTTGGCGGAAACCATGCACGACGATTACCGTCTTATTGGTTTTCTTTTCAGCTGGCACATACCAAGCTTTAAGTTTTAAGCCATCGTTGTTTAATGTCAGATTTTCTTTTTCTAGTTTATCAAATTGAGTAACAAGAGAATAGTTCTTACTTGTAGATTTCACTTGACTAACCGGTGTCTCATCTCGGACATAGGCAATATTATAAAAATAATAAGTGACTCCTATATCAACAAGAAGTAATAAAATAACGATACTGGTAATCCAAATAGTTAGGGTTCCTTTTTTACTTTTTTTCATCGCACTATTATATCAAAAATAGAGTAAAAAAATTAGGATGAAGCCCACTTTCTTTAAGTCTATCGGATATTTTGAGGATCCCAATTTTGTTTTATGAAGTCTTGAAATTCTGCCCAATCTTCATTTTTTAACCCTTTTTTCTGCAAAAATATTGCTTGATTAATTGAGGGATAGATATAAATTGCAGAGGTATTATAACTCACTTTATATATCAATTCGGGGGTTAGTGTCAGTAAAGAAATATCTGTTTTTTGTTGAAGCTCTCGATTGTTGATATGAATTTCTCGTGGTAAAATATTGATTTTTCCACTTTTATAGACTTTTCTACTATTTATTTTCAAAACATATTTTAGTAGAAAGTAAACTATAAAATTAAAACCAACAAGTAGAGGTAAAAGAAGGAAACTGGCTCCAATGGAGATTGATAAAGAGGTAGAGATAAAAAACCTGACAAAGTGTATTAAAATGTATATATTGAAAATTATAAGAAGAAGCGCTCGATATTTTTTAGAATTAAGCATATGCATCGCCAAAAAATCGGCCTCGGTAAGTGTTCCATTTAACTGATATTCCATTCTGTTTCTGCTCCCATTAATTTTTTATTTTTCACAAAAAACCTCCCCACAAGAGCCAACAAATGTGTGGGGAGGAAAAGGAGTAGTCGGGAATCAAAGGGGATTGATTCTTGGAGCCAATATGTCTAGGGAAGCGAAATGAAGCTCACTTGGTAGGCTCTTGTACTACTTCTATCTTTTATTACTTTTATTCTAACATGTATATGACTTTCATGATAACAATATGCAATACAAAACACCGTTTTTATAAGCGCTTTCATAAAAAAAGATGACTTTTACGCTACTTTGTGTTAAAATAATGGAGATAATTTTTAGTATGGGAGAGAGTGGCTTGGCTATAAAAAAGACCTATCGTGTAAAACGCTCGAAAGACTTTGAACAAATATTTTTAGCGAAAAATAGCTTTGCCAATAAGAAATTTGTCGTATATAAGCTTGATACTGATCAGCAGCATTTTCGTACCGGAATTTCAGTAAGTAAAAAAATAGGAAATGCTGTTACAAGAAATCGTGTGAAGCGCTTGATTCGACATGCAATAGCTGAATTTTCATTGTATCTAGAAAATGAAGATTTCGTAGTGATTGCCAGACCAGGCGTAGAAAAACTCAGTTTTGAAGAAGTAAAAAGAAATCTCAAACACGTATTGAAATTATCTAAAATTTATAAAGATGGAGAAAAGAATTGAAAAAGAAAATAACTTTGCTTTCTATGGCAAGTGCTTCTTTACTCTTATTGGCTGCTTGTGGGCGTTCTGAGGTCACACAACATTCCACTAACTTTTGGGAACAAATAGTTTATGGATTTGCCCAGGTTATTCGTTTCTTGTCATTTGGTGGCATGACAGCCGTTGGTATTATTTTATTTACCTTGATTATTCGTGCGGCACTTTTGCCTTTGATGAATATTCAAATTAAGTCAAGCCAAAAAATGCAGGAAGTCCAACCTGAAATTAAAAAAATACAAGCGAAATATCCTGGTAAAGATGCAGACTCTCGCCGTAAGGTCCAAGAAGAGACTCAAGAACTTTACGCTAAAAATAAGGTGAACCCTTATGCAGGATGCTTACCACTTTTGGTTCAAATGCCAATATTATGGGCTTTATATCAAGCATTGACACGGGTTGATTTCTTAAAACACGGAACCTTCTTGTGGTTTAATATTGGGGATAAAGATCCGACTTTCGTCTTGCCAATTTTGGCTGCTTTATTCACTTTTGCAAGCTCATGGTTGACAATGAAATCTGCACCTGAAAAAAATGCAATGACCAGTACAATGACCTTTGCTATGCCAATAATGATTTTTGTATTTGCTATCAATGTTGCCAGCGGTGTTGCCCTTTACTGGGTAGTTTCAAATGGTTTCCAAGTATTGCAAACTATGCTTATTGCTAATCCTTTCAAGATAATAGCAGCGCGTGAAGCTAAGGCTCAAGCTGAAAAAGATAAGGTGAAAGCACGTGAAAAAGCATTGAAGAAGGCTTTGAAAAATAAAAAGTAAAATCAGGAGATAGGAGTATTAAATCATGACTATTTTTACTGGGAAAACAGTTGAAGAAGCAATAGATCGCGGATTATATCGACTGGGTGTAAAGCGTGAAAATGTACATATTCATGTCAAACAAAAAGAAAAGCGTGGCTTTTTAGGTTTTGGGAAAAAGCGTGCTCTTGTAGACATAGAAGAAATCAAGGAAGAAACAATCCGTAAAGCTGATCGATTGGCAGAGCGTGGTATTGCAGATGTTAACCTTGGTGTTCCTAAAGCACAATCTGCAATGGAAGCGACACTTGAGCTCAGCCAAATTGTTAAGGCTGTACGTGCAGCGGAAAAAGAGCAGCAAGGTGAATTGACAGCCGAAGAGCGTGAAGTTATTATCGAAGAAGTTAAAGCAGACTTAGCGCAAAGTAAAGAACCTGTTGTTGAGGATATTGAGCTTCCAGAAAAAGTACAACAAAAGGCGAAGGCATTGCCTCTAGAACTAACCGATGAAGAATTAGACTTTGCAAATAAGATATCAACTTATTTAAAAAATATTACTTCTGAAATGGGGATTGCGATCACTGTTAAGGTTGTAAAAGAGGGTACACTGATTGTTTTCAATCTGAACTCAAACCAAGATGCTTTACTAATTGGTAAACATGGTAAAATTTTGCAAAGTTTACAGACATTGGCTAAAGCTTATGCCAATAGTATCTTAAGCACTCGAGTAAACATTGCGGTCAATGTTGGGGATTACCATGAAAAACGTAAGGCCTACATTACAAGTTTGGCACATCGTGCAGCAGAGCGTGCGCGCGCGGGTGAAACAGTTTATATTAACGACTTGCAATCCAATGAGCGTAAAATTGTACACACTATTATTTCGAAAGAAAAAGGTGTTTCAAGCCATTCTGAAGGCAATGAATACAATCGATATATCACAGTTACAAAAGAAATTTGACATTTGTGATGATTTGTTGTAGAATATTTTAGTATGCTTTAAGCACAGAAATGAAAGAAAGGAACACCGCAAGAACGGTGGAGCTACTTTCCCAAGTGAAGTAGCCCAGGGATTTAACAAATGAAACGTACTTACCAACCACATAAAAAACCTCGTAAGACTACTCACGGATTCCGTGCACGTATGGCAACTAAAAACGGACGTCGTGTACTTGCAGCTCGTCGTCGTAAAGGACGTGCTTCACTTACAGTTTAATTGTAAAAAAGATACCTACCTTAGGGTAGGTTTTTTTATACTTTAAAATAAGATTTACAAAGTGGTACAAATATTTTATAAATATAAAGCGTTTACTTTTATTGTGATATAATGAGATTATTGTAAAATGAAGAGGAGCCTTTATTTATGAAAAAAATTCAGATTGCTGATATGCAAGCATCCCAAATAATTTTAGGTTGTATGCGTATTGTTGAACCCGGAAAAAATCCTGTTAAAGTGATTGAAACAGCTTATGAGAACGGGATTAATTTCTTTGACCATGCGGATATCTATGGTGGAGGTAAGTGTGAAACTGTTTTTGCGGAAGCTTTAGCACAAACGTCAATTAGACGAGAAGATATTTATTTACAGTCAAAATGTTCAATTCGGCCTGGCGTGGCCTTTGACTTCTCTAAGAAGCATATCATCCAGTCTGTGGAAGGCTCCTTGCAGCGCTTGAAGACCGACTACTTGGATACTTTGCTTCTACATCGGCCAGATACGCTGATGGAGCCTTCAGAGGTTGCAGAGGCGTTTTATGAGTTGGAAAAATCAGGAAAAGTTCGATATTTTGGCGTCTCCAACCAAAACCCGATGCAAGTTGAATTATTAAAAACAGCAGTGAAACAACCTTTACTCTTTAATCAATTGCAGTTTGGACTCAAGCACACAGAAATGATAGATGCGGGTCTGAATGTTAATATTCCTAACCAAGCCAGTCATATGCAAGATGGTTCTGTCTTAGAGTATTCACGAATTAACAAAATGACGATACAAGCTTGGTCGCCTTTCCAGCATGGTTATTTTGATGGGCCATTTGTGGGCAATGAAAAATTTCCAGATCTAAATAAAAAATTAGAATTCTATGCTGAGAAATATGGTGTAACTCCTTCTGGTGTTGCAATTGCTTGGATTAATCGTCACCCAGCTAATATGCAGACTATCATTGGTACAATGACCGAAAGTCGAATTAAGGAAGTTACAGATGCAAGTGACCTTATCTTGAGCCGTGAGGAATGGTATGATTTGTATATCTCAGCAGGCAATATTTTACCTTAAAATTTAGACAATTTAAGAGAGGTGTCTCTTGAATTTAAAGGGTGAAGAAAATAAATATCACCTCGTCTTTCATTGAAGCAATAGTCGAAATAGATTGAATTAGTAGCAGAAATAATGTATAATTAAAGAGCATTATTAGAAAAAATTAATTAAAAGGATTTTTAAGCAAATTGCTTGAACCTATCCCAAAGGAGGTACAGATTATGAGTTTTACAGATGAAACAGTCCGCTTTGAATTTGATGATTCAAGTAAGAAAGAAATCGGCGAAACACTTGTAAATGTTTATCGTGCGCTTGATGCTAAAGGCTACAATCCTATCAACCAAATGGTAGGGTATGTCTTGTCAGGAGATCCAGCATATATTCCACGCCATGATGATGCGCGTAACAAAATCCGTCGTTTTGACCGCGATGATATTGTTGAAGAATTGATTAAAGAATACTTGAAAGCACATGGTGTGCAACTCTAATGTACAGTAGAATTTTAGGGCTTGATGTCGGTACGAAAACAGTGGGTATCGCTGTTAGCGATTTACTTGGTATGACGGCACAACCTGTTGAAACAATAAAAATTGACAGTGATTCTGGAGATTTTGGTTTTAACCGTTTAGCGGAACTTATTGAGGAATATAAGCCCTCAAAAATCGTACTGGGTTTACCCAAACATATGAATAATGATGAAGGTATTCGGGCAGAAGCCTCACGAAGCTACGGTGAGAAAATCTCCGCAAAGTTTGGTGTTGCCGTAGAATACCAAGATGAACGCTTGACAACTATGCAAGCAGAAAAGGTATTAATTGATGGAGGTGTCCGTCGTAAGGACCGGAAGAAATCAATTGATAAACTCGCAGCAGTCCTGATATTACAAAATTATCTGGATGCGCACAAATTATTTTAGAAGTAGGAAATATTATGTCAGAACATACACATGATCATGAACATGAAGACCGTTTTATCACTCTAATTGATGATAATGGTAGCGAAAGTCTTTTCGAGATTTTGATTACTATTGATGGTCAAGAAGAATTTGGAAAAAACTACGTGCTTGTTATGCCTGTTGATGGTGCAGAAGACGATAACGGTGAAGTTGAAATCCAAGCCTATTCATTTACACAAAATGAAGATGGTACTGAAGGTGACTTACAACCAATCCCAGAAGACTCAGATGCAGAATGGGATATGATTGAAGAAGTTTTCAATAATTTCATGGAAAATCAAGACGACGAAGTTTATTGATAAAACAGGGGCTGTTGCCTCTTTTTTTTATTGCATTAAGATGCAAATATGACGTATTTTATTCCGATATTTTTGAGAAGATTGAGTACTGTGGAAAATTTTGTTATAATTTAGTGATTACTCTTTGAAGGAAATATGCATGAATAAAAGATATGGCTCACGTTCATCGAGACGTGTACAGAAAAAATTAAATGAACAATCTGAAGAATTTGATGAAACGATGATTGAAGAAGAAGCTGTTGATTCTATTGAAGAACACGGCGCTTATTCCCGTCGGAGTAAAATCGAAACTGATTTTAAACCTACTCGAGAAAAGACACCTAGACTTTTACTGGCAGATTGGTCTTTTATTTCGTTAGTTTCTTTGCTGCTTAGTTTGACTTTCTATGCTTTCCCCCTTTTCAACTTACAACCTGTGGGAGTGCAGTCTCAATATCTCTACTCTGGGATGGCTATGCAAGCCGGTATGGTCCCTTACAATGATTTTTGGGGTACTGGTGGTGTCATCTTCTATTTGATTAATTGGGTGGGACATTTTGGTCAGACTACATGGGTGCTTTATCTTATCCAACTTCTTGCCTTGCTAATGAGTGGTGTACAAGTTTATCGCTTGATTTCACAACGCACACGTAGCCGCTTGGCTGCGCGTATCACTACCGCATTTACTTTGGTTGCAATTGCCGGATTAGCGCAAGGAGGAACAGCTCCTACTTTACTTGCCTTGCCTTTTGCTCTATGGGCCTTGCAGTTTTTAGACCGATATCTACGTCAAGACAGCCGAGATGAATCCTTTATCTTCTTTGGGATGTCTGGGGCTCTTGTCCTAGTTATATCACCGATAATGACTGTTCTTTGGCTTCTTTCGATGCTTGCTTTGCTTATCTTTAACATTCAAAATAAAAGAATTGGCCGTGGTTTTTACCAATTACTTGCTATTATACTAGGCGTAATGCTCGTGGGGTATAGCGTGGCTTTTTATTCCTTAAATGCTCAGGTATTGTACACATCTGTAGAGCAGTCAGTGATTATTCCACTTACAACTCTCGGCTTCTCAGGAAGTTTCTGGATGACTCTTCTGAAAGCTGTAGTCTTTCTCTTAGTCTTTGGATTAGCTGCTAACTTTGTTCATGGTGTAAGAAATATTCAAAAAGCAGGTCAAACCTTTATTTGGCAAGTTTTATTGCTGATTGGTTCTATTATAGTGCTCGCTTTCGTGGTATTCTCACAGGTGTTTGAGAGCTCAAACTTGCTGGCGATCTTGCCTTTGCTCTTACTCTTTGTTAGTGATACTTTACAAGATGCAGTAGATCAACGTCAAAATATATTCAAAAGCTATATGAGAGCAAAACTCTTTGCACCGATTTTAGCTTTATTATTCGTGGTGGGTGCACCTCTTGTTTCGCAGTGGATGAACCGTCAAGTCTTTTCAGAGGAACAACAAATTGCTCAATATGTGAAGTCAGACACGACGACAGATGATAAAGTGCTAGCAATAGCAGCGAATAAAAATATTAATTTACGTTCTCATCGTGTCGCAAGTTTAGATAGTTTCCCAAGTTACTATCCTATTGGCTTCCATCAGAATTTTGACCTCGTCTTTGCGAATGCTAAGGACAAGTATGTGATTGTTCAAAGCGGACAAAACCTTTCGTCTTCTGTACAAGAGACACTTAAAGCTTCTTATCAAAAAACTGACGTTGGTAATATTAGTCAATTTTCTGTATATAAAAAGAAATAAGATATACATAAATGTATATCTTGTTTTATTATAATGAAAAAAGCGAATTTTCTGACTATTCCTGTTGTTTTTTGAATTTTTTTGTGCTATAATCTGTTAAGAGTTTATTTAGAAAATAATATAATAGGAGAAAACCGTGGCTACATTATTAGAAAAAACCCGCAAAATTACGTCAGTTCTACAAGATGGTGTGACTGATTTAAAGCAGGAGTTACCCTACGATAACATGACGGAGCGTTTAGCCAACGTTATTGATTGTAATGCTTGTATTATTGATACAAAAGGGAAGCTTTTGGGCTTTTCATTGCCATATGAGATTAACAACGATCGTGTTAATGAGCTTTTCCATGTGCAAAAACAATTACCAGAAGATTATGCACGTGCGGCTATTCGTATCTATGATACACTAGCAAACATCACAATCAACGAGCCTTTATCAGTATTTCCTGCCGAACTTTTAGGGGAATATCCAAATGGTTTGACAACTTGCGCTCCTATCTATGGTAGTGGTATGCGTTTGGGAACATTTATTCTCTGGCGTACAGATGGAAAATTTAATGATGATGATTTAGTTCTTGCCGAACTTGCAACTACAGTTATCGGTGTACAACTTTCTAATCTTAAGCTTGAACAAATGGAAGAAAACATTCGTAAAGACACTATGGCAAATATGGCTGTTAACACCCTTTCTTACTCAGAAATGAAAGCTGTTAAAGCAATACTTGAGGAACTTGATGGTGAAGAGGGACATGTTATTGCTTCAGTTATCGCTGACAAGATTGGTATTACACGCTCAGTTATCGTTAACGCACTTCGTAAACTCGAGTCTGCAGGGGTTATCGAAAGTCGTTCATTGGGAATGAAAGGTACTTACCTCAAAGTTCTCAATCAAGGTTTGTTTACAAAACTTGAGGGCCGTAATTTCTAAAAAAAGATGGGCAAAAGCTTCTGTGAAGGAAGCTTTTTTATATATTCTTTTATGAAGTTATTACTTTTCTTGATATACCGTACAAGTGTGCAGTAACGCCTAGCTGTATCAGTTTTTCAAGAATTTTGCTATAATTGAAAATGAAAATCTTTAATAGTTAGGGAAAATAACATGAGCAAGATTACTAAAGAACAAGTGGAGCATGTGGCAACTTTGTCCAAGCTCAAATTTGCGGAAAATGAACTCGACACTGTGACAGATCAATTAGATAAAATTATTGAGATGGTAGAGCAGTTAGAAGAAGTAAATACCGACGGTGTAGAATTCACAATGAGTGTTGCGGATAATCTCAATCGTATGCGTGAAGATATAGCTGTGGCGGGAGATAACCGTGAAGATTTAATGCGGAATGTACCAACCAAGCAAGATGGCTTTATTAAGGTACCAGCAATGTTAGCTGATGGAGGTGACGCATAATGTCATTGAACGATAAAACAATTAAAGAACTGCATGAACTCTTAGTTAATAAAGAAGTCTCAGCCGTTGAACTGACACGTGCTACACTTGAAGATGTTAACGCTCGTGAGGCAGCAATGGGAAGCTTTATTTCTGTTTTAGACGAAAAAGCTTTAGCTCAAGCAGCAGCTATTGATGCGCGTGGTATTGATGCGTCTAAATTAACAGATGGTATTCCTTTGGCTGTGAAAGATAATATTGTTACTAAGGACATTGAAACAACAGCCGCTAGCAAGATACTCTCAGGTTTTGTTCCCCCTTATGATGCAACTGTAGTTGAAAAGCTTTATGATAATGGTATGGTAATTATTGGTAAGGCTAATATGGATGAATTTGCGATGGGTGGTTCTGGAGAAACTTCCTCTATTAAGCCAACACATAATGCTTGGGACCAAACCAAAGTTCCAGGGGGCTCATCATCAGGTTCAGCAAGTGCGGTTGCGAGTGGGCAAGTACGACTTTCATTAGGTTCTGATACAGGTGGTTCAATACGCCAACCTGCTTCATTTAGTGGTATTGTTGGTTTGAAACCAACGTATGGTCGTGTCTCACGTTATGGTTTAATTGCTTTTTCAAGCTCACTAGACCAAATTGGGCCTTTTGCATCTACTGTTGAAGAAAATGCACAACTTCTGAATGTTATCTCAGGCGCTGATGCTAAAGATGCAACAAGTTCAGAAATTGCTGTACCTGATTTTACTTCAAAAATTGGTCAAGACATCAAGGGGATGAAGATTGCTTTGCCTAAAGAATACTTTGGAGAAGGAATCGATCCAGCAGTGAAAGAGCAAATCATGACTGCTGCAAAACATTTGGAATCTTTAGGTGCCATTGTTGAAGAAGTAAGTTTGCCTCACAGCAAGTATGGTGTAGCAGTTTACTATATTATTGCTTCATCCGAAGCCAGCTCAAACCTCCAACGTTTTGATGGTATTCGCTATGGCTATCGTGCAGACAATATTGAAAATCTTGAAGATGTTTATGTTAAGTCTCGTTCAGAAGGTTTTGGTGATGAGGTTAAACGTCGAATCATGCTGGGTACATTTAGTTTATCTGCAGGTGCTTATGACAAACACTTTAAAAAAGCAGGTCAAGTGCGTAGCTTGATTATTGATGATTTTAATAAAGTATTTGCAGACTATGACTTGATTCTTGGCCCAACAGCACCAACGGTTGCTTTTGGTTTTGATGAAAAATCAAAAGACCCTGTACAAATGTATCTTTCAGATATTTTGACAATTCCAGTGAATCTTGCAGGCTTGCCAGGTATTTCGATTCCTGCTGGATACGTTGAGGGATTACCTGTGGGCATGCAATTGATTGGTAAACGTTATGATGAAGAAACAATTTACCAAGTAGCAGCAGCTTTTGAAGCAACTACTGACCATCATAAGAAAAAACCAATAATCTTTACAGAAGGAGGGGCAAAATAAGATGAATTTTGAAACAGTCATTGGACTTGAAGTCCACGTTGAGCTAAATACGAACTCAAAAATTTACAGCCCAACTCCAGCTGAATTTGGCTCTGAGCCGAATGTCAATACAAATGTGATTGACTGGGGAATGCCAGGTGTTCTCCCTACATTGAATAAAGGTGTTGTGGTTGCCGGTATGAAAGCTTCTCTTGCTATGAATATGTCGATTCAAAAGAGCATGCATTTTGACCGTAAGAATTACTTTTATCCTGATAATCCAAAAGCTTATCAAATTTCTCAAGCAGATGAACCTATCGGCTATAATGGTTCTATCGAAATTGAACTCGAAGATGGAACAAAATCAACTGTTCGCATTGAGCGTGCGCATATTGAGGAAGATGCAGGAAAAAATACTCATGGTACAGATGGCTACTCTTATGTTGACTTAAATCGTCAAGGTGTTCCCTTAATCGAAATCGTTTCAGAGCCAGATATGCGTAGTGCGGAAGAGGCTTATGCTTACTTAACTGCTTTACGTGAGTTGATTCTTTATACAGGAATTTCTGATGTGAAGATGGAAGAGGGTTCAATGCGTTGTGATGCGAATATCTCTTTGCGTCCTTATGGTCAAGAAGAGTTTGGCGTTAAAACAGAAGTTAAAAACATGAATTCTTTCAGTAATGTTAAGAAAGCTTTAGCTTTTGAGATTGACCGTCAAGCAAAAATCCTTCGTGCAGGTGGTGAAATCCGTCAAGAAACACGACGTTTCGATGATAAGACTGGAGAAACTATTTTGATGCGTGTTAAAGAAGGGGCTTCTGATTATCGTTACTTCCCAGAACCGGACTTGCCTCGTATTGAAATTTCAGATGAATGGATTGATGAAGTTCGTACTGAACTTCCAGAATTTGCGGCAGCACGTCGTGTACGTTATGTGGAACAAATGGGACTCAGTGAATATGATGCCCGTCAATTGACAAGCTCTAAGGATGTTTCAGACTTTTTTGAAGCTGCAGTTAAATTGGGTGGGGATGCCAAGTTAGTCTCTAACTGGCTCCAAGGTGAAGTTGCTCAGTACTTGAATACAGCACATCTTGAACTCAAAGAGATCAAGCTGACCCCAGAAAACTTAACAGAAATGTTGCGTTTGATTGCAGATGGAACAATTTCATCAAAAATCGCCAAGAAAGTTTTCCTTGAATTAGCCAAAAATGGCGGATCTGCTGAAGAGTTTGTTAAGAAAGCTGGATTAGTTCAAATTTCTGATCCTGCAGTACTTTTGCCAATTATTCATGAAGTATTCGCCAAAAATGAGCAATCTGTATCTGATTACCGTGGAGGTAAGGAGAATGCAGCTAAAGCTTTGGTTGGTCAATTGATGAAAGCTACAAAAGGACAAGCTAACCCAACAGTAGCACAAAAACTTCTCTATCAAGAATTAGATAAAAACTAATACAAAAAATCGTTCAATTAAGAACGATTTTTTCTTCTGTATTTTCTTGACTAAAGCGACGAACCATTCGAATAGTAGTAGGAATTAGAATAGCTGTGGAACCAATCCAAGCAGCGGGATTAGAGGAAATGATTACGGTATAATCTAGCAGGCTAACCCCAATAATCGCGACTGCTGCACGCATGAGCAGTTCCATTACACCACAAATGGTTGGTATTCGAGCATTACCTAAACCTTGTAATGTTGAGCGAGTAACAAAGAGTATGGCGAGAAGCCAGTAGAAACTTCCGTTAACCACATAGTAATGCCGTGCCATATCAATTACAGCTGTTTGACTTGGAGAGATAAAAGCGGTCGTGAAGTAGTAATTCAAGCTAATCAACACCACTGCAAAGCCAATAGCCCAAGCAACAGCGATGAGTAGAGCTCGAAAAAGCCCTTGATTAATACGTCGGTACTGTCTAGCCCCATAGTTTTGCGCACCAAAGGTAGCCATAGCTAAGCCAATCGACATCATCGGCAGCATTGCAATTTGATCTATTTTAGAGACGATTGCCTGTGTGGCGACAGCATTTGTGCCCATCGTATTGAGGGCAACTTGCAAAGTAATAGATCCAATAGCGATGATACTGGATTGGAAACCCATCGGGATACTGAGACGCGCGTGTTCACGAATTTCTTTAACATCATAGAGGAGCAGTTTGCGGTTAAGGTGTAGCTCCGGAACTTTCCGTTTAATATGTAAAACCAGATAAAGGACGGAGATACATTGAGCCAAAATAGTCGCAGCACTCGCACCAGCTAAACCTAAATGTAGAACAAGGATGGCAAAATACTCAAAACCAATATTCAAAATACTAGCAACAATGAGCGCATAGAGTGGAGTTTTAGAATCGCCTAAAGCGCGCAACGCATTTGAATAGTAAGCGTAAAGAGTTGTTGCTGTAAGACCGCCCAACATAATACTTAAAAAGGTATGTGCCCCTTCGTATATTTCAGCGGGTGTCTGCATAAGCTGCAGGAGTTGTCCGACAAAGATGACAGACAGGAGGCTAAGAAGAAGGGAAATAGCTATCGTGAAATAAAGTCCGGTTATAAAGGACTTTTTAACGGCATGCGCATCTTTGGCACCAAACCGTTGAGCTGTGATAATCGTTAAGCCAGCGGTCATACCTTGGGCAAAACCAACGATTAAAAAGTTAATCGATCCAGTGGCACCAACGGAGGCCAAAGCATTTTTACCTAAAGTTTGTCCAACGATGAGGGTATCTGCGGTGTTATAGAGAACTTGAAAAAAGTTTCCTAAAAGTAGGGGGAGTGTGAAGGCGATTAAACCTTTGAGGATATTTCCTCTTGTTAAGTCTTTCATAATATTCCTAAATTATTTGCTTTATACATTGTAAACTTTTTATATATATAAAACAATAGCTTATCTGTCTTTTTTATAATATTATTTTGTCAGAACAAAAAGAAAAAGCACCCTAGGGTGCTTTGATTATCAATTATTTAGTAACATTGATTGCTTGAGGTCCACGTGGGCCTTCTTCAAGATCAAAGTTAACTTTTTGGCCTTCATCAAGAGTTTTGAATCCATCAGTTTGGATAGCTGAGAAGTGGACGAATACATCGTTGCCTTCTTCAGTAGTAATGAAACCAAAACCTTTAGTAGCGTTAAACCATTTTACAGTTCCTTGTGCCATTTGAATACATCCTTTCTTTAGTTTGGTAAATCTTATCATCGAAAAGCGTGTAACAAAAGCATAAACGTTAACTTGAAAAAAACTTACAGCTTTATGATAACATATATAGTATGGAAAAGAAAGCGCTAATACGAAAAGAAATGATAAATTTACTGAAAAGTTTTGATTTTGCTGACAAAAGCCATCAAGGTCAAATTATTCTGGAAAAACTTCTTTATTCTAAGAAGTGGAAAGCGGCGAAAAGCGTTGCCCTGTATATGCCTCAGGAGTTTGAATTTGATTTAAAGCTGTTGTTTGAACAAGAGAATAAACAAATTCTTATCCCAAAAACGTTAGAAAATCGCCAAATGATATTTGCAAAATATGACAAAAATGACTTAGAACGGACAAAATTTGGTATACTAGAACCTAGGTCTAAACAGGCTGAAATTCCTGATTTGATTTTAGTGCCAGGTTTGGCATGGAATCATCAAGGCGATCGAATTGGTTTTGGCGCGGGATATTATGATCGTTATTTGGCTAACTTCAAAGGACAAACAGCGAGTGTTTGTTATGATTTTCAGCAAATAAATTTTGACCCAGAACCTCACGATATTAGGGTAGGAGAAATATTTACTTATGAACATTAATATGATAAAAAAAGACTTTATGAAGCATAAAGCGACTTATATTTTATCGTTACTCACAACAATGGTTTGGTTGTATCAATTCTTTAGATATGGATTGGCAGCTACGAATGCTATCAATCTTTTTAATACTGGAGCACTCTTTCCTCCAGCTATTCTTGATGACCCTACTCAGATATGGCGTCTCGTTACACCAATTTTTGTCCATATTGGCTGGACGCACTTTTTGATGAATACTTTGACTCTCTTTTTTATCGGTCGCCAAGTGGAAGCTGTTTTTGGTAGCCTTAACTTTAGCTTGATTTATATTTTATCAGGAATATTTGGAAATGCTGTAACTTTCCTCTTCTCGCCTAATACTTTATCAGCTGGAGCATCAACATCAATATTTGGTCTTTTTGCAGCCATTGCAGGGATTGGTTTCTTTACAGGTCATCCTTTGCTTAAGCAGATTGGTAAAACTTTTACCGTTTTGATTGTTATAAATCTTTTCTTTAATTTGTTTAATTTGAGTTCGGTAAATATTTGGTCTCATGTCGGTGGTGCCCTTGGCGGTTTGCTTTTAGCACCCGTTTTTCCACCGAAATATTTCAAAAATTCTGTACCAATGCAAAATCGCATTTTATCGGGAGTTACGGTTGTGGTTCTCTTTATCGTACTCCTTGTTTTGCCTTTTATAAAATAGATAGTAAGTAGTGAGGAAACAAATATGAAAACACGTGGCTTTGAACTTGTAAGCAAATACGAAAATGAAGGAATAGAGTTGCCGATACGAGCAACTCGTCATGCAGCAGGATATGATTTATCTGTGGCTGAAAAGACAACCATTAAACCTGGAGAAATCAAACTCGTGTCTACAGGACTCAAGGCTTATATGCAAGCTGGAGAAGTGCTTTACCTGTACGACCGCTCATCAAATCCTCGTAAAAAAGGTTTAATTCTGATTAACTCCGTAGGTGTTATTGATGGAGATTACTATAATAATTCAGGAAATGAAGGCGAAATATTTGCTCAAATGAAAAATATTACCGAAGCTGAAGTTGTACTGGAAAAAGGGGAAAGAATTGTCCAAGCAGTATTTATGCCCTTTTTAGTAGCCGATGGAGATGAAGAAGTGGTTAAAACTACACGTATGGGCGGCTTTGGATCTACAGGAAGATAAGCAGTTACTAGAAGAAAAAATTGCAAAAACTACCGCTTTGGCGGTAGTTTTTGTGCTATAATGGTAAAATGAATTCATTGCGCATTCTTCACTTGAATGATTTGCACTCGTATTTGAAGCAATTTCCAGTGATTGCGCGTTTTTTTGCGGAAAAATTAACGACAAAGTGAGGCAGGCTACATTGACCTATAAGTAAGATCTATCCAGTCAAAATGCTCAAGGATGTATTTTGAAATTGAGGTTTTATTATATCAATAAATTTACTGTAGCTCCAACCGTATAGTAATGTTATACTATACCGCTAGATTTGTGGACCGTGTCTTCCTCTATTTAAAAGGAACAGAAGAAACCAGAAATACTTTTTCCATATTTCTTAAAAGAAATAAGAGCAAATGAATGAGGAATGTTAAATAATTAGAAAGAACAAGAAGGGAGAAGAAGTGCCAAAAGAAATTGATGAATCAAAATTAAATTATAACCGGTTTCCAGGTGAACGTGTTATTGCGACCAAGGATATTGTTAAAGTGGGTGGTAAGACCTTTCACTTAGTTTACAATTATCGAGAAGGCTTTGATACTGAGAAGTTAGAACAACGTTTCAGTGATATTTTTGATAAATATGACTACATTGTGGGTGACTGGGGTTTTGAGCAGCTTCGTTTAAAAGGTTTCTTTTCAACCAGTAGAAAAAAGATGCAGTCTGAAAATAAAATAGACCGTCTAGAAGACTACATCAATGAGTATTGTAATTATGGCTGTGCCTATTTTGTTTTACGTCGCGTGCGTTCACAGGATGAAGCCTATACTTCTGAGCGTGTGTTTGAAGATAAGCCACGTCATCCAAAATTTGACAAGCCACGTCGTCGGAACAATCGTAATAAAAATCGTAATAGTCAAGAAAAACAAAAGAAAAATGAGAAAAAAACTTTTGAAATCCGCGACAAATCAGACAAGAAACCTCAGAAAATAAGAAAGAATGAGAACAATGAGAAAAAATCTCAATCAAAATCTAATTTTGTAATAAGGGAACGTCCCAAAAAAATAAATTAGACAAAATATATAAATGTGTCTAAAAATTATTGAATAATATGCATAAAAAATATTGAAGCAAAAATTTTATGTTAAAACATCGGAGATATAATGGAAAAGCAAACAATTTATGGCCTAACACGTGATCAACTTATAGCTTGGGCAATTGAAAATGATGAAAAAAAATTTCGTGCAACGCAGGTATGGGATTGGCTCTATAGAAAACGTGTCCAAACTTTTGAAGAAATGACAAACTTATCAAAGGATTTCATCGCTAAGTTGAACGAACACTTCATTATGAATCCATTAGAACAGGTCGTCGTGCAAGAATCAGAAGATGGTACAGTTAAATACCTCTTTATGCTGCCCGACAAGATGATGATTGAAACAGTGCTTATGCGTCAGTCATATGGCTTATCTGTTTGTGTAACAACACAAGTAGGCTGTAATATGGGTTGTACTTTTTGTGCCTCAGGTATTTTGAAAAAAGAACGCGATGTCACAGCAGGTGAGATAGTCGCACAAATTATGCTGGTGCAAAAGTACTTTGACGAAAAAGGTTTAGACGAACGTGTATCCCATGTTGTTGTTATGGGTATCGGTGAACCGTTTGACAACTATGTAAACTTGATGAATTTTTTACGTACCATTAATGATGATAACGGCTTGGCTATTGGTGCGCGCCATATTACAGTGTCAACCTGTGGTTTCATGCCTGCAAAAATCAAAGAATTTGCAAATGAAAATCTACAAGTGAATCTAGCAATCTCTTTACATGCACCTAATAATGATTTACGTACAAGCCTTATGCGTATTACACGAAGTGCTCCACTCGAAAAGCTTTTTGAAGCTATTGATTACTATACTGAAACAACAAACCGTCGTGTAACTTATGAATATATTATGCTTTCTGGAGAAAATGATACACCGGAAATTGCTCAAGAACTTGCTGACTTGATTAAGCCGCGAAATAAACTTTCTTATGTCAATTTGATTCCCTATAATCCTGTTGCAGAACACATAAAATATGAACGTTCAACAAGAAGTGATACGACAAAATTTTATGATGTGCTCAAGAAAAATGGTATCAACTGTGTGGTGCGCCAAGAGCACGGTACAGACATTGATGCTGCCTGCGGTCAACTCCGCAGTAAACAGATTAGAAAAAATAAAGAAAAATAAGTAAATTATAAAAGAAACCAGCTGATACGCTCAACCGTGCTATTACTGGTTTCTTTTTGTATATTTATTATTAAATATAAAATGAAAGCGAATTATTATAATGGTGTTCGATTTGCATTTAAAAAAAGATTAGACTATAATTAAGAGTGTTGAAAGCGCTTTTACAAAATTTTATATATAGATTTATTTAAGAAAGGATGCTTATCTCATGGAAAAAGCAATCAATGTCAACTCAGAAATCGGGAAACTTAAATCAGTTCTCCTTCATCGTCCAGGTGCTGAAGTAGAAAACATCACACCTGATACAATGCATCAGCTCTTGTTTGATGATATCCCTTACTTGAAAATTGCACAGAAGGAACACGATTTCTTTGCGCAAACTTTGCGTGACAATGGTGCGGAAACAGTCTATATAGAAGACCTCGCAGCTGATGTTTTCCAAAGTGAAAACGTCAAGAAAGATTTCTTAGCTCGTCTCTTGCACGAAGCTGGGTATCGTCCAGGTCGTACACTTGATGGATTGACAGAGTATTTGTCAAGTATGGATACAAAAGCAATGGTTGATAAAATCTATGCTGGTGTTCGTAAAAATGAATTGGATCTTCAACGCACTGTACTTAGTGATATGGCTGGGTCAGATGCAGAAAACCATTTCTATCTTAACCCATTACCAAACGCTTATTTTACACGTGACCCACAAGCTTCTATGGGTGTAGGGATGACAATCAATAAAATGACTTTCCCCGCACGTCAACCTGAATCTTTGATTACAGAGTATGTGATGGCCAACCACCCACGTTTTAAAGACACTCCAATCTGGCGTGATCGTAATCATACAACACGTATTGAAGGTGGTGACGAACTTGTTCTTAACAAACACACTGTAGCAATTGGTGTTTCTGAACGTACTTCATCTAAAACAATTCAAGCTCTCGCAAAAGAACTTTTTGCAAACCCATTGTCAACTTTTGATACAGTACTCGCAGTTGAAATCCCACATAACCACGCTATGATGCACTTGGATACTGTGTTTACAATGATTAATCATGATCAATTTACAGTTTTCCCAGGCATCTTCGATGGTTCAGGAAATATCAATGCTTTCATTTTACGTCCAGGTAAAAATGATGATGTGGAAATTGAACACTTGACAGATCTTAAAGCAGCACTTAAGAAAGTTTTGAATGTATCAGAGCTTGACTTGATTGAATGTGGTGATGGTGACCCAATCGTTGCACCACGTGAACAATGGAATGATGGTTCAAATACCTTGGCCATCGCTCCAGGAGAAATCGTAACTTATGACCGTAACTATGTAACTATTGAATTACTTAAAAAACACGGTATCAAAGTTCATGAAATCCTTTCAAGTGAATTAGCTCGTGGACGTGGTGGAGCTCGTTGTATGTCTCAACCATTGTGGCGTGAAGATATCTAAAATTATTTTATCAAAGGCTACTAGGTTTACAGTAGTGTCAACAAGATTGACAAATTTTAAAAAACTGTAAACCAGTAGATGCTATTATCATCTTATTTCAAAAAAACAAAATAATTAAATTAGGAGAAAATTAAATGCAAACACCAAAAATTAACTCAGTTTTCCAAGGACGTTCATTCTTAGCAGAAAAAGACTTCACACCTGCTGAAATTCAATATCTTGTTGATTTCGCAATCCATTTGAAAGCTTTGAAGAAAAACAACATCCCTCATCACTATCTTGAAGGAAAAAACATTGCATTGCTTTTCGCTAAAACTTCTACACGTACGCGTGCAGCGTTCACAACTGCTGCTATCGACCTCGGTGCTCACCCTGAGTATCTTGGTAAAGACGATATCCAACTTGGTATTAAAGAATCAACTGAAGATACTGCACGTGTTCTTGGGTCAATGTTTGATGCGATTGAACGTCGTGGTTTCTCACAACAAGAAGTTGAAGACCTTGCCAAATATTCAGGAGTTCCAGTATGGAATGGCTTGACAGACGATTGGCATCCAACTCAAATGATAGCTGACTACATGACTATCAAGGAAGAATTCGGTTACCTCAAAGGCTTGAAACTTGCTTATGTAGGGGATGGTCGTAACAATATGGCTAACTCTCTTATCGTAACAGGTGCGATGCTCGGAGTTAGTGTAACTATCGTTGCTCCAGAATCACTCCAACCATCAGATGAAGTAATGGAAATTGCGCGTAAATTTGCAGCTGAATCAGGTGCAAAACCTGAAACAACTGCTGATATTGAAGCAGGTGTTAAAGGCGCAAACATTATCTACTCTGACGTGTGGGTATCAATGGGTGAATCAAACTGGGAAGAACGTGTTGAACTTCTCACTCCATACCGTATCACTATGGATATGATGAAATTAACTGGTACTCCAGATGAAGAGCTTATCTTCATGCACTGCTTACCAGCTTTCCACGACACTGAAACTGAATATGGTAAAGAAATCAAAGAAGAATATGGCTTGACTGAAATGGAAGTTACTGACGAAGTGTTCCGCTCTAAATATGCACGTCAATTTGAAGAAGCTGAAAACCGTATGCACTCAATTAAAGCAATCATGGCAGCTACTTTGGGTAATCTCTTTATTCCAGATGTACCAAGCATCTAATTCTTAATCTAGAAATTTGATTTTTTCCAGATTTGACAGACTTTCCGCCTCCTTATACCAGCGGGAAGTTTGCACAAATCTGGAAAAAATATTTTTAGTTCCCTCTATAACTCTTGTTTTGAAAAGGTCAGACCTCGCTTATCTTTTCATAGTGTTGGAGACTTTTTTAAAGCATATGACTTTATGAAAGAAATAGGAAGTAATATGGAAGTAGAAAATAAAAAAGGAATTGGGCTCATGGCCCTCGTAGCTATTATCGTTTCAGGAGCAATCGGTGGTGGGGTATTTAACCTCTCAAACGATTTAGCAAATGGAGCTACACCCGGTGGTGTTGTTATCTCATGGCTCTTTATCGGTTTTGGTATTTTAATGCTCGTTTTGAGTTTGAATCATCTCGTTGTAAATAAACCTGAACTTTCAGGTGTCTCAGACTATGCACGCGCAGGTTTTGGTGACTTTGCAGGTTTCTTATCAGGTTGGGGTTACTGGTTATCTGCTTGGGCAGGTAACGTTGCCTTCGCTGTATTAATGATGACTTCGGTCAATTATTTCTTCCCAGGCGTTTTTGCTAATGATGACGGCTCTTTAACATTTTTATCAGTTGTTGTCGTTTCTGTCGTTTCATGGTCCTTAACAGCCCTTGTTATTCGCGGAGTTGAAGGTGCTGCAGTAATTAATGCTATTGTTCTCATTGCTAAGTTAATTCCAATCGCAATTTTTGCCGTTGTTGCTATTGTCATGTTTAGAGCAGGTGTCTTTACTGAACATTTCTGGCAAAATGTAGCCATTAATGCTGATGGAACAGCTGCATTTACCAACATGACTGCATCTGGCTTAGTAGGACAAATCCAAAGTTCCTTAATGGTTATGATTTGGGTCTTCGTTGGTATTGAAGGTGCTGCGATGATGGGAGACCGTGCCAAGAAAAAATCTGATGCTGGTAAAGCTTCAATTATTGGTTTATTCACTTTGCTTGTTATCTATATCTTGCTTTCACTTTTACCTTACGGATATTTAGATCAAGCACAGCTCGCAAGCATGCCTCAACCTGGTATGGTTGGTATTTTGAAAGAAATGGTTGGACCTTGGGGTGGTAATTTGATGGCTATTGGTCTCATTATCTCACTTCTAGGTGCATGGTTGTCATGGACAATGCTTCCAGTAGAATCAACTTCACAACTGGCATCACAAAAGCTCTTACCTGCATGGTTCGGTAAAGAAAATAAAGCTGGAGCTCCTGTCAATTCGTTGCTCTTGACTCAAGGTTTTGTCCAACTCTTTATCATCATTACTTACTTTGCGGCAGATGCTTACAATGTTTTTGTTTATCTCTGTACTGCAGTAATCATGGTCTGCTACGCTTTAGTTGGTGCTTATCTCTTTAAAGTTGGTTTAGTTGAAAAATCAACTAAAAATGTTTTGATCGGTTTCTTTGCAATGGCCTTTCAAATTATTGCTCTTTACTTGAGTGGTTGGCAGTTTGTTTGGATGGCTTCTATTTTGTATGTAGTAGGTTTTGTCCTTTATATCCGAGCAAAACGTGAAAACCACAGAACAATTACAACTGGAGAATGGGTGGCTATCATAATCTTTACCCTTGCTGCCTTACTCGCTCTCTACGGCCTAGTTGCTAACCAATTTGGTCTCAGAGAACTACTTGGTATTTAAAAATAAAATGGGAGTAAAATTTTTGAGCAATCGAAAGTTTTATTCTTTCGAGCGCTAAGTAAGCGCTTTAAAAATAAAGATTAGGAGAATATAAATTATGGTTAGACGTATTGTAGTAGCTTTGGGTGGTAACGCTATTTTGACAGATGACCCAACAGCAAAGGCACAACAAGAAGCGCTTGAAATTACAGCAAGCCAACTTATCCCGCTTATTAAAGACAACGATGTGGAAATTATTGTCACTCATGGTAATGGCCCTCAAGTGGGGAATTTACTCTTGCAACAACTTGGATCAGACAGTGAAAAAAATCCAGCAATGCCTTTAGATACAGCAGTTGCCATGACACAGGGGCAAATTGGATATTGGATGACACAAGCATTTACGAAAGCTTTGATTAAAGAAGGTTTGGAGCGTATTCCTGTAGCTTCTGTTGTCACACGTGTCGTTGTAGATAGTAAAGACCCTGCTTTTGAAAATCCAACAAAACCAATCGGTCCCTTCTATGATGAAGCGCAAATGAATAAAATGTTGGAACAATATCCAGATTGGAAATTCGTTGAAGATTCAGGCCGTGGTTATCGGCGCGTAGTCGCTAGTCCAAAACCTGAACGTATTATTGAAGCAGAAGCAATTAAGCCATTGTTGGATGCTGCAGTATTGACAACTGTTTCAGGTGGGGGTGGTATCCCTGTTATCGAAAATGCAGACGGTACTTACACTGGAGTAGAAGCCGTTATTGACAAAGACTTCTCAGCTGCTAAACTTGCAGAGCTTGTAGAGGGTGATGAGTTAGTCATCCTGACAGGTGTTGATAATGTGTATGTTAATTACAACAAACCTGATCAAAAGAAATTAGAAAAAATTACTTTGTCTGAAATTGGTACTTATTTGAACGAAGGTCAATTTGCGGCAGGTTCTATGAAACCTAAAGTTGAAGCTGCTATGGCCTTTGTGGAGCGTACAGGTCGCGCTGCCACAATCACTTCACTTGAAAACCTTCAAGACTTTTTGGCAAATGGTTCAGGAACAACTATTGTTGCTGATTAATGTAAAAAGGCTGTATTTCATGCGGCCTTTTTTCTATATTGGGAGGACAAGATGAGAACTTTTGCAGAAGTAGAGCAACTAATGGCAGAACTAGAGATTCCATATAAAATAGTTGAACACCCCGCCAGCCATTCTACTGAGGAATCCGATCGCTATATTGAAGGGCATGAGGGGTGTCGCTCAAAAACGTTGGTTCTGGCTAATAAGAAATCGACTCAATTTTATATGGTTATTATGGATGATTCTAAGCGCATCGAAATGGATCGCTTGGCGGAATTACTTGAAGTAAATCGGCTACACTTTGTATCCAAAGAACGCTTAGAAAGTCTGCTAGGCCTACAGCCAGGGATTGTTTCTATTTTTGGGTTAGTAGGGAAGAAGATGGATAATATGCATATATACTTTGATCGTGAAATGCTCGAACAGCATGACATCATGACTTTACATCCAAATGTTAATACTAAGACAATATTTTTTCCTATGGAAGATTGTTTTAAAATATTGGAGTCACAATGCTATACTTATACTATAATTGATTTTTAGGAGGAAACGTTATGAAGATAGATGGTTTTGGAGTGGAAGAATGGCTCAATGTGTGGGAAAAATCAGCAGTATATGATATTGCACAATCAACGATTTCTTCGATGACTTTGCAAGAAATACTAAATCTGGAAGAGGATAACGGACAGGCTTTTATGTCCAAGCTGATGCAAGAAAAGTTTAACTACGGTTGGATTGAAGGCTCGCCTGAATTTAAAGAAGAAGTAGCTAAACTTTATCAAAAAGTCCCTGAAGAAAATATCTTAGCAACAAATGGCGCCACAGGAGCAAATCATCTCGTTCTCTATGGCTTGATTGAGCCTGGCGATCACGTTATTGCCGAATATCCTAGCTATCAGCAACTTTATGATATTCCTCGCTCGCTCGGGGCAGAAATAGACTTTTGGCACATTTATGAAAGTGAAAATTGGTATCCACGCCTTGAGGAATTACGTCAATTGATTAGACCGAATACCAAAATGATTTGCCTCAATAATGCTAACAATCCTACGGGTACAACTTTAAATAGAGAATTTTTAGAAGAAGTAGTTGATCTCGCTAGGTCTGTTGGAGCTTATGTGCTGGTAGATGAAGTTTATTTGCCACTAGATGACGCTGAAGATTATGCGCCCATTGTTGATTTGTATGAAAAAGGTATTTCAACAAATTCTCTATCTAAAACTTACTCTGTACCAGGTGTACGTTTAGGGTGGGTGGCCACTCAAGATGAAAAACTTGCAGATGAATTTCGGAAATATCGAGATTATACAATGATTTGCTGTGGTGTTTTTGACGATGCCTTAGGCACACTCGTTTTAAAACACAGAGATGAAGTCCTTGCACGAAATAAAAAAATCGTAAACAATAACTTGCAGATATTACGTGATTGGGTAGAAAATGAGCCTCAGGTTTCGATGATTTATCCTAAGTCTGTCTCCACCAGCTTTGTAAAATTTGAAAACCTGAATCCAGAGAATACGGAAGATTTTTGTATAGAATTACTGAAAAGTAAAGGTGTCCTTTTGGTACCTGGTAACCGATTTGACTTGCCTGGTTACGCACGTCTGGGCTATTGTACAAATGAAGACACATTGCGTAAGGGATTAAGTGCTTTGTCTCAATTTTTGCGAGAATATAACAAATAGGATAATAGAGGGGTTTCGGCTCCTTTTTGTGTACTAAAAATTTACAAATTTGGTACAATAATGAGAGGAGGGTTTTCATGGATTTTGTAAAAATTAATAAAGAACGTCACGCTGTAAAAACTTTTGACGGTAAAAAAATACCGACAGTAGATGTAAAACAGCTTATCTCAGCCGCAAGTTTAGCACCTTCTGCGCACAACATTCAACCTTGGCACTTTGTCATTATTGAAAGTGAAGAAAAGCGTCAAGAGCTTTTGCCAGAAGTTAAAGGGCAAAATAAACAGCAAGTCAAGTCGGCAGGCGCTGTTATTGCTATTTTCAGTGATACTGATCTTTCTGAACGCTCAAGTGAAATTGCGCGTACAGGAGCGGGTGAAATGAACAGTGAGCAGTTACAACGCTTTAATAGTCGCTATCCTCAGATGTTTGAAAATATGGATGAAATGATGGAAGCAAGTTATTTATCATTGAACATTGGTTTTGTAACGATGAATCTGATGTATGCTATCAAAAATAGAGGCTATGAAGGAAATGTTATCCTTGGGTTTGAACATACAGAGCGTATCAATGAAATCCTTGAAGTTGATAAACGTTATCGCCCAGAATTACTCGTGGTACTTGGTTCATCAGAAGAAAAAGGTGAAGCAAGTTATCGCTTGCCACAGCAAAATATTGTTGAAATTCGTTAAGTGAATTTCTTGCGAAAAAAGTGAGTCGTTTATATCGAAATTTAAGGTGTAATTTGCTAGAATAATAGAGGTATAAAAACGATAGATATATTAGGTAGTAAGGGGAAAAAGTGCTAGATTTTTGGCAGAACTATCCTGAAATTAGGGAAAAACTTATCGCAGTACAAACTTTGATGACAGAACGTTTAGCGGTAAATAATACAGATATACGTGATGCATTGCAAAAGTTTACAACTCGCGGTGGTAAAATGGTTCGGCCAGCGCTTTTTTTTCTATTCTCTGGATTAATAGAAGACGAAGAGCAAGATGAAGAACGCTTGATTAAAATAGCAGCTAGCTTAGAGTTATTACACTCTGCTACCTTGATTCATGATGATATTATAGATGATTCTCCTCTACGCAGAGGATTGCCAAGTGTTGAAGCTCAGTTTGGCAAGGATGTGGCGGTTTATACAGGGGACTTTATTTACACCGTATATTTTGAATTACTTTGCGAAACCATGGCAGCGACGCCATTTCTACCCAAAAATGCCAAATCAATGAAAAAGATTTTGCAAGGTGAGCTGACTCAAATGCAGGCAGCATACAATAAAGAAAATAATATTCGTCGCTACCTTAAAGCAATTAGTGGAAAAACAGCTGAACTATTGAGCTTGGCTTGTTTAGAAGGTGCTTACTTTTCAGGTGGCGATAAGCAAATGCAACGTTCAGCTCGAAAAATTGGTCTAGCTATCGGTTTGGCTTTTCAAATATATGATGATGTCTTGAACTTCACTGTGGGTCTAGAAGAGGCGGATAAGCCAATACTGACAGACTTTAGACAGGGTATTTACACTTTGCCTTTACTCTTAGCTAAAGATGAGGACCCTAGTAAAGTATTGCCTTACTTAGCTGCCCCAGAGAAACTTAGCCGTGAAGAATGTGTGGAGTTTTCACAATTAGTCGCGGATTTAGGTGGAATTACAGGAAGTCTATTTTTAGCTAAGCATCTTACAGATCAAGCGCTATTAGAAATTAAAAAACTTCCAGAATCACGTAATCGTGAAATTTTGATAGAAGTAACACAGAGTTTATTACAAAGAAATTATTAAGAATGAATTTTAAAATATTTGCCGAGCTCATTGAGCTAAAAGCCAAAACAGCGAGTGTCTTTCCCTTTTTTCTTGGGTTAGCTTTCTCCCTTTATCATTATCAAATAGCCAATCTTATCCCTTTAGCAATTTATTTTATTGCCATGTTCTGCTTTAATTGTTTTGTGGACATATGGGATAATTTTAACGACTTCCATAAGGCCATAGATACGGAAGATTATAAGAAGAATACGAACATTATCGGTCGAGAAAACCTTTCTCTCAAAACGATAAAATTATTACTTGCTTCTTTCTTTTTTATCTCCTTAGCACTTGGACTAATAGTAGCGTGGATGGTGGGTTGGCCAGTCTTTTGGCTGGGTCTCTTTTGCTATTTTGTTGGTATTTTTTACTCGGCAGGTCCTAAACCTTTATCCAGTTTACCTGTTGGAGAAGTGGCAAGTGGTCTAACTATGGGCTATTTGATTTTCTTGATTTGCGTTTATATTAATACCAGTCAAGTTTTTGTATGGAATTGGGCAACATTGGGTTCAACATTTTTGGTGGCCCTACCAAGTACACTTTTAATTTCTAACTTGATGCTGGCAAATAATACCTGTGATTTAGATGAAGATGAAGCCAATTACCGTTATACTATTGTGCATTATATAGGGAGACAAAATGCTTTAAGGTGGTGGACGTTCGCTATTGTTTTAGCTTATCTTTCTATTGTTGCGGCTGTTATTCTTAAGTTAGTGTCACCTCTAATGCTAGGTATGTTCTTACTTTTGCCATTCATTGTAAAACAAGCGCGACCATACTTGCAAAAACAAGTTAAAAAAGAAACTTTTATTGCTTCAGTAAAAATTTTGATGGTCTTTTCTTTAGTGCAAACTTTGCTTATGCTGGTTGCCTTAGCTTTTTAAAATAAAATACAGATAGAAAAAAATCTTCCTTTAAGGAAGATTTTTTTGTTTAATCACAGCAATCCTTCTTCGTCGAAGTTTCTAAAGCGGAGACTCCTTTGACTGGACAAGTTGTTGTTGTACAATCCTCACAAGCCCCTTTACTACGTATTGTTTTACGAATAGAGAAGAAAGCCGCTATTAAAATGAGGGATAAAAGTATCATACTAGCTAAGTTCAAGAGAGAGTTCCTCCTTGTTTAATATAGTTTTTGGTTTACGCAAGATAAGATAGAGCCCAAAGCTCAAGAGAAGTAGAGCCAGTAAAGTGCTTATGTTGAAATGTTTTTCAATAAGAGCAAAGCCCAACTGATAGATGATAAAACTCATGCTATAAGCGACAGCTGTTTGAAAGCCCACTGCGCGCAAGGTCCACTTTACTTCACCCATTTCTTTGTAAATAGCAGATATAGCAGCAATACAAGGAGCACATAAAAGATTAAATACAAGTAGAGAGTATGCAGCAAGAGGGGTATAGCTGCTTTGTAAAGCAGCCCAAATCGCTCTACTGTTATTTCCAGCCTCCGCGCTTTGTGCGTAAAGTTGGCTCATCGTCCCTACGATTGTTTCTTTTGCAATAAGGCCTGTTAAAGTTGCGACGGTAGCTTTCCATTCGCCAAAGCCTAAAGGTGCAAAGACAATGCTTAAATATCCACCGAGAGTGGCTAAAATGGATCGTCCTGGGTCAACCTGCTGTAGGCTGAAACTATAGTTGGATAAGAACCAAAGGCAGACATTCAGGGCAAAGATGATTGTTCCTGCTCTTTTAATAAAACTGAAACCGCGGTCTAGAGCATACTTAAGGACAGTAGGAAAATGAGGCAAATGATAGGAAGGTAATTCCATGATGAAAGCTGATGTGTCCCCTGCAAACATTTTTGTTTTCTTGAGGATAATTCCTGAGAGGATAATCATTGCCATACCTAAAAAATAGGCACTCGGTGCAACCCAGCTCGTAGAATGGAAGAAGGCACCAGAAACGAGTGCAATAATAGGTAGTTTGGCTGAGCAGGGCATGAAGGTCGTGACCATAATCGTAATTTTCCGGTCACGTTCTTGTTCAATAGTACGTGTAGCCATGATGCCGGGAACACCACACCCTGAAGAAATTAACATGGGAATAAAGGACTTTCCAGAAAGACCAAATCGTCTAAAGATACGATCCATTACAAAAGCAACACGCGCCATGTATCCTGAATCTTCAAGAAAACCTAGTAAAAGGAAAAGAACAAAAATTTGGGGAACAAAGCCTAAGATAGCACCAATACCTGCAAGCACACCATCTAAGAGAAGGGCTTGTATCCAAGGAACGATAGCCCAATAGTCCATCGCCTTACTAAGAATGTCAGGTAAGAAACTACCAAAAAAGTTATCGTTCAGCCAATCACTCGCAGGAGTACCAATAACTTGTATCGCTAAGAAATAAACAAACCACATGATGAGGATAAAAAGAGGAAGACCCAGCCATTTGTTCGTTACAATGCTGTCTATTTTATCCGTCAGATTGAGCTTGCCGTTTTCCTTCTGTGTTACGACAAGACGAACGATTTGCCCGATTAAGTCATAGCGCTCATTGACAATGATAGCTTCACGGTCGTCACCCATTATTTTTTCCGTAATTGTAACAACTTCATTGAGTTCTTTCTGTTGCGAATCACTTAGTGCTTTTAAGGCTAAAGCATCTCCTTCAAAGAGTTTGATTTGTTCAAAGCGGTTATCTGCATGAGGACAGATCTTTCCTATCTCTGACAAAGCACTTTCGAGACGGTGATCATAATCTAAAGCCTGCATTTCTAACGGGAGGCAGGCTATACGGATGGCTTCATCTAAACCCTGCTTTTTTAAGGCGCTTGTTGGCACTACGGGTAAGCCTAAACTGTAAGATAGTTTCTCAATGTCTATCTTTTTTCCTTGCTGTTCAAGCAAATCACTCATATTTAAGGCGATAACGATCGGAACATTAAATTCCATCAGCTGTAAAGTGAGGTAAAGCGAACGTTCCAAGTTAGTAGCATCAATAATATTAAGGAGGACATCAGGAGGCGTTTCTCTGAGATAATTCCGCGTTACTTGTTCTTCCAAAGTATAAGGAGAAAGGGAATAAGTTCCCGGCAAGTCTTGAATAGCGATGTTCTTATCTTTTTTATAACGGCCTGTTTTACACTCAACTGTGACCCCTGGCCAATTTCCGACTTGTTGATTGCTTCCTGTCAAGATATTAAAGATGCTGGTTTTCCCGCTATTGGGATTTCCGAGTAAGGCAATTTTAGTCATCTATTTTTCCTTATGATTTTGGGTTACTATTTTAATTTTTTCGGCATCTATTTTACGTAAGGAGAGTGAGTATCCTCGTAGATGTAGCTCCATAGGGTCTCCTAAGGGTGCGAGCTTGTGGACTGCAATGCTGGTGCCGCGTGTAATACCCATATCCATCAAACGTCTTTTAATCTCTCCCTGACCATCAATGAGGCGAACCACACCCGTTTGACCAACAGCCAAATCTGAAAGAGAGGATAAGGTTTCTTCTGACTGTTCATTTTTTATCAGAATATCTGTGAGGTAAAAACTACTGAGTGCCAACCGGGTACTCCCGATTTTTAGAATAGCGTTTTCACCCTCCAGAGAGAGGAGTACCACTTCCTTGTCGGGAGAAAACCCGAGGTCCCTTAGTTTGCTGGCATGTGCAGATTTTAATATTTTGTGTACATAGTATATTTGACCGATGCGCGCAGTATTCAATACTTTCATGAGTGCTCCTTCAACAAAGAATGTAAAAGGTTTTTTACATTACAATAAGTATAACACGAATTACTTGTAATTTCGAGAAAATTCGTGTATGTAAAGTTTTTATGAAAGATTTACTGATGTTTCACGTGAAAACAAATAAAAAACTTGTCTTTACTTAGACAAGTTTTTTATTTATTTTATTCTACAGAGAAGATGTAAGGATAAACAGGTTGTTTTCCTTCATGAATTTCTACTTCAAGTTCAGGATAACGTTTTTCAAGTTCTTTTGCAATTTTTTCGGCATTTGATTTTTTACCATCTTCGCCAATATAAATTGCCGCAATTTCACTGTCCTCATCTATCATTTTGTCAAAGGCAGCAAAGATAGCGTCATTCATTTTCTTAGTTGAAACGACAATTTTATTATTTACCATTCCAAGCGTATCTTTTTTGTGAATTTCGATACCATCAATATTTGTATCTCGAATAGCTTGGGTAACTGAGCCTGATTGTACATCTTCAAGGGCTGCAGTCATATTTGCTTTATTGTCTTCAATAGATTTGGTTGGGTCGAAACTGAGTAAAGCAGTAAAACCTTGTGGTACAGTTGCAGTTTCAATAACTTCCACAGGAATATCTGCCACTTCAGCTGCTGATTTAGCAGCCATGAAGATGTTTTTGTTATTAGGTAAAATAATTACTTTTTCAGCGTTTACAGAATCTACAGCTTTAAGAATATCTTCTGTTGATGGGTTCATTGTTTGGCCACCAGACACGACGTGCTGTACACCCATTTCACGGAAAATATCAGCAAGCCCTTCACCCGCAGCAATGGCAATTAAGCCCCAATCCACTTTTGAAGTAGAAGTACTAATATTGCTTGCTTTTTCTTTTTGAGCAACACCTTCATTTTGCAAGCGCATGTTGTCTACTTTGACTTTAACGAGTCGTCCGTATTTCAAACCTTCTTGCATAACTAAGCCCGGATCTTCAGTATGGACGTGAACTTTAACTATCTCTTCGTCATCAACAACTAATAGTGAGTTCCCAATCCCTGCCAAATAAGTTTGGAAGGTATCGTGATCATAACTTTCACGTGCGGTTGGCCCTTGACCAAGTTCTACCATGATTTCTGTACAGTAACCATATTTGATATCGCTTGTAGAAGCACCAGCAACGCTTGATTCAGACTCATGTTCGAGGTTAATCATACGATCCATAGCTCCTAAGCCTTGCTCAGGATTTTCAGGAACAAATTCACCATTAAGAGCCATCAAAAAGCCTTCATAGATATAAACTAAGCCTTGCCCACCCGAGTCGACTACACCGACTTCTTTAAGCACAGGAAGCATATCTGGTGTTTTAGCGAGAGCAATCTTAGCCCCTTCGAGAGCGGCTTCCATAATAGCAATTGCGTTGTCTGTTTCGTTTGTTTTACGGTTAGCAAGCTCAGCAGCACCACGAGCAACAGTTAGGATAGTTCCTTCTACTGGCTTCATTACGGCTTTATAGGCCACTTCTACACCGCTTTGCAAGGCGTTTGCCAAATGGATTCCGTCAAGTTCATCGTAATCTTTAGCATATTGACCAAAACCACGGAAGATTTGACTAAGAATAACTCCCGAATTACCACGAGCACCCATAAGTAGACCTTTTGAAAGGATTTGAGCAACTTGTCCCACTGTTTCAGCTGGTTTTTCAGCTACATCTTTGGCACCGTTTGTAATTGTCATACCCATGTTTGTTCCTGTATCACCATCAGGTACAGGGAAAACGTTAAGAGAATTGACATATTCAGCTTGTTCATTAAGGCGACTCGCCGCCGCCTGAATCATTTCTTGTAATTTACTTGCGTTAATATTTGACACTAGTCTTCGACCACCTTCACATTTTGTACATATACGTTGACTCTAGCTGCTACAATGCCAAGTTGATTTTCCAGATTAAATCGGATACGTTCTTGAATGTTCTTAGCAACTTCACTAATTTTAACACCATAGCTTACAACAACATATACACCAATGGTTGTTTGGTTATCAGTTGTCGTTACAACGACACCTTTAGAATAGTTTTCTTGTCCAAGGATATTGCGGAAGTTGTCTTTAACAGCATTTTTGCTTGTCATACCGACAACACCGAAAATTTCAGTAGTGCTAGCACCGACAACAGTAGCAATAACATCTGTTGCAATGTCAACATTACCATGTTGAGTATTAATAGTAACGGTCATTTTCATATGCGTGCTGTTGAATCATACAGCACTTTCCTCCATAATAATTTATGTATCGCTTCATTTTATCATAATTTTGTGAAATAGAACAGCTGTTTCATTAGTTTTTTGGTCACATTTGCCTTGTAAGTGCTTTAAACAAAACACTCCGCTCTTGTGAATTTATGTAATTAAATAGAAAGTAAACGGATTATTCTATAAACTTTTTTGAATCCGTGAAAGCCTTTACTTTTAGAAAGGGGTATAGTATACTAGTTTTGTTACCAAGTGTTTCGATTGTGTTAAAAAGAAAATAAGGAGAACCGAATCATGAAAAGAATATCAAGTGAAAAACTACCTCCAGCAGTGGGAAGCTACTCACCCGCAACAGAAGTAGGGGAGTTAATTTTTACTTCTGGACAATTACCGATTAATGGAGAGACTAACAAGATAGATTATCCAGAGAGTATAGAAAAGCAAACTCAGCAGTCTATGGAGAATGTAAAAGCTATTTTAGAAGATAATAATTCTTCATTAGATAATATTGTAAAAACTACAGTTTATTTGAACGACATCAAAGATTTTGCGAATTTTGATCAAGTGTATAAAACATATTTTTCAGGCGAGTTTCCTTCAAGAACCGCCTTTGAAGTGGGGCGCTTACCTATGGGAGCCCTCATCGAAATTGAAGTAGTTGCTCAAAAAAATGAAAAGTGATAAAGAAATACCACCAGAAAAAACTGGTGGTATTGTTTGTATACTAGACAAGTTTGTGGAGGTAAATACAAGTGTAGTGTCGTGCCGTATTCCCGTAAAATAAAAAAAGACCAGTAAACTTACGTTTCATGGCTTTCTTTATTTAAATGGTTTATACACGTTCAACGCCTGCAGGCAATTTTTTCAATGCTTTAGCTGAAGCCCATACAGTTTTGAGTTCACCGTTTTCAAGAATTTGAACTTTTTGAAGATTAGGTTTAACTACACGTTTAGTTTGGTTCATCGCGTGTGAACGGTTATTACTTGATACAGTCTTACGACCAGTAAAATAACATTCTTTTGACATGGTTTGATTCCTCCTTAAAAATTTTATGCTTTTTAAAGAGCATCTCTAAAAATTCAGATCTGAAACACAATTCTTACAGAAACCCTCAAAATAACATACCAGATTAGTATAACATTTTTTTATTTAAAAAATCAAGTTTTTTTTCCAAATTTCGCCAAAAATTTTATATAATAGGAGATATGGAAAATCTAATCGAGCAACTCACTGCAAAAAATAGCGAATACGTACATGGCGTAACAAAGCAATTGATGCTTTTAGGAAAATCAGACGAGGAGATTAAAGTAATCCTTGCTGAAATTTTGCCTAAAATTATCGAAGGACAAAAAGAAGGCATTTTAGCCCGCAAGTTATTGGGTGCGCCGATAGAGTTTGCAACTCAATACAAACCAGATGAAGAAAAAACTACGCGTCAAGAAACAGCAAAAAATGAAACACCTTTTTTAATGTGGCTTGATAGCACGATGCTTTTCTTTGGTGTAATTTCAGTTATTATGGGCCTTATGGGACTCTTTCAACCTCAGGCCAGTGTTTATGGACTCTTAACAACACTTGCATCCTCAGCTCTGGCTGGTTTAGTAATGTACTGGATGTATAAATTCTTCTACAGCGCACAACGTCCAGAGAAAAAAAGAAAAGGTTTTGTGATGCTTGCATTAGCAATGGTCGCTTGGGCAGGAGTCTCTGTTTTAGTCGCTCTATTGCCTAAATCAATCAATATTGTGCTGGCTCCTTACATTACAATTATTCTTGGTTTAGTTGTTATGGGACTTCGCTTCCTTATTCAACGTAAATTCAATGTTCAATCCTCTATGGCCCGCCAAACAAAATAACAAAGAAAAGCGCTCATCATTAGAAAGATGGGCTTTTTTATTTCGAAAATGTAAGGTATTTGCTTCCCTAATCATGTTAGGATAGAATGAGAATTAGAGGAGAACTTATGGCAGCATTTAAATACGAAGGATTGACTCAAAAAGAAGTCGAAAAACGTTTAGAAGCAGGGCAAGTCAATATTGCTAAAAACGAAAGTGGTAAAACATACAGTCAAATTTTTGCGAGTAATTTGCTGACTTTTTTCAATTTGATTAATATTCTTCTTTTTATCTTAGTCCTTTCTGTTGGATCACATAAGAATGCTCTTTTTATCATTATTGTTGTAGTCAATGCAGGTATTGGCCTTTACCAAGAAATCAAGGCACGTCGCTTATTGAATAAACTATCCTTGCTGAACACAAGTAAGGTGAAACTTTTCCGTCAAGGAAAGCAAATTGAATTAAAACAAGGAGAGTTAGTACTTGACGATACCCTTCTTTTAGGAATGGGCGATCAAATCCCTTGTGATAGTCAGATTATAGAGGGAGAAATAGAAGTAAATGAGGCCCTTTTAACAGGGGAGTCAGATGCTCTCTTAAAAAGAGAAGGAGCTGAACTTTATTCTGGAAGCTTTGTAACGAGTGGTACAGCGGTTGCGCAGGTTATTCATGTCGGAAAAGATAACTACATCCATCAGTTGGCGCATGAAGCACGTAAGATTAAAAAACAAACTAGGATGCTACGTGACAGTTTAGCGAAAGTGGTACGTATTGTTAGTTTCATTATGATACCTTTGGGTGT
Organism: Lactococcus garvieae; assembly: GCF_016027715.1. NCBI lineage: Bacteria > Bacillati > Bacillota > Bacilli > Lactobacillales > Streptococcaceae > Lactococcus > Lactococcus garvieae. The sequence continues at coordinate 1,879,565 of NZ_CP065691.1, forward strand.
CTTACTTTATTTGAAATTATTTTATGTTACCCAAACGGGGCACGAGCAAGCAGTATTAGGTACAGTTGCAGCCTTAGAAGGGATGTTTCCGCAAGGATTAATTCTATTAACGAGTATGGCCTTAACACTAGGAGTCATCAATTTAGTGAAGCGGAAGGTGCTGGTGCAAGAGTTGCATACGATTGATGCACTTGCGCGTGTCGATGTGCTTTGCTTGGATAAAACAGGAACCATTACAACGGGTGAAATGCAAGTGGAGCAAGTAGAAAGTCTTTCAGAGCAAAGCTTAGCCCAAATAGATCATACTATTGGTAACATACTCGGAAGTCTACCTGATCAAAATGTTACAGCTCAAGCACTGAGGAAGTACTTTGGTGCGCAAAAAGATTATGAGGTTCTACAGACACTCCCTTTTTCTTCAGAAAGAAAGTATAGTGCGGTTGAATTTTCGGAAGGTACATACTATTTAGGAGCATTACAGTTTTTATTTCCACAAGGTAATTCGCGCTTGCAAGATAAAGCTCAAAAATATGCAGAGAAGGGACATCGGGTTTTAGTCTTGGCTCAGTCAGGAGAAAAGCTAGAAAAGGGCCTATTGCCTAATGATTTAAGTGCGCAAGCTCTGATTGTGATTTCTGATATTCTGCGCGCTGATGCCAAACAAACCTTGGAGTATTTCAAAAAGCAAGGGGTACGTTGCAAAATAATATCTGGAGATGACCCTGTTACTGTTTCTGCTATTGCTAAGGCGGTCGCCTTGCCAGATGCAGAAAAATATGTGGATGTGAGCCAAGTCCATACAGATGAAGACCTGATATTTGCGGTAGAACACCAACAAATTTTTGGACGCGTCTCTCCACAGCAAAAGAAACGGATGGTAGAAATTCTTAAAGCAAAAGGGCATACCGTTGCAATGACAGGCGATGGTGTTAATGATATTTTAGCCTTTAAAGAAGCTGATTGCTCTATTGCGATGCGTGAAGGAAGTGAGGCCGCGAAGCAAACCGCTAATTTAATTTTGATGGACAATAACTTTTCGGCTATGCCTTATATTGTTAATGAAGGGCGGCGCGTGATTAATAATCTGACCCGTACGGGTTCTCTGTTAATGGTACGGATGATGTTTTCTATTGTGCTGACTGTTTTGACATTGTTTGCGGGGAATGTTTATCCATTTGAGCCGATTCAATTAACGATTTTAACCGCGTTTTTTGTGGGTATTCCCTCGTTTTTCCTTAGTTTTGAGTCAGATTTTTCAAAGGTAGAAGGCAGTTTTTTAAAGACTTTGTTTGAACGCGCCTTTCCCGTAGGTTTAAGCATTGCAGTGGGGGCGACACTTATTGTAAGACTTGGAGCTGTTTTGGGAATTTCGCATGGGGAACTTGCGATGATGACTGTACTCTTTTCAGCATGGAACTATGTTTTGATGCAACGCAAGATATTTTGGCCCATCAAGCGTTATCGTTTGTGGATTTTCAGTATTACACAGATTTCTTTCTTGATTGCACTAGTCCTAGGGTCAGGCTTTCTTAACTTAGCTTGGCCGACTCTTCTTCATAGCATATTGCTCCTCCCCTTTTTGGCCGTTACACCGTTTGTACAAACTATACTCGCCAAAGGGTCGAACTTTCTGTTTCAAAAATTGTAACCAAATATGGAGAAAGAAAAAAGGTAAGAGTCAAGGTTCTTGCCCTTTTGTTTGGCAGTCCAAACAGAATCAGTATGAAATAAAAGTAAAAATATGCTATAATTGTGCTGATTAACTATAATAAAATATAAAAAAACAAAGTGAGGTACCTCATGAAAGGGATTATTTTAGCAGGTGGATCGGGAACACGTTTGTATCCATTGACGCGTGCAGCGAGTAAACAATTGATGCCAGTCTACGACAAACCGATGATTTATTATCCATTGTCAACACTGATGTTGGCTGGAATCAAAGATATTTTGATTATCTCAACACCAGAAGATACTCCACGTTTCCAAGAACTCTTGCAAGATGGTTCTGAATTTGGTCTGAATTTGCAATACGCGGTTCAACCAAGTCCAGATGGCTTAGCACAAGCATTTATTATCGGAGAAGAGTTTATTGGAGATGACTCTGTTGCCCTTATTTTGGGTGATAACATCTATCATGGACCTGGTATGTCTAAATTACTCCAAACAGCTGCTGCTAAGGAAAGTGGTGCCACAGTGTTTGGTTATCAAGTTCCAGATCCCGAACGTTTTGGTGTGGTTGAATTTGATAAAGACATGAATGCTATCTCTATTGAAGAAAAACCTGAAGTACCAAAATCTGATTACGCAGTAACAGGTCTTTATTTCTATGATAATGACGTTGTGGAAATTGCTAAAAATATTAAACCTTCACCACGTGGTGAGTTAGAAATTACAGATGTTAATAAGGTCTACCTTGAACGTGGGGACTTATCTGTGGAACTCATGGGACGTGGCTTTGCTTGGTTGGATACAGGTACACATGAAAGCTTACTTGAAGCAGCACAGTACATTGAAACTGTCCAACGTATGCAAAATGTTATGGTAGCCAACCTTGAAGAAATTGCATGGCGTATGGGTTATATTTCTGGAGATGCTGTACGTGAGCTCGCACAGCCTTTAAAGAAAAATGCCTATGGAAAATATTTGCTTAAATTAGTAGGTGATAAATAAATGACTGAGAATTTTTTCGGAAAAGAACTTGCAGCACGTAAGATTGATGCGATTCCAGGTATGCTAGAATTTGATATTCCTGTACACGGAGATAATCGTGGGTGGTTTAAAGAAAATTTCCAAAAAGAAAAAATGGTGCCTTTAGGCTTCCCAGAGAAGTTTTTTGCAGAAGGAAAACTCCAAAACAACGTTTCTTTCTCACGCAAAAATGTTTTACGAGGTTTACACGCTGAGCCTTGGGATAAATATATTTCTGTAGCAGATGGCGGGCGTGTGCTGGGCTCATGGGTAGACTTACGCGAAGGCGACAGCTTTGGTCATGTTTACCAAACCATCATTGATGCCAGCAAAGGTATCTTTGTGCCGCGCGGAGTAGCTAATGGTTTTCAAGTTTTAAGTGACACTGTATCTTACTCGTATCTCGTAAACGATTATTGGGCTTTGGAGCTTAAACCTAAGTATGCCTTTGTAAATTATGCAGATCCAACTTTAGGCATTAAATGGGAAAACCTTGAAAATGCAGAAGTCAGTGAAGCAGATGAAAACCATCCAATGCTTGCAGACGTTAAACCTTTGACAGAAGATTTACTCGGTTAAAATGAAGGCCAGACATTTAAAAAGTAAAAAAGTATTGGAATGTTGGCAGGTGAGTAAAGAAAATGAGCAACCTGAATGGGTGAAAAAGGCATTTTCGACAAGTGGCTTCTCTTGGGTTAGTGATAAAACTTTGCGCATTGTAAACACGGGTGGCTTGATAAAAATTAATGCTCATCTTAATGAATTTCTTGTTTACAATGGGAAATATCTTAAAATTGTTTCAGAAAGCAAGTTTAGACAAGATTATCACTTACAATAAAAAATATACAATAGGAAAAAATAATGACTGAATTTAAAAACATTGTAGTTACTGGTGGCGCTGGATTCATCGGTTCAAACTTTGTACATTACGTTTATAACAATCATCCTGATGTACACATTACAGTTTTAGATAAGCTGACTTATGCTGGAAATCGTGCCAATATTGACATGATTCTTGGAGATCGTGTTGAGCTTGTTGTCGGCGATATTGCAGATCCAGAAATTGTGGATCAAGTTGCCTCTAAAGCAGATGCTATTGTGCACTATGCAGCAGAAAGTCACAACGATAACTCACTTAAATCACAAGATGAGTTTATTCAAACCAACTTTATCGGAACATATACACTGATTCAGGCAGCGCGCAAATATGATTTGCGTTTCCACCATGTTTCAACAGATGAAGTTTACGGTGATTTACCATACCGTGAAGATTTGCCTGGACATGGTGAAGGTGAAGGTGAGAAATTCACAGATAAAACACCTTACAATCCATCAAGTCCTTATTCATCAACTAAAGCGGCTTCTGATTTGATTGTCCGTGCTTGGGTACGTTCATTTGGTCTCAAAGCTACAATCTCAAACTGTTCAAACAACTACGGACCTTATCAACATATTGAAAAATTTATCCCACGTCAAATTACAAATATTTTGTCAGGGATCAAACCAAAACTTTATGGAGATGGTAAAAATGTACGAGACTGGATTCACACAGAAGACCACTCTTCTGGGGTTTGGACTATTTTAACTAAAGGACGTATGGGTGAAACTTACCTTATCGGAGCTGATGGTGAGAAAAATAACAAAGAAGTATTGGAAGAAATCTTAACTGAAATGGGTCAAGCAGCAGATGATTACGATCGCGTGACAGACCGTGCAGGCCATGATTTACGTTATGCCATTGATAATACAAAACTTCGTACAGAATTAGGTTGGGAGCCAAAACATACTGACTTTGAGTCAGGTTTGAAGGCAACAATTGACTGGTATACTGAAAACCAAGAGTGGTGGAAAGCAGAAAAAGCTGCGGTTGAAGCTAAGTATGCTGAAAGTCAAAAAATTCTCTAATATAAAAGGAAAAAATATGATTTTAATTACTGGTGGAAATGGTCAACTTGGCACAGAATTACGTCATCTTTTAGATGAACGAGGTGTAAAATATTTTGCAGCAGATGTAAACGAATTGGACATCACAGATAAGGCTGCCGTTGATGCTTTCTTCGATGAAAACAAACCAGAATTGGTTTACCATTGTGCTGCTTATACAGCTGTAGACAAAGCAGAAGACGAAGGAAAAGCGCTTAACGAAAAAATTAATGTTGATGGAACACGAAATGTTGCCAATGCAGCGGCTCGTGTGGATGCAACTCTAGTTTACATTTCAACAGATTATGTGTTCAATGGTGACTTGCCTGTTGGTCAAGAATGGGAAGTAGATGCACCCATAGATCCTCAATCAGAATACGGACGTACGAAACGTTTAGGCGAGCTTGCTGTTGAAGATTCTGGGGTGAAATTCTATACTGTACGTACAGCTTGGGTCTTTGGAAACTATGGACACAATTTTGTGTTTACTATGCAAAACTTGGCGAAAACACATGATGCTTTAACAGTAGTCAATGATCAACATGGTCGTCCTACGTGGACACGGACATTGGCCGAATTTATGGTTTACTTGGTTGACAATAATGTAAACTTGGGTTACTACCACTTGACAAATGATGCTGCACCAGGAGAAGATGTAACTTGGTTTGACTTTGCAACTGAGATCCTAAAAGATACAGATACAAAAGTAACACCAGTTGACTCTAGTGCTTTTGCTGCAAAAGCTAAACGTCCTTTCAATTCAACGATGAGTTTGGAAAAAACAAAAGCTACAGGCTTTGTTGTTCCAACATGGCAAGAAGCTTTGGCTCAAATGATTGAAAAAGGTGATTTACGTCCAGATAAAACAGGCGTAAAAGGCGATATTAATAAAAAATAAAACGATATTCTGTCGGAAACGGCAGAATTCTCGTTTTGAGAGGCTATCTATTTATTATGATAAAACACATTTTTATCATAGGAAGTCGTGGACTTCCTGCGAAATATGGCGGTTTTGAAACTTTTGTAGAAGAACTTGTCAAACATCAAAAAAATGAAAACATTAAATATCATGTAGCTTGTCAAAGCGAGAATTCCGATTTGGCCAGTCTTTCGGATGGTCATTTTGACTATTTGGGTGCAGATTGTTTTGCTATAGAAGTTCCTAACATAGGCCCTGCCCGTGTTATAGCATATGATATTTTGGCCATAAAAAAATCTTTTAAAATTATTAAAGAAGAAGATATAGAAAAGCCAATTTTTTATATTTTAGGTAATACTATTGGTGGCTTTATTGGAAGATATGCCAAAAAAATACACAAAATAGAGGGTAAACTTTTTGTGAACCCTGATGGACTTGAGTGGCGCCGTACTAAATGGGCCGCTCCAGTACGTAAATATCTCAAGTTTGCCGAGAAAAAAATGGTCAAACACGCAGATTTAATAATTTCTGATAATAAAGGAATCAAAGAATATCTCACAGAAGAATATGGGCATATTGACTCAGAAGTCATTGCTTACGGGACAGAGACGGATCTGTCTAGTATGACTCACTCACCAACTTTGCAGAGATTTGCTGTCAAAGATTATTTTCTGATTGTGGGCCGTTTTGTACCAGAAAACAATTACGAGCTCTTAATTCGTAGTTTCATGGCTTCAAACACAGAAAAAGATTTGGTAATCATTACTAATTATGAAGGGAACACTTTTTACGAAGAGCTTCGTCAAAAAACGGCTTTTGACCAAGATAAACGTATAAAGTTCGTGGGAACAGTTTATGATCAAAACGAGTTACGCTATATTCGTGAACATGCAACAGCCTATTTGCACGGCCATGAAGTTGGGGGGACTAATCCAGGGTTGCTCGAAGCGATGTGGTCTACTGCAGTAAATCTTGTTTTGGATGTGAATTTTAATCGCGAAACAGCGGGAGAATCAGTTCTTTACTTCTCTAAAGATGAGTTAGCAGAGAAAATAAATCAAATCTCCAATTTAGAGATTACAGATCGTAAAGAATTACAAAAAAAATCCAGAACCAGGATTCAAGAAAGATATATGTGGGACATGATATGTACCCAGTACGAGGAGCTTTTTGTTGAAAGTTAATATTTTAATGTCAACATACAATGGTGAAAAGTATGTTGGTCAACAAATAGAGAGCATTCAAAAGCAAACCTTTACCGAATGGAATTTGTTGGTGCGAGACGACGGTTCTAAGGATAAAACCTGTGATATCGTAAATTCATATGCACAAAATGACAAGCGGATTCAGCTGTTTCAGGCAGAAAATAAAGGAGTAATTGAATCTTTCTATGACTTGGCTAAATCTAGTCAAGCGGATTACTATTTTTTCTGTGACCAAGACGATTTTTGGTTGTCAGACAAGATGCAAATTGTGCTTGACGAAGCTAGTAAACATGACAATGAAAAAGCAAAGCTTTATTATACCGATTTAAAAATTGTGAATAAAGATTTGCAGGTGTTAAATGAATCAATGATTCGAAGCCAATCAAACCATGCTAATACAAAATTAGTACAAGAGCTAACTGAAAATTCTGTAACAGGATGCACTATGGTCGCAAACCATGCTTTGATTGAGCTTTGGAAAAATACTTCTGATATTATCATGCATGACTGGTATTTGGCGCTTCTTGCAGCGGCACAGGACGGCTTGATTTATATTGACCAGGCTACGATACTTTACCGACAGCATGATAGTAATGTTTTGGGAGCACGTACATTTAAGAAAAGGATAAAAAAATGGTTACGTCCCCATCTCTGGTTTAAAAAATACTGGTGGTTGATTGTTTCAAGTCAAAAACAAGCTGAAAAGCTACTGACAGACGTCCAGCTCTCAAAGGAAAATAGAGAATTAGTTCAAAGCTATGCAAGCATTTTAGAACAAAGTCGTAAAACGCGATATGTCTGGATTAAAAAATATAATTTACGAAAAAATAAATCAGGGCACACCCTAATATTTCGAGGCTTGCTCATCACAAAATTTGCCTATAAGGCTTTCCTACGAACAGATCGTACGGATATTAAATAAAAATTTGCAACTGCAAATTCTTGGAGGACTCTATGAATTTCTTTAACCGTAGAAACCAAATTCTACTCAAAGAATTGATTAAAACTGATTTTAAATTACGATACCAAGGAAGTATCATTGGCTACTTGTGGTCAATCCTGAAACCTGTGATGCTCTTTGTGATTATGTACATGGTATTCGTACGTTTCTTACGTTTTGGTTCAGCCGTACCACACTTTGCTGTGGCGCTTCTCCTTGCCCTCACACTGTGGAACTTTTTTGCAGAAACAACAAATATGGGGATGCTTGCGATTGTTTCACGTGGGGACTTGTTACGTAAAATCAATTTTTCAAAGCAGATAGTTATCTTTTCTGTTGCTGCTAATGCCATGATTAACCTCGTTATTAGTTTACTTGTCGTTATTATTTTTGCGCTTTTAAATGGCGTTCAGATGTCTTGGACAGTAATCTGGGCGATTCCTTTGATTTTTGAATTAGTACTCTTTGCTACAGGTATTGCCTTTATTTTGTCTACGATTTTCGTTCGTTTTCGTGATTTAGGCCCAATCTGGGAAGTTGGCATGCAAGCTGGGCTTTATGGAACACCGATCATTTACCCGATTACACAAGTATCAGCAACGCATCCGACTATTGCTAAATTCTTGATGATGAACCCAATGGCACAGATCGTACAAGATATGCGCTATATCTTGACCTTTAGTAATAATACTAATCCAACAGTATGGCAAATGATTGATAATCCTTTTATTGTAGCCATTCCTTATATTATTCCTTTTGTAACTTTTGGGTTAGGGCTCTTTATTTTCACGAAGAATGCTAAGAAATTTGCGGAGATTATATAATGAACGATAATATAGCAGTAAAAATAGATCATGTCAGCAAGTTTTTCCGCTTGCCGACAGAGGCAACAAATAGCTTACGTACGCTTCTCGTCAATCGTTTGCGTGGTATTAAGGGATATAAAGAACAGCACGTACTCAAGGATATTTCTTTTGAAGTTGAAAAAGGCGATTTCTTTGGGATCGTTGGGCGTAATGGTTCAGGGAAATCAACGTTACTAAAAATTATCTCGCAGATTTATACACCAGAACAAGGAACTGTCGAGATTGATGGGAAACTTGTATCTTTTATCGAACTTGGTGTAGGATTTAACCCAGAGTTAACCGGCCGCGAGAATGTCTACTTAAATGGTGCCATGTTGGGCTTTTCTAGAGTAGAGATTGATGCAATGTATGATGATATCGTTGATTTTGCTGAACTGCATGAATTTATGAACCAAAAGCTAAAAAATTATTCTTCGGGTATGCAAGTCCGTCTTGCATTCTCCGTTGCAATTAAAGCTGAAGGTGATATTTTAGTTCTGGATGAGGTTTTAGCTGTTGGCGATGAATCTTTCCAGCGTAAATGTAACGATTACTTCTTAGAGCGTAAAGCTGCGGGGAAAACGACAATTTTAGTTACTCACGATATGGGAGCTGCTAAAAAATATTGTAATAAAGCAGTTCTTATTGAAAAAGGATTGGTGAAGGTTTCGGGAGATGTGGATGAGGTAGCCAACCAGTATAGTTTGGATAACTTGCAAACAGAAGTTTTAGAAGGTGATACGCCTGAAACAGCAGAAGACTTGATTGAAAATCTTCAAGTTAATATTCTTAACGCACAACAAATTACACCAGAAGATGAAGTGAAATTTGAGATCAGCTATGATGTGAAAAAGGATATGGCAACTTATATTGCTTTTTCAATGACGGAAGTTGATCGAAATATTTGGATCTACAATGACAACTCCCTTGATTATATGACACAAGGAGCAGGACATAAAAGAGCGATTTACTCTTGCAAGCTTGACCAAGTTAATGATTTAAAATTAAAACTTCAAGTATCCGTACGTAATGATAAAGACGAACTTATCGCATTTGCTGATGAAAAAGTATTTCTGATTTATCGAGATGACTTGGCAGATGGGGACTTAAGCGCAAAAGATTCCTCTACGGGTTTGATTCAAAGAAATGGAGGCTGGGAGTTTGGGTAGCCTGAAAAGGGAAAAACCAGTGAAAGCAGAAAACGTTTTCTTGATGTTGGCAGTCTTTTTTGGACTGATTTTTTCCTTTGTGCAACCTTTATTCAATGAACCAGATTCGAGTTATCATTTTGATCATTCTATGTATATTTCGAATACTGTTGTAGACCGATCAGCGATAGGCTTTTCGGGTGAGGACTATCAGTCACACCCTATTCCTTTTACAAAAGTAAGTGATATGAAAGCTGATGGAACTTACTTTAAAAAATTTTTTGAAACTAAGCTACCTCTTATCCATAAAAAAGATGCGGACCCTCGGGTTAGCCGTGGGTATGGCACAGAGTGGAATATTACTTGGTATAATGATATCATGCATATTGTCCCAGCCCTAGGTGTTAAGTTAGGATATGCTATCTACCCCTCTATTGGGAGTATGGTGATTACTGCGCGACTCTTTAGTTTGATTTTCTTTGTTCTGAGTATGTATTTTATTATCAAGAAACTCAAAGTATACAAATATATTTTTGTAGCTATTTCAGTAACACCGACTGTTATTCAACATGCGAGCAGCCTAAGTTATGATGTGTATAACTATGTAGCTTGTGCATTCATGATTATGACAGCTATAAACTTAGCTGTTGATATTAAAAATGGGCAAGAAGTTACCATCAGTACATTCTTCTTGAAAATATTGCCCCCCTCAGGTGTGCTTTATTTTGCAAAAATAAACTCACAACTGTTGTATTTGATAATTCCTGGGATGCTTCTTTATTTTGTGAACAAGAAATTTAAGTTTCACTTATCAAAATTACAGCTAACTATAGGCTGTTGTATTTTCTTAGTTTTGGGCTCCGGGATATTTTATGTAATATTTTCGGGGCAGCTAGTCATGATTTTTATTAAAATGTTTTATAGCTTGATTGAGCCCTATTATACTGTCTTATCAACAGAAATTATTAGCGGAACAACCACAGTGGCAGTTCCTTCTTGGTTTTTTGGAGTTCAAATGGTAGTCCTTGTCCTGCTCTTCCTTTCTTATAATAAGGAGGTTGTTCCACGATGGTTCGCTTGGGGCTCTTTCAGTCTAGTATGTCTAAACTTTTTAGCAATTATGGTGTCCTATGCCGTCGACCCTGCTTTTGTAGATTACGCAGGACGAATTATTACTGGTGCTCAGGGACGATATTTTACTCCCTTTCTCTTATTGCTAGCGCCTGTGTTTACTCTTTTGGCTCAAAAAATTACAGTGAAATCTGACACCTGGCTTATCCGGCTGTTTATCATTATGAGTGTTTGTGCCTTAGTACTTAATTTAGGGATTACTTCCTTAAAATTTTACCATCTACAGTTACCCGCAGATGAGTGGCGTTCCGGCATTCACCATTATATATTTAAATAATCCTAGATAAGGAGAGACTCATGGAAGGCAAAGTTTCAGTCGTTGTTACCTGTTACAATCATGAAGAGTATATTGAAGAGTGTTTACGTAGTATCTTTGCGCAAACCTATCAAAATATCGAACTTTTGGTTTTTAATGATGGCTCAACAGATAACTCAGGGAAAATCATTGAGGAAGTTTTGAAAGAGAGTCCTTTTGTAGGCGAAACCTATTATTTTTCATCAGAAAATAGAGGTATTGTGGCTGTGCGCAACGATGCTTTGACTAAAATAAAAGGTGAGTTTCTCCTTTTTGTTGACAGTGATAACTTTATTAATCCAAAACATATTAACTATCTGCAAAAAGCTTTGGTGAAGGAAGCAGCTGATATAGCTTATTGTCAACTTTGGGATTTTGTTCATGGTAAAAATGTATTGCGAGATGATCTGGATTATAATTTATCTAAAGAATTGACAGGCAATCTCATCGATGCTTCTTCCCTTGTGCGTACGTCTAAACTATCAGGACTAAAATTTGATGCTAGCTTGGATAATAAAGCACTAGAAGATTATGATTTTTGGTTAGCTATGATTTTGCTCAAACAGGCAAAATCTATTTTTGTTAAAGAAACTAAACTAAACTACCGAGTATTGGATGATTCTAGGACGGATCGGGGCAACTGGGATAAATATTATCAGTCTTACTTTTATATTTTAGACAAATATGTAGATTTGATTCCTAAAGAAATAATTCAAGCATTGAAAAATAATATAAATATTTGGCTGAAAGGTTACGAAGACTTAGAAAAAAGAGTAAATGAAAAAGAAACAGCTATCCGCGAGAAAGATATGCATATAGCAAATTTTCAAAGTGAAGTAGCTTTACTCAAGGATAAGCTTCATAATCAAGAAAAAGATTTAGCTGAAAAAACACAGCTTGTGAAAGCTTTTGAAAAGTCTTTCTTCTATAAACTTTATAAAAAAAGATTGAAAGTAAAAGATATTAAGGAGTAGAAAAATGAAACGTCTTCTGCTATATGTTCATTATAATAGATATGATAAAATCAGTGGCCATGTTCTATACCAACTGAAACAAATGCGACCCCTCTTTGAAAAAGTTGTTCTTATTTCAAACAGTCAACTTTCCGAAGAAGGACAAGCTAAATTATCAGGGCTTATGGATGACTTTATCCAAAGAGAGAACAAGGGCTTTGATTTTGGCGCTTGGCGTGATGGGATGCAGTATGTTGGATTTGAGCAGTTGAAAGACTATGATTCAGTGACTGTGATGAATGATACATGCTTTGGTCCTCTTTATAACATGCTTCCTTTTTATGAAGACTACGAAGCGCGTGACGTTGATATTTGGGGAATGACAAACCATCGTGCCTATCAAGAATCAAAAAAACACTCTTTTGCAGAGCATATTCAGTCTTATTTTAAAGTCTTCAGTAAAAAAGTTGTTAAGGCTGATATTTTTCAAAAGTTTTGGAGTGAGATCGAAGATTTTGAAAATGTTCAAGATGTTATCGACCATTATGAGATCCGTTCAACAAGTGTTTTTCTGGAAGCAGGATTTGCATATGAAACGATACTTGATACTCGTGAACTTGATGATTCTCGTCTGTTGCACCCAGATTTTTCATATTATGCTCCTGATGTGATTCTGCAGGATAAAGTGCCATTTATCAAGGTGAAGGCTTTTCAGAGCCCAGAGAGTTCAGGAATCGCTAAATATATGCTGGACTATGTTGGTGAATATACAAGCTATCCTAAACAATTGATTGTGGAACATCTCTCCACAGTAGATTATCCTGATTCCAACTATTTGGTGGCAGAAAAATATTTGGAAGATGCGGAAGACATCGCAATAACTAAAAAAATAGCTGTGCATCTCCATGTCTTTTACACGGAACTTTTAGAAGAGTTTCTTGATGCTTTTGCTAACTTCCACTTTGATTACGATTTGTATTTAACAACAAATACGGATGAAAAAGAGAAACAAATCCAAAAAATATTAGAACAAAGACAGGTTAAGGCAGAACTCGTGCGAACGGCTAACTACGGACGTGATGTTATGCCTTTCCTAGCTTTGAAAGATACTTTGAGAAAGTATGAAGTTGTTGGTCATTTCCATACAAAGCGCTCATTAGAAGCTGCCTTTTTTGCGGGAGAATCTTGGCGTAAAGAATTGATTGATATGTTAATTATACCTGCTGATAATATCATGCGAAATTTTGAAAAGAACAGTAATCTTGGCATTGTAATTGCAGATATCCCATCATTTTTCCGTTTCAATCGCGTGGTTGATGCTGACAATGAAAATAAAATGATTGCCCCAATCATGAATGATATGTGGAAGCGTATGAAAATGCGAAAAAAGGTAAATTTCCACGATTTCAAAACCTTTACCATGAGTTATGGAACCTATTTCTGGGTCCAAACAGAAGTTCTTGAACCACTTTTTGACTTAGAAATCACAAAAAAAGAAGTTCCGAACGAACCACTCCCCCAAAATACGATTCTGCATGCTATCGAACGCATCATGATTTATCTGGCTTGGGACAAGGATTTGGATTTCCGTATTAGTAAAACCCGCCAAGAACTTTCTCCATTTATTGATGCACGGACGTTCAACCAACGTTTTGGAATAACAGAGGATAATGCAAAAGACATCCGCTTAACCTTTGTGCTTAAGCTAGCCGTCAAGAAAACTTTGCGTTTAATAAAGTATAGAACCTATAAACTCTTAGGAAAAGATACGAAACATATATAAATTAGAGGACCTATGAATACAGTAAATAAGCTATCCAATGGAAAATATAATGTAGAAAATATCTTCCTTATTTTTGCCCTGATATTCGGCTTGATAACCGTCTTTGTCCAACCTATTTTTTCAGCACCAGACGAGTTTGTCCACTTTAAGCGTGCCCATACTATTTTTCATGATGATACGGATGAGTTGTTTCAACAGGTTGATAAATTAACAGCAAGTATCCCTTATGAAGGTTCTGAGCTTAATGAAAGCGCCTTGAATTCCCCAGAATCAAGCTTTGCCTTTGAGTCAGCTTATAAAGATGGAAGTTTTGTGCAAAAATTCTTTAAAGATAAGGTGGCAAGTATAGGAACATTAGGGTGGAACCTAAACTTTTCTAGACTGGTCTGGTTGCCACAGGCTTTGGGGATTCTTATTGGTAGCTTCATCCATTCAAGCTTTGGAGTGATGATTATAGCTGGTCGGTTGATGAACCTTCTCGTATATGTTTTAGCAATTTATTTTGCAATCAAAAAAGCAAAAATTGGACAATGGGTTATGGCAGCAGTTGCTTTGCTGCCCATCAGTATTCAGCAGGCCGCATCACTTTCCTATGATGTCCTATATTATATAGCGATTTTTGCTTGTTTCTCTTTAATGAGTAATTTGTGGACACGTAAAGAAAAAATAGGATACAAATGGTATTTTTATCTCTTTTTCATAGCACTTCTTTTATTTATTCCTAAAGAAGCTGTGTTAGTTCTAGGAATTTACTTTTTGACATTGCCAATGCGTCTGTTCGGAGATAATAAGCTAACACGGTTGGTTGATAAATTTTGGAATTTCTGGGCTCGACATAAAAAAATAGCTTTACTAGCAATTATCGTTTTATTTTATGCCTTGTTTGTTTATGAATTCCGACAAGCAGGGGGGGCATTACGTGGTGTACAAATTATGTTTAATACTTTCTTCAGACCGGATTTCTACAATAATATGGATAGTGTCTTAGTCACAGGCATGATTGGTAATTTTGGGCAAATGACTTATCGGTTACCGGGATGGCTTGTAATTATTAACTTTATCTTCTTATTCATTCTGGGTCTCACAGAGAAAGAAGTGAAACTAGATCAACGAGTGGCAGTTTCTAGTGGTATAGCTTATACTTTAGTTGTGCTGATGACTGCTATTGCAATGTTTATGAGTTGGACTTTAAATCACCTACAGATTGCTGGTGCTTTGATAAGCTTGGGAAATCAAGGGCGCTATTATACACCATTTTTAATTATACTCGTACCTATTATGTTAACATTGAAAAAGTGGGTGAAAGTGGAAATAAATGAAGCCTTCAAAAGAAGAGTTTTTAAGCTGCTCATGTTATTTAATCTTTCCTTTTTTATAGTACTAACAATTTTATTTTACTATACCGCAGATCGAGGAGCCAACTTTTTACCTCACCTAATAATTTGGGCCAAAAATCTTATTTAATAAAGGATTGATAGACATTTGGGAGTTTGTTTTTCAACGAAATATAAGATATAATAAGTAAGATACGTTTTATGTAAATATTGTAAGGAATAAAATGAAGAAAAAAACTGAACAGAAAATATTATTGATAATTCCTGCTTATAATGAATCTGAAGGAATCGTTAGTGTAATTGAAACAGTTGAGAATTATAGACAAAGATGTGAGTATCAATTGGATTATATTGTAATTAACGATGGATCAACAGATAATGAAGAAGAAGTTCTCCGCGCTCATAATATCCACCATGTGGAGTTAATACAAAATTTAGGTATCGGAGGCGCTGTCCAAACTGGTTATATCTATGCTTTAGTAAATGATTATGATATTGCTATTCAATATGATGGAGATGGACAACACGATATTGAATCCCTACCAAATCTGGTTGAACCTATTTTGAGCGGAGAATCAGATTTTACAGTTGGGTCACGCTTTTTAGACGAGAGTAATTCAGAATTCAAGTCGTCTAAAGCCCGCCAGTTAGGTATTAAAATTTTGTCTTCGCTGATTTTTATGACCTCAAAATTTAGAATCAAAGATGTTACCAGTGGTTATCGAGCAGGAAATCGAAAAGTAATTGAACAGTTTACTAAACGGTACCCGAGACAGTATCCAGAACCAGAAAGTTATATGCATCTTTTCGCTAAAAATATACGTGTAAAGGAAGTTGGAGTACGTATGTTTGAAAGAACGACAGGCGTTTCCAGCATCAACTTACTCAAGGGAGCAAACTATATGATTAGTGTTTCTCTCGCGGTTTTAGTATCATCTTTGATTGGAAAGGAGAAAGGATAATGCCTACTCAATTACGGATTTTAGCGATTGTTTTATCTATTACTTTTTTCATCTATGTTATTCAGTTGATAAAAAAAGATAATGCTGAAATAAGACATATGCTTAAATGGTTTATTTTAGCACTTATCATCTTGTTTGGTGCACTCTTTCCTGATTTAGGAAGTAGCGTTGCCCATTTCTTGGGAATAAAGACTTTAACATCTCTATCTTTGTTTATACTCGTTGGTCTGCTTCTCTTAATATCTTTGAAGTATCAAATGTCACTTATTTCTGCAGAAAAACAGATTAAGAACCTGGTACAGGAAGTTTCATTATTAAAGAAGAAAGTGGAAGAAGCTGACACTTTGGATAAGAACTAAGGATCTTTTCATCAACCGGTTAGGCTGTTGTCTAGAGCAAACAGAGGAAAGGTTAGATTACACTACCCATGCAAGACAAACATTTTGCACACACTTTTGTTATTTGTGCATATCAAGATTCACCCTACTTAGAAAAGTGTATTGAGTCTTTGTTATCACAGTCTTCTGTGATAGAAAAAAAATCAAAAGTCATCTTATATACATCAACTCCGACAGAAACAATGTTCAATATCGCTGAAAAATACAATATTGAGCAATTTATTGGAAAAGGAGGAGGTATTGGTGCGGACTGGAATGGTGCCTTATCTTTTGTTGACACAAAATATGCTACTATTGCGCATCAGGATGATACTTATGAGCCAGAATACGGAGCAAAAGTTTTACAAGAATTTGAATCCAAAGAAGATTTGAACATTGTTTTTTCTGATTATTATGAAACAGATGAAAATGATCAGCTTAGAAAGAGAAACCTAAATCTAAAAGTGAAAACTTTAGGTCTACGTCTGCTTTCTCTCTTTAATAATAAGGCTTACCAAAGACGTGTTTATTCTTTTGGGAATTTTATTTGTTGCCCAGCTGTCTCTTATAATATGGACCGCCTTAGTAATTTCAAATTTAACGAATCACTGCGTATGGCTTTGGATTGGGACGCTTGGGAGCGCATTATGCGTCGCCCAGGTTTTATCAAATATATTCCAGAAAGATTAATGGCTCATCGTATACATAGTGATTCGGAAACAAGTGCTAATACGATTGATAAAAATAGAGAAAAAGAAGAATATGATATGTTTCGTCGATACTGGGGTGATAAAATGTCCCAGTTTCTTATGAAAATTTATGTGAATAATCAAAAAGGGAATATATAGTAATGAAGAAAGTAACTTTTGCTGTTGGAGATTTACGTATGGGTGGTTCTATGCGAGTACAGAGTGTAATTGCCAATAATTTAGATAAAGAGAAATATGATATTACCGTGTTTTCGATGAGAAAAGTTAAAAGTTATTTTCATTTAGATCCTGAGATAATATATTCTAAAAATGCAATAACCAATAATCAATTTAGAGGTATATTAGTAAAAACAGGTATTCAAAAATATATTTTGAGACAACCTGTTGATATGACAGTTGTACCAAATGCTAAAATGATAAACGATCTAGTCAAATACGTTAAAGATAATAGAATTGAAACACTAGTGCTAGTTGAACAATGGGCGGTAGTTGCTAAAGAGTTAAAAGAACAACTTCCAGCTACGAAATTGATTGCATGGCTGCATTTAAATGTGACAATATATGAATCGTTTTTATATGGTAAAAGTTATGCAAAATTAAAGAAAAGTTATGAGTATTGTGATTTAATATGTGTTTTAACTCAAGAAGATCGAGACACTTTAATTTCGAATGGGTTTGACAAAGTTAAAGTGATGCATAACCCACTGACAATTGAACAGCATAATGAGAAAGCAGATTTAGAGAGTAAGAAAATCAGTTTTGTAGGAAGAATTGATTACCACCATAAGGGCTTAGATTATTTGCTCGAAGTTGCTCAACAGATGAGTGATGAGTGGAGTATTGAGATTGCTGGGAAAGGGATGTTATTTGAAGAAAAACGTTTTTCCCGAGAAATCAAAAAAAAAGGCCTTGATAAAAAAATCCACTGGTATGGAGCAAAAACAGGAGAAGACTTAAAAAAACATTTCCAAGATAGTTCTATATTTATTAGCACAAGTCGTTTTGAAGGGTTTCCGTTAGTTTTTGCTGAAGCAATGAGCTTTGGCTTACCGGTATTGGCCATGAAAAATTCAGGATCAGAGGAAGTGCTGAACAAAGGAGAATATGGTATTTTAGTGGATCAAGGAGATACTTGTGACTTTACAAAAAAATTGAAACAACTTCAAGAGACAATGGATTTAAAAGTTAAATATGGAACACTTTCTAAGAAAAGATCAGAAATGTTTAGCATAGATAAAATTATTACTCTTTGGGAGGAAATACTTGATTACTAAAGTTAACTAGAGAGATAGATTATGAAAGAAAAGATAACAGATAAAATTGACTTCGTGGTAACTTATTTAGATGGTGCAGACGCGGAATGGATTAAAGAAAAAGCAAAGTATAGTGGGGAAGCTATAGAGAAAACCTTAAATTCAGAAGATAGGTTTAGAAATTTAGAAAATTTTCATTATTGGTTTAGAGCTGTTGAAAAATATGCACCGTGGGTCAATAAAATTCATTTAATAACATGGGGCCATGTACCAGAATGGTTAGATATTGAAAATCCAAAATTGAACATTGTAAACCATGAAGATTATATTGAAGATAAGTATCTTCCCACTTTCAATTCGAATGTTATTGAACTTAACTTAGATCAAATCGATGAGCTATCCGAGCAATTTGTTAACTTCAATGATGATATGTTTTTGTGTTCTGAAACGAGAGCTGAGGACTTTTTTTATCAAGGACAACCACGTTTGCAAATGATGTATATGCCTATTCAGGCTGTTGAAAAATTTAGCTCTGTTTTGTTTAATAATACTCTAGTCTTAAATCAATTGCCATACCCAAAGAAAGTGTTAAATAAAAAAATGTATTCAACAAAAAATGGCTTGTTTTCGGTTCTTTCGAATATTTACTTGACGCCATTGTTAAAGTATTTTGATAAATTTATGGGTTTCATGCCTGATCACTTACCTTATGCTCTTTCAAAAAGTTCAATGAAAGAACTAAAAACTAAAGCTACGGAACCTTTTAGGGAAACGAGTAATCATAAATTTAGAACAGTTAGTGATATCAATATCTGGTTATGCCAAGACTATCTTAGAGCAACGGGAAATTTTTACCCACGTAACTCTTTTAAATTTGGAAAACTTATAGAAGTGAAAAGAGGTGTAGATTATAGAAGTGCCCTTTTTTCCAAGTATAAAGTAGTGTGCATAAATGATTCCAACTGTGATATATCAGAATTTGTAGACGAAAAAAATACAATACTTAAGTTATTAGAAGAGAAATTTCCAGAGAAAAGTAAATTTGAAAAGTAAACGGAAGTAAAATCTATTATTGTGCTGGTTAGAATAAAGGCTTGTGAATTTTGTAAGAAAAGTGAATGTTTCTTAAAGATATGGGGAATTCTTCAAAAATTTAAAGAAAGTACATAGTATAGGAGAGAAGATGAAAAAAATTATATTGAATGCGAGTGGCCGCCTCGGTAATCAACTTTTTCAATATGGATTTGCTAAGAAAGTACAAAATAATCTGGGTGGAAAAATCCTAATCAATTTTAACGATATTGAAGCTAAAGATAAAGAGTTTCCTAATCAAAATTGGGAAGATAGTTTGAAAGGATTTCGAGTAGAATATGAAAAAATTTCTTTGCCTAAAAAGGAGTTTATAATTTCTTTTTTTTCTGTAAAACAAAAACTTTTAATATTAATTCACTTTATTTTAGTTCGAACAATATTTAAAGCGGAAAATTTCAAAACATATGAAAATTTGAATACTCTTAGTAAAAAATATGCTAATTTTTTGTATAGGAATGCCTTATATATGTTTCCTATATTATCAGGAGCTTATGCGCCTTCTACAAAGGATGAAGCTTTTTTAAATGGAAAGTTTGAAGTTGCTCATTATTTTGAAGAAGTTTCTGATGAATTAAAAGCAGAGATCGTACCTAAAGCACCTCCTCTAGAACAAAATATACCTTTTTTAAATATTATTGGAAGTAGCCAAAGTGTTTGTATAACTATTCGTAGAGGTGACTATCTCTCTGATAAAAACAGTACGAATTTTTTTCATTGTGATGAAAAATACTTTGATAAGGGAATTAAGATTATAAAAAGTAAAGTTAAGAATCCGGTTTTCTTTTTCTTTAGCGATGATCTTGATTATGCCAGAGAATTTGCACAGGCATATTTAAGTAAAAATGATAAATATTATATAGAATTACCCGGAAATCCAATATGGGAAAAATTAAGAATAATGAGTGCATGTAAGCACTTCATTATTTCTAATTCTACTTTTTCTTGGTGGGCACAGTTCTTAGGTAAAAATCCAGATAAAATTGTTATTGGTCCAAAAACTTGGTTTCCGCCAAAATCCGAGTATAATGGGGATGCTCTATTACAAGATACTTGGATAAAGATTTAAGGTGAGAAGGTATTATGCTTATGTTAATGGAACAGGAAGATTTATTAGTTTCGGTAATTATACCTTGCTATAATGTGGAAAATTTTGTTGAAGTTTCTCTTAAGAGTGTATTAAAGCAAACTTACCGTAACTTAGAGATTATTATTATTAATGATGGGAGTACAGATAGGACTTTAGAAATTCTAGAAGAATTTAAAAGACTAGATTCACGTATTAGCTTAATATCACAAGAGAATAAGGGACAGAGTGTTGCAAGAAATAAAGGAATTTCCTTAGCCAGTGGTAAATACTTGTGTTTTATTGATAGTGATGATTTTATACAACAAGACATGATTGAAGTTCTACTTACACAAGCATTAAAAGAAGGCTCCGATATTATAAGTTGTGGAGTAAGACGTTATAATTTGAAGAAAGATTCTACTACTTATTTTCCATTGTATACAGAAAGTGCCCTCATACAAATCAATAGTTATACACAGGATAATGTTATGGGAGCTTTCTTAAAAGGAGAGGGATTTAATAGAGGGCCAGTTGCGACTTTGTATTGTTCTAGTTTATTTGATGGTATTCGTTTTGAGACAGGTAGATTGCACGAGGATAATTTTTTCAACTATCAGATGTTTTCCAAAGCTCAAAAAGCCACAGCAATTGCTTATGATGCTTACTTTTATGTTGATAATTTTAGCAGTTCTACAAAATCGAAATTCACTTTGAGGCATATTGATAAGATAACTGAAGAGCAAAAGATTTTAAAGGAAGTCTTGAAACATTACCCTCACTATAAGAATGTAGAAAAAAATAACCTTGCTGTACGCTATTGTTGGGTATTTACAAAATTATTTAGAGATAGCACAATAAGAGAATTATTACATGGTAAGGTTAGATATAATATAGAAGAAATAAAAAAGTATTATAAAGAAGACGAAAAAGAATTTTTTAAAAGTGGGGGGGTATCTTTAAAATGGAGATTTTTACTAAAGGGGTTTACCAAATTACCAGCGTTACTTTTGTTACCATTCTATAAAATAATAACATCAATTTTAAAGTTATTCAGTAAACTGAAAAGATTAAAGGATAAAAAATGAAGCGAATAAAGATATCTATATTTTTCATATTTGTCTTTGGATTAATTGGTATTTTTAGTACTAATGTATCAGCAAATAGCAAACTAGTCAATAATGTAAAACTAGTTGTGAGTAATAATGGACAACCGGTCTATAACACACTTTTTACAGCAAGAAGTTTAGAACCTGCTTATAATAAAATTAAGACAGGGGAAATAACAGATGAAGATATGAATTCAGTTGCGTGGAAAAATTTGGAATCTGGTAATGTTGATATTTCTAAAAAATTCAACATTGGTAAAGGAAATGTACATTCACATAGTGAAACTATTGATATTTTGGAAGACTTGGTTAAAGAAGGCGGAAATGGTATTGCATTAATTAATTCTTTTAACGAACCTGTACCATCCTATGCATTTCATTGGCCAGGAAACTCTTCTAGAAGATTTACAAATAATCAGGGAATAGCAGAAGCAAATATTCCTAGGGGGCTTGTAGGTATTTTTAGTTCAAGTAGTAATACCAGTCTTTTGAAAATAGTAAATGTTACTAATGATACTAAAGAAATTAACTTGGATAAGGTTAATAGTTCAGATATTATACATGGTGAAATTACTAACTTCACGAATGAGAACCAATTTAATAACAGACAATATGTGGTTGAATATGGTCAAGAGATAGTTTATAAATTAACGTTAAAGAAAGAGTTTCTCACTGCTTCCACAACAATCGATATTCATCCACAATCTAATCTTATTATTGACAGTATCTCTATTCCCTATACTAAAAATAGTATATTTTCAGAACAACCAACGCCACAAAGCTTTGGTGTAACCCCAAATACCTCCTTTAGTAATGAAGCGATGCTGTCCCAGATGACCCAAGACATTCAGACAAATTTATATAATGGAACAACTGATCGCTATAATATCCCGATAATAGATAATCAAACTGATATTACAATTGAAATAAAAGCGCACATTGATCCAAACGTTAAATTTTCTACAAAAGTTTACGGCATATCAGCTAACATTCCTGAGAGTCAAGTGGATATAACTATAGGTGGAGAAAACATTCACCCTAATACAAGTTTCTTCATGAATATCACGGCAAACAATGGCGAGCAGAGTGTTGATTACGCCATGCCAGTTGTTCGAACTAGTGGTGCAAATTTTGTTACAGTAAAATCTTCAGAAAAAAAACTAGTAAGTGGATATAGCTACTTTCTTGGCTATAAAGATAATGAAAAAAATTATATTTATTCTGATACGGGTTGGAAACAAGTAGAGGGTAGCCTAACTGATTTAAATAATTCTCAATACCGTGTGTTTTCAGGAGGTAAGATTTATTATTTAGGAAGTGGATTTTCTATGGACATACCTTTAACATCAAATTTATTTAGTTTCAACGAAGAAGAAAACATTTTAGCTAATCAGTCTTTAATTAAGTTTATAGGATTGGGGCAGGGGAGGAAGTATTTTCTCTATAGTACGAACTCACCTAAGGACAGTTTGAATGTGAAAGAAGAAATACCATTTGAAGTTTCAAGTACAGATTATCTTACCCCTTCTGGAAATTTATCTACACGCTCAACTATTGGTTTTGCTAAAAGTCAAGACTTTAATATTAATAATCAAATTCCTGATTATAGTGCGGGAAATATAGAATATCAAGCCATTTCAGTAGATGGCTCTAAAAAGAGTGATGCAAGTAGACGTATTATTACTTTTGTAATAATAAGTATCCTTTTAATTGGAACTTTTGGTGTAATCTTAGTAAGATTGGGAGACAAGAATGATGAAAAATATTATTGAAAATAAAATTTCTAAAATTTATTTAATACTTGCTCTCACTTTTGGCGTGATTATTTCTTTAGCGATGCCGTTTTTCAATGAGCCTGATGGGCAGTATCATTTTATGGTTTCTAGCGCTATAACGCGTCACACAGTAGATATATCACGTTATGGAGAGCCTAAGGTAGGTACAGGTATGAATATGCAAAAAAATTCATATCAAAACGGCAAAAGGTTCGAAAAATATTATTTGACAAAAGCAACAATTATGTCACCTTTACAATCTCCTAGAGGTTTAGATTTAGATAATAAGTTAAGCTATAATTACCTTGGACATATTATTCCCGCAATCGGAATATGGATTGGGCATAGAGTCTATTCCTCTTTAGGGGTCATGATTACATTTGGTCGTTTATTCTCGATGTTCGTTTATACTATGGCTATGTATTTCATTATAAAAAAAGTTAAATTTGGAAAATTGACTTTCATGTTGGTTAGTTTAAGCCCTGTGATTATGAACCAATTTTCTAGTCTTTCTTATGATGGCCTAGGATATATTGTTACGGCTGCGATAGTTGCGCTTGCAATAAATACAATTGCGGAGAAAAGTTTTGATAAGCGTTCACTTTTGTATATGTTTATTTTAGCTGTCAGTTCAATCTTTTTAATTAAGCCTAATTTATTGCTAGCCAATTTACTTTTTCCTGTAGCATTAGTTTATGTGAAGCTCGAAGAAAACAAGCAAGAAGCGTTATTGCATAGTCTAAGCAGAAAGAGAAAATTTAATCCAAAGTTCAGTTTAATTAAGAAGTATAAATATTTATTTATAGGAGCAGGTGCTATTTTTGCTTTCCTGGCTGTACTTCATATGGCATCATCGAGTGGAGGACTCCTTGAAGTAATGGCTAGAATCTGGATGTCACTAACGTTCCAATTCTTTAATACAATGAGTACAACGAATGTTATTAACCTTCTGGTGGCCCCTTATCCTGGCTTTAATTATATGCCCCCTTGGCTTATAGGATTATGGTTTGGGTTATTATTCATAGGACTTTTAGTTGATAAGAAAGTATACAAATCTAAGTTTATTAGTTTAAGCAGTCTCGGGATCATTGTTCTAGGTGTTGTTTCAGTTTATTATGGATTTTTGTACTCCGGAAGCTTAGTCTCGAGCTTCGGAGTTAGGTTTGGTATTCAGGGAGTTCAGGGAAGATATTCTACACCTTTACTACTTATACTTCCCTTAGTATTTAGTAATGAGAAAATTAAGTTAAAGGTCTTAGGTTATCATAAAGTAGTATTGTTAATGATTTTTGCAGTTGTTATATCAAATTTTCTACTAGTATTTAACACTTTATGGGCAATGATTTATGTATGAAATTATAATAGTAATGCGGGGCCCTTTTATGTATGAAATTGCTAAAAACATCAAAACATGATAGAATATGTACTTCAAATTATCTCGAAAATAGAAATTGATCGAAACAAGATTAGAATCAAATATGAAAGAGGCTAAAAAGATGAAGAAAAGTGTGAAATTGTTTTATTTTGCTAATAATAATATGGGGGATGAGCTCAGTAAAATTATTGTGGAAGAATTATTTAACTTAGAAGTTGAAAGAGAAAGACCCATTTTTTCAGATATGTTTGCTATAGGAAGTATTTTAGGAGGAATGGTTTTTAGTAAAAAATCTCCTTTTTTAGGGGTAGCAAAAACTATTTTGGGTTTTTTTGATAGAAAGCCTCTCTATATATGGGGAACAGGATTTATAACTGACCAGATTGAAGGCCCCTTCTTTTATAGAAAGAATATTAGGTTTAACGCTTTACGTGGTAAATTATCACATCAAAAGGTAGAAAAAATATTAGGGAAAAGTATCGATCCCGTGTATGGAGATGCTGGTATTTTGGCATCTAAATTAATAGTAGATAAGTCTAAAATCACTAAAAAGTATAAGTGGGGAATTATTCCACATTATGTAGACAAAGAGCATTTAGCGGTAAAAAATTTAGAAAAAAATTTAGAAAAATCGTTTGTAATTGATGTTATGCTTCCCCCTAAAGAAGTTATCCAACAAATTGCGGAATGTGATTATATTTTATCAAGTAGTATGCATGGTTTAATTATTGCAGATTCTTTTAATATCCCTAATCATCATATTTTAATATCTGACAAAGTTATTGGTGACAATTTTAAGTTTAAAGATTATTATTCTGCTTTTGGGTTAGAGCATTCGTTCACAAATGTTGCTAAAGATGACCATGTTATATTTTCAGATGAATTCATGAAAGAAAAATATAAAATAACAGAAAAAATGGTAGAAAAAATGAAGAAGGATATGGAAGATGCTTTTCCACAACAACTTATTTTATAAAAAAGTTACAATTTACGAGAGAAAGGTATAGTTAAAAAATATATCATCTGAGTTAGATAATGTTACCTTGAAAGATAACATTAATAAGGTAATTAAGTTTTATTTAGGATACTTAGCCTTAGAGTATTCACGAGATGAAGTTATCAGATTTAAACTTACCAATAAATATTATAATTTACAATTTATGATTGTGGACGATAATTCTAATCAAGTGAAGAAACACGTTTCCTTATAGATATCGATATCGACAAAATTTTATTTTGAGTTTATCAAATTGAGGTTTGTAGAATAAGCTTAGAGGGTAGAAATAACCAAAGAATAGAGAGTAAAAATGCAAATGAGTGAAATGTCAGCTAATAGGCAAATGATGATAAATCTCTTCGCGACGTTAATGGTTTTTATAGCAAATGCTTTAATTAATTTTTTGCTATCTCCTTTTATCGTTCGTGAATTAGGAGTAGAAGCAAATGGTTTTGTGCAATTAGCTACAAATTTTGTGTCTTATATTGCCATTATTATGTCAGCAATGAATTCCATGTCTTCCAGATTTATGACAATAGCTTACCATGAGAAAAAAATAGATAAGATGCGAGAATATTACACGTCTACTTTTATTGGGAATAATGCTTTGATATTGCTTCTATTAGTCCCAGTTTTGTTTGGGATTTATTTCTTAGATAGTATTATACAGATATCACCAGAATTAGTCATCCAAGTGAAATTACTCTTTCTAATGGTATTTTTAAATTATTTTGTATCAATGGCAACACCAAATTGGGATATATCATTTTTTGTTACTAATAAAGTGTATATGCGTTCAATTGGTAATATGATATCATATATTGTACGAGCCTTTGTTATTGTAGTCATGTTTGCTTTCCTCCCTCCTAAAGTCTGGTATGTGGGAGTGTCTGCGATTATGGCTACACTTGTGCTACAAGTTTGGTTTTTATTTGGAATGAAAAAAGAGCTCCCTTTTTTAAAATTAAATAAAAAGTTCATTAAACTTGGAGCACTAAAAGATTTAGTTTCAAGTGGCATCTGGAACTCTATTAATCAACTTGGTTTTGTTCTTTCAAACGGTTTGGACTTACTACTTACAAATCTATTCATTAGTGGAGAAATGATGGGTATCGTTTCTTTAGCAAAAATAGTTCCTGCTATTATTGGAGGATTACAAAATACTGTTTCAACAACTTTTACCCCTCAATTAACAATTCTTTACTCCCAAGGTAAGGTTGAGGAGATGATTAAAGAAATATATAAAGCAAGTAAGGTCACTCTAATCGTTATTGGGCTTCCTTTAACAGGTTTTATTGCATTTGGTGAACCATTTTTCAAATTGTGGCTCCCTGGACAAGATGCTTTACAACTTCAAGTCCTTTCATTTCTTACAATGGTAAATTTGGCTGTTATTAATGGGAGTCAACCCCTGTGGCAAATTTTTGCGGTGGTTAATAAAAATAAGCCAGATGCTTTAAGTGTAATTTATAGTGGTATTGCCAGTGTTGTTATTACATTCATTATCCTGGAAACAACAGATTTAGGAGCATATGCTATAGTGGCAATTAGCTCAATAATCAGTATTTTAAGATACTTAATATTTGTAATCCCTTACTCAGCCAAGTATTTAGGTTTAAAGTGGACTACCTTTTACCCTTTAATTGGATACGCTTTACTAACATTAGCTTTGAATCTTGGAATAGGAAAAGTAATTAATATGTTTTTAAAAATAAATAATTGGCTTAATTTATCAGGCGCGGTTTTAGTATTTTCGATAGTTAGTGGAATCCTTACAACCATCATTGTACTTAATAAAAATGAACGTAAAGCGACTTGGAATGCTATAATATCAAGAATCCATTAAAAATATATAAAAAAGATATCATAATTGATATCTTTTTTATATTTTTTCACTTCTTCCCATACCAAGCAACACCTTCATATTTCCAACCGCGAGAAACAAGTACATTTTTCTCATAGCCATCCATTGTTATGAAGTGTGAGCCAACACCTGCTGCAGGATTGTAGAGACGATAAGCTGGAGTTGCTGAGCTACTGTCTGAATAGAAGGCAATTCCTTCTTTTCTCCAACCATGCTTCGATGTGAGGATACTCATCTCATAGGCATCTCTGGTGTAGAGATGTTCACCTGAACGTGGGTCGTAGACACGGTAGACAGGAACGCTTGAACTCTTAGGAGCTTTCCAAGCAATACCTTCATATTTCCAGTCTTTAGATATTTGAGGCAGACGATCTTTTTCATAAGCATCTTTGGTATAAAGATGTTCCATGTTACGTTTGTTATACAGGCGATAAATATTAGTATAACCACTTGGAGCCGGAGGATTAACGGGACTAAAGATATTCTTATAATCAATACTTACATCTAAAGGACTGCGTTTACTAAAGTTTGTGAAATACATTTGGCTTGTATATTGCCATGAACCAAATTGTGTATTTTGGAGATTGGAAGCACTAGGTTTTCCATAAAGATACTGGGCAATCCAGAAGTTCTTTGCTCCAAGTTTGCTTGGCTCCATTTGACCTGTACCATCAACTGCCCATGATTTTGAAGTGTAGTGACGAGTTGTTGCAAATCCTTGTTTTTTAAGTTGATCAGCAAAGTTTTGTGAAGCAGCTGTCCAGTCCCAATAAGGCATGCTTCCAACACTGTTTTTTGGTACATACTCCGCATCGTTTACCATAACGGTACTTGTAGGTAGGCCAAATTGTTTAGCAACAGTGGCAAAGAAGTTTGCTTCTGCACGAGCAGTACTATTTACTGTAGCTTGTGCGGTTTTACCCGATTCTGAGAAATGTGAAAAGTGATAAACGGCCACTTTAAGCCCAGCTCTTTGTGCCATTTGAATATGTGTCTTCGCGAAAGGATTGATATAAGTTGTGCTTTCAGTCAATTTGATAATGACTGTTTTAACACCTTGAGCTTTAAGCTGATTGAAGTCACTCTGGGTCATCCAATCCTGCCAAGAAGCGATGTCCACAGCATCTTTACGAGGTAGACTCGTATCATTTGATACAAGATCGGAAGGTGCGTTTCTTAAACTTGGAGTGCTGGCCTCAGCTTCATTTACATCGGCTACTGAACGACGGGCTCTGCTGGAAACTTGAGGTGTGCTACTTTCCTCCTCAGTAACAGCTTTCCCATCTTCATCGATAGGTGCTAAGTTTCCTTGAGCGTCAACGGGAGCGGCCATTGGATTCTCATCCGTTTGTACTTCCGCATAGTAGCCCATTGGATGATTGTCTACAGGTACTTCCGCAGTATCTGCGCTTGTCGCATGCGCAGCGAGGGCTAAGAAGCATAAGCCCGTAAAAATAGCCGTTTTTTTAATATTAATCATTTTTTCCTCATTGCTATAATTGTTACTTTATTTTTTAACATCTTTTATTTTAACAAAAAGGCTAAGTCAATAAAAGTAATTTACAAAATTATTTTCAAAATTGATAAAAAATCATTGAAATACCTAAAAGATAGTGATAGAATAGTAAAAATATATATTTGGAGGATGATTTTAATGTCAAATTGGGAAACAAAGTTTTTGAAGAAAGGTTACACTTTCGATGATGTGCTACTTATTCCAGCGGAGTCACACGTGTTACCAAACGAGGTAAACATGAGCACCAAATTAGCGAAGAACTTGACATTGAATATTCCGATTATTTCTGCGGCCATGGACACCGTAACAGATAGTAAGATGGCGATCTCAATGGCTCGTCAAGGTGGTCTTGGTGTTGTTCACAAAAACATGAGCATTGCTGATCAAGCTGAAGAAGTACATAAAGTAAAACGTTCAGAATCTGGAGTTATCACAGACCCATTCTTCTTAACACCTGACCACAAAATCGAAGAAGCTGAAAACTTGATGGCTACTTATCGTATTTCTGGTGTGCCTATCGTTGAAACATTGGAAAATCGTAAACTTGTCGGAATTTTGACAAACCGAGACTTACGTTTTGTTTCAAACTATAATCAAAAAATTAAAAATGTCATGACATCAGAAAATTTGATTACAGCTCCAGTAGGAACTTCTTTGCGTGAAGCAGAAGAAGCTTTACAAAAACACAAAATCGAAAAATTACCTTTAGTTGATGAAAGTGGTAAACTTGCAGGTTTAATTACTATTAAAGATATTGAACGTGTGATTGAATTTCCAAATGCTGCAAAAGACAGTCAAGGCCGTCTTCTCGTAGCAGCAGCTGTTGGAGTAACCTCTGATACTTTTGAACGTGCAGAAGCACTTTTTGCAGCAGGAGCAGATGCCATTGTTATTGATACAGCACATGGTCACTCAGCTGGTGTGTTGCGTAAAATTCGAGAAATCCGTGAACATTTCCCAGATCGTACATTGATTGCCGGAAATATTGCCACTGGAGAAGGTGCACGCGCACTCTTTGAAGCTGGTGTGGACGTTGTTAAAGTTGGTATTGGCCCAGGCTCAATCTGTACAACTCGTGTTGTGGCAGGTGTTGGTGTACCACAAATTACCGCAATCTATGATGCAGCAGCAGTTGCGCGTGAATACGGTAAAACAATCATCGCAGATGGCGGGATTAAGTATTCTGGAGATATCGTAAAAGCCTTGGCAGCAGGTGGTGATGCAGTAATGCTCGGTTCTATGTTGGCAGGTACCGATGAATCACCAGGCGAATTTGAAATCTTCCAAGGTCGTAAATTCAAGACTTACCGTGGTATGGGTTCATTGGCAGCTATGAAGAAAGGTTCAAGTGATCGTTACTTCCAAGGTTCTGTCAATGAAGCGAATAAACTGGTTCCCGAAGGTATTGAAGGTCGTGTTGCTTACAAAGGAACAGCTACAGATATTGTTTTCCAAATGGTTGGTGGTTTGAAATCAGGAATGGGCTACACTGGTGCAGCAGATATTCTTGCTTTGCATGAATCTGCGCAATTTATCGAAATGTCAGGAGCTGGCTTAAAAGAATCTCACCCTCATGATGTACAAATTACAAAAGAAGCACCAAACTACTCTGTACAATAAAATAAAAGAACAGGTTTATCCTGTTTTTTTTATTTATAAGCTAAGGTTGACAAGGACTTCTGAATTTGGTAGAATGTTAGGAGTGCTCTTTGGGGCAAATACGAAACTGAAATGGGGTGAAATCAATGTCAAAAACTATCGTTCGTAAAAATGAATCGCTTGACGACGCACTCCGCCGTTTCAAACGTTCAGTAACAAAAGCTGGAACTCTTCAAGAGCTTCGCAAACGTGAACACTACGAAAAACCTTCTGTAAAAGCTAAACGCAAATCAGAAGCTGCTCGTAAACGTAAAAAATTCTAATTGAAAATTTTGAACCTGTCCTTTGGGCAGGTTTTTTTATTGCAAAAAATTGTGACATGATGCTAATTTTTACGTACTATTGAATATAAATCAAAATGATTGGAGGAGAAATGATTCAAAAATTGGCAAGGGATCTTTTGCAAAAAGCAGTAGAAAAAAGTATTCATGATATTTATCTGATTGCTATCTTAGGAAGTTACCGACTTTATTTCCGTACCGCAAGTGAGAGGAAATTTGAGCAAACCCTCCCTCTAGAACAAGGGCAATCCTTGATTGCACATCTAAAATTTATCTCGGGGATGAATCTTGGCGAAACGAGACGAACACAGCTTGGTTCTTGTTCTTACCCGCTTGCGGGAGTCGAGCAGCGTTTGCGCCTTTCCACTGTTGGTGATTTCGAAGGAAATGAAAGTCTGGTTATCCGTCTTCTCCATAATGGGAAAGATAAGTTGAGCTTTTGGCAAAAGGATATCTATAATAATCTTATAGAAGGAAGGGGACTCTATCTTTTTTCTGGACCCGTTGGTTCAGGGAAAACCAGTTTAATGTATGAATGTGCTCGGCGCCATTTTCAAGAGCAACAGGTGATTTGTATTGAAGATCCAGTGGAGCTAGTGGAACCCCATTTTTTACAGCTTCAAGTGAACAAGGTGATTGGAAATGATTATGATGCCTTGATTAAGCTCTCTTTGCGTCATCGCCCCGATTTGCTGATTGTTGGAGAAATAAGAGATAAGCAGACGGCTAAGGCCGTTTTACGTGCGAGTTTAACAGGTTATACCGTTTTTTCTACTGTACATGCAAAGTCAATCCCCGGTGTAGTTGCTCGCCTGAAAGAACTAGGCTTAACAGATTGGGAATTACAATCAAGTCTTCAGCTGGTGGCTTACCAACGCTTGATTGCAGGAAAAGGACTATTGGTTTATGCAAAAAAAGAATTCGAAAGCTGGCAGCCAGAAAACTGGAATAAACAAATTAACCAACTTTTTACAGATGGATATATCTCAGCTGCTACAGCTTCGTACGAAAAAATTGAGTCTAACTAAACAGATCAAACTTATTCAGCTGATGAATAATCTATTTTCGAGCGGTTTTCATATAGGTGAAACCATTGATTTTCTTGAACATTCGGGTTTGGTGGAAATATATTTTGTTTCTAAGATGCGCGAGGGTTTACTAAGAGGAGAGAGTCTTTCGAGTATCTTAGATGACCTCAAAGTATCCAAAGATATTGTGACACAGTTGTCTTTGGCAGAAACACATGGAAATATCGAACTCACATTAGGACTAATAGAAAAAAAGTTATCTCGAGTTTTAGAAATTAGAAAAAAATTATTCCAAGTTTCAACCTATCCTTTAATTCTATTGGTCTTCTTAACTTTCATCATGTTAGGTTTAAAAAATTATTTATTACCACAGTTAGAAAACAACTCAAGTATGCCTGTGTATATCATTCAAAATTTACCTTATCTTTTTTTATTTAGTGTGTTAGGTTTGGTCCTTTTCTTCGCCAGCTTTCGATTTTATTTTAAGAAGAGAGATGCTCTGGCAAATGCAAAATTTATGATAAAAATCCCTTTTTTAGGAGGTTTCGTTAAACTTTACTTGACCGCTTATTTCTCGAGAGAGTGGGGAAATTTAATTGCCCAAGCAGTAGATTTACGCCAAATTTGTCTCATTATGCAGGAACAAAGGAGTCGCATTTTTAGAGAATTTGGTTTAGAGCTGATTCAGGCTTTAGATAGTGGTCAGAAGTTTGAAGAAGTGCTTCGTTTTCATCCGATATTTACAAAAGAGCTTGCACTAATCATTGAATATGGAGAACTAAAGTCAAAGCTTGGAAAAGAATTAATGATTTTTTCTGAAGAAAGTTGGTTAAGGTTTTTCGAAAAAATTGAAAGAGCGATGCAGTTTATCCAGCCTATGGTTTTTTTAGTTGTTGCTTTGCTTATTGTTTTAATATACGCTGCAATGCTACTCCCAATATATAACAATATAGGTGTAGCCATGTGACAAAAGATAAGGAGAAAAAATAATGAAAAAGAAAGTTCTTAAATCTTTTACTTTGATTGAAATGCTGGTAGTTTTGCTCATTATCAGTGTTCTACTTTTACTGTTTATTCCAAATTTGGCCAAAGAAAAGAAAAATATTCAAAATACAGGTCAATCTGCAGTTGTCAAGGTTGTAGAAAGCCAAGCTGAGCTCTATCAATTGGATAAACAAGATGGACCGAGCTTAGGAAAGCTTGTTTCTGACGGTTTGATTACCCAAAAGCAAGCGGACAGTTACAATGATTACTATGCTAAAAATCCAAATGCCAAGCGTCATGTCCCGAATTAAATCCTTTACATTATTAGAAAGTTTGTTAGTTCTTTTGATATGCTCCTTTGTTTTATTGCTCTTTACTGGATCGGTTAAACAAAGTATTCATATTGTACGTGCCGAAATTTTTGTATTGCAGTTTGAAAGACTCTACAAGGATACGCAGTATATAGCAGGTTTAAAAAGTCAAAACCAAACATTAAAATCAATAAAGGGAACCTTATCCAACCAAGATGAAGAGCTAAAGGTTCCAGAGGGGGTCGAAATAAATGATTTTTCCATTACTTTTGATCAAAATGCGGGAAATTCGAGTTTACAAAAAATTACGATTTATCTTCCTTATCAGAAAAAAACGATTTCCTATCAGCTGCAGATTGGAAGTGGGAAGTACAAGAAAAAAATTTCTTAAATCTTATATCTTGCTGGAGAGTTTAATAGCAATGGGACTAATAATCTTTTTAGTAACCCTTGTTTTAAATCAGGTTATCCAAGTCAGGAAGCAAACACAATTGGAAAATAGAGAAATAGAGGCTTTGAATGTAGCACAAATGGCTGTAGATATAGGAGCTGAGCGGTTGAAGATAAATGGAGTAGACGTCTTTATTGAAGAAAGCTCTACGCGTATCATTATTAAAGAGTCTGGAAAGGTATTGGTTACTCTTGAGAAGAAGTAAACTATTGAGCTTCACACTATTGGAGGCATTAGTTGCTCTATTTGTTTTATCTGGAAGTTTCTTACTCTTTTTAGGAATGACCAAGCTCTTTCATGAGGAAATAAAAAAATCGAGAATAGATTATACTCAAGATTGGCAATTGTTCTGTACCTTAATGAGAAATGAACTTGAAGGAGCACGTTTAGAAAAAGTAGAGAATAATTATCTCTATGTAAACAAAAGAACTCCTCTGCGATTTGGGCTTTCTGCACAAGGAGATTTTCGAAAAACAAATGCAGATGGTCGTGGCTATCAACCCCTGGTACATGATTTAAAAAAGGCAGAAATTGTTCAGAATGAAAAGCAAATAAAGATAGTCCTCGTTTTTAAGCAAGGAGGTGAGCACATATTTTACTACCAATTTATAGAGGAGTAAGAATTAAAGCTGGGGTGTTGCTTTATACTCTCGTACTCTCGTTGATGTTTAGTTTGCTTCTCCAATACTATTTGCAAGGAGCAGTAAATGCTAGGAAACAGCGGCTATTACAACGAGATCGCTTAAAGTCTCAACTAACACTGAAGTTGGCTCAGCGTATAAGATAAGGCGACTAAAATAAAAAAACTAATTTACTTAACCGGTTGACATTATTTCCGGTTTGTATTATACTAGCTTTATGAAAAAATATACTCTTTTATTGCTTATTCCCATGTTGCTTCTTTTGACAGCTTGTCAAAAAACAGCCAGTAACAAACCGCAAATTGTGACAACTTTTGAACCAATGTACGAGTTTACTAAAGCTGTTGTAGGGGATAAAGTCGATATTATTAATATTGTTCCTTCTAATCAAGAAGCTCATGATTTTGAGCCAAGTGCTAAAGATATGACGACACTCACTAATGCAGATGCGATTGTCTATAATTCAAAAAATCTTGAAAAGTGGGCACCTTCAGTTAAAAATAAAGGTGTAAAAATAGAAGCCAGTACTCCAGTTGAAAAGATAGGAGATGATCCTCATACGTGGGTCAGTCCCAAATCTGCTCTTTTAGAAGTTAATTATATTGCAGAAGAACTCTCAAAAAAATTCCCTGAATACAAGGAAGACTTTACTAAAAATGCCAAAGAATACATGGCTAAATTGAAAAAAATTGACCACGATTTTGACCAGTTAAAGTCTGCAAAAAACAAAACTTTTATTACTCAACATGAGGCTTTTGGATATCTTGGACGTGATTATGGATTGACAACTATAGCTATTACGGGTCTAGATCCTGAAGCAGAACCTTCAAGTTCCACTTTAATTAAATTGAAAGAAGAAATGCAAAAGGCAAATCTTAATACGGTTTATTTTGAAGATAACTCAAGCAGCAAGCTTGCAGAAACTTTAGCAAAAGAAGCTGGGGCAAAATTATTGGTGATTAACCCAGTTGAAGGCTTAACAGATGAGCAAAAAAAAGCAGGCGAAAGTTACCTGACAATTATGGAAGAAAACTTAGTATCTTTAAAAGAAACAATCAAATAGGACTTAAGTTTATTTTAAGAAGCATTCACTATAATAAAGACCTTCCTAAAAAATCTTTTCATAAAACTCCTGAAGTCCACAGATTAATGTGGGCTTTTTTTATCATAAATAAAGGTGTTACTTGGTGCAGAAATATCTAATAATTTACCCGATAAGGGATGAATAAAGCTTATGGCTCCAGCATGAAGCATCATGCGCTCACTTTTGGAATGGGGATTATAAAGTGGATCACCGATAATTGGATGGTTTTCACTGGAGAGATGTACCCGGATTTGATGCGTACGACCGGTATCAAGTGAGCATTTGACTAAGGAGGAGACTTTGCTCTTTTCCAAAGTCTCCACGTGCGTGATGGCTTTTTTACCAGACTTTGTGGTTACATATTTTTTACGGTTGTGTCTATCTCTTCCAATATTTTTATTAAGAGTTAAGCTTCTTTCGTTAAAATAGCCCTGAATGACGGCAAAATAAGAGCGATGAATTTTGTTTTCCTCAAACATTCGCCCTAAAATAGGTAATACAAATTGATTTTTTGCGAAGAGAACAGCACCGGAGGTTTCTCTATCAAGGCGATGAACAACATACACAGGAGAGTTGAGATATGCGGCAATATGATTTTGAAGCTCTAATTCCTCAGATGTATTGCCGTGTGTTTTCATACCCTCAGGCTTATTAGCAATAATGAGATGTTCATCTTCGTATAAGATGTCAGCAAGGTCAGGCTTTCCAAACTTAAGGGTCAGAACTTCAAAATCTTCTTGATCAAAAATAAGAGTTATTTCATCCATCGGTCCAACAACTTCTTCCCAGTCTACAAGTTGACCATTCACAAAAAGATGTTTTTTCATACGTAGAAAATGCCTTTGCTTACGTGGGATAAGCCAGGTTTTCTCTAACAAGTGCGAAACACTTTGCATTTTAATATTTTTTGGTAAAATTAAACTAAATTCCATATAGAATATTGTAACACAAAGACTTTTTTGTTAAAATAAGCAAAATATATAATAAAGGATTTTCAAAAAATCATGTCAGAAAAAGATCAGAATTTTAGTCGACGTGCCAAAGGCAAGAAGTCGACTAAAAAAAATACGGATAAGCAAAATATAGAAGAAAGTAATATAGAGGAGAAGGAAATAAAAGAAGCGGAAATTCCGCTTGAAGATCTTAAAGGTATTAAAAAATATTTAAGAATGCTCGCGCCTTATACAGCAAAAATAGGGCGATTTTTACGTCCAGTAAGACGCTTCTGGAAAAAATATAATTTAACGAAAATTACGATCATTGCTATTTTGGTTATGATTTTGGCGACAGGTTCATACCTGTTCTACTTGGCCAAAACAGCAAATGTTTCTATTTTGCAAAAATCCATTGATGCTCAAACGCAAATTGTGGATAAAAATGGAGATGAAGCAGGTCTCCTCTATGGAAGTAAAGGGACAACAGTCAAATTTGATGAAATTAGTGACAACATCAAAAATGCGGTAGTAGCCACAGAAGATCGTACATTTTATAAAAATCATGGCGTAAATCTCAGCCGCTTTACTTTAGCAGTTGTTACTTTAGGGCGATTCGGTGGTGGCTCCACAATTACTCAACAGTTGGCTAAAAATGCTTATCTCACACAGAAACAAACAATTGACCGAAAGGCAAGAGAATTTTTCTTAGCTCTAGAAATTAATAAACACTATAGCAAGAAAGAAATTCTGGCTA
Source organism: Lactococcus garvieae (assembly GCF_016027715.1). Lineage (NCBI taxonomy): Bacteria > Bacillati > Bacillota > Bacilli > Lactobacillales > Streptococcaceae > Lactococcus > Lactococcus garvieae. The sequence goes on from NZ_CP065691.1 coordinate 1,916,950, forward strand.
TGTACCTCAACAATGCGTATTTTGGTAATGGGGTCTGGGGCATTGAAGATGCCAGCAAAAAATATTTTGGCGTATCGGCAAGTCAGGTAACGGTTGATGAAGCTGCCACTCTTGCAGGGATGCTCAAAGGTCCTGAGATTTACAATCCGCTCTATCAAGACGGGAAATATGCAACCGCACGTCGAGATACGGTTTTACAAAATATGGTGAGTGCAGGCTTCCTCAAACAAGAAGAAGCTGACAGTTATGCCTCGGTCAATCTTGCTTCACAAGTTAATGACACCTATGTGTCCCAATCTGAAGCCTACAAATACCCGAGTTACTTTAACGCTGTCATTGCTGAAGCAGAGCGTAAATATGGTCTTAGTCTTCAAGATATTATGAATGACGGCTATAAGATTTATACCACATTAGACCAAAATAAACAGGCGGGAATGCAAGTAACATATGATAATGCTGCACTTTTCCCCCAAGCAGCGGATGGAACACATGCGCAATCAGGTTCTGTGGCTATTAATCCTAAAACGGGTGGTGTAGAAGCCTTAGTCGGTAATGTTACTGCTGAAGACCATAACAGTTTCCTTGATTTCAACTACGCAACTCAGTCTAGACGATCTACAGGATCAGTTATTAAGCCCTTAATTGCTTATACTCCTGCTGTGCAAGCGGGCTGGGCGATTGATAAAATTCTAGAGGATAAACCGACAACTTATGAGGGAAACTGGCAACCACAAAATTACAGTGGTGAGTATCTTGGAACAGTGCCAATGTATCAGGCACTGGCTAATTCCTATAATATCCCTGCTATCAATACTTATAAAGAAATTACCCCTGAAAAAGGGAATGATGTTGGCCGTGAATTTGGTTTGAACTTAACGGAGTCAAATGATAAGAACTTATCTACTGTACTTGGATCTGGTGTCGAAACAAATCCGTGGGAGATGGCTCAGGCATATGCAGCATTTGCCAATGAAGGTGTTATGAACAGTGCGCACTTGATTACTAAAATCGAAAATGCCGCTGGGGATACCGTTGCTACCGCTAAAGTTACACAAAAACGTGTCATGACAAAAGAAGTTGCAGATAAAATGAATGCGATGATGTTAGGGACATTTACTAATGGTTCAGCTTGGAATGCTGCGCCTGCAAGTTATGCTATGGCAGGTAAAACGGGGACTAATAATACAACAGACCAATGGGTTATCGGTTATACGCCCGATATTGCCATTGCGCTTTGGATTGGCTTCCCAAGTGAAACTAATGAGCAACAACAATTGCAAGGTTCATCCGAAGGACAGCCATCTGTCATTTTCCGCAATATAGCAAGTTACTTGTTGCCTTACACACCAGGAACAGCCTTTACTGCAGAAAATGCGTATGCAATGCACAATATTGCTCCAATTACTCCAGCGTGGACCGCGATGCGTGATCAACAAGATGCCATTGTCTACCAAGAACAAAGTGCACAAAACAGCACAGGAAATATGCCTACAACAGAATCTTCTAGTAGTGAATCTTCAAACTCAAATGACGGGTTTGACTTCCAGAAAACAGTGGATGATGCGAAAAATGCTACCAAAAATATCTGGGATAAAATTACTGGATTTTTCGGTGGTTAAATTGTTCTAAAATGGCGTAAAAAGTGATAAAATGAGGATGTGCAGATATGAAGGAAAAAAGTCATACCACGGCTTTTTTTCTTATAAAAAAATTAACTAAAATATAATAAGATAAAGAATAGATACTATTATTTAAAGGAGGACAGAGATGAAAGCAGAAAAACGCTACGTTACCGGTTTTAACGGCTTACGTACCTTAGGGGTTCTTGCTGTCATTTTATATCATCTTTATCCTCAGAAAATTCAAGGAGGATTTCTTGGAGTCGTCCTTTTCTTTGTTTTATCTGGTTATTTAGTCACTGATTCACTATTAAGAGAGTTTCTCAAAACGAAAAAAATAAGCCCGATTCAGTTTTGGAAAAAGCGAGCAAAGCGTATTTATCCAATGCTTCTGGCAATTTTTCTGATTGTATCGCCTTATCTGTTTTTCTTTCAGCCGAACCAAATGAGGGGTTTAAGATCCAACTTCCTTTCAAGTATTTTTATGGTGCAAAACTGGTGGCAAATTCAGCAAGGCTCTTCTTATTTTGCTGATTCAGCAGGTGAGTCGCCGTTTAAGCATATTTATTATTTGGCTATTGAAGGACAATTCTTTATTTTGTGGCCTCTTGTGCTCCTCTTTTTAGTTAAAGTTATTCGTAGTAAGAAACATAGTTTTCTATTGACTAATTTTTTGGCACTTATTTCTTTGATACTGATGATTGCTCAGTACAAGATTGGGCAAGACCCAACTCGCGTTTATTATGGAACAGACACACGGGTATTTAGTCTTTTAATGGGAGCGAGCATGGCTTTCATCTGGCCAATAAATAAAATGCCAGCTAAGTTGAATAAAAAAGGACAAGTTTTTGGCCGAAATCTATTATTAGGTGTACTTGGTCTTACTTTAATCTTATATGTCTTTATGCCGGCACAAAGCCCCATTACCTATTATGGAGGTCTTTGGTTTGTCAGCTTATTGTCTATGCTCTTGATCGCTTTGGTAGTACATCCGGGATTAAAAGCCAATAAAATATTGTCAAATAGAGTTTTTGATTATATTGGTTCTCGTTCTTATGGCATTTATCTGTGGCAGTTACCTGTTTTTGCCCTAGTTGCTGCAAAAGTTGTTAATCCAACCCGTTGGTACAATGTTATTTGGCAACTCGCCTTGATATTCGTTTTGTCTGAGTTTTCTTATCGGTTTATTGAACGACCACTGGTAGCTTATGATTATAGTAGCCTATGGTCTTGGATGAAAATGAAAGCAGAAGCGATTAAAAAAGACAAATGGCGAGCCATTCCAAAAAGAGTGCTTGTCATTACCCTATTGGTACTTATTTCTTTGATTTTCATTTTAACTTCTCCGAAATCTCCACATGACCAGCAGCTTTTGGAAGCTAAAATTATGGAACAGCAAAAGGCTCTAGAAGAGGCTAATCTCAAAGCCGCTAATGCGCGCGTGAGCACTCCTCTTAAAAGCGTTGCTGAAAAATACGGTGTGGATCCAGTTGTGATAGAAAAAGCAAGTAAAATGCAGGTTTTTGCAGTTGGAGATTCCGTGATGGTTGCCGGCTCTACAGACTTGCAAGAAGCTTTCCCACGAATGACTATCCAAGCTGTTGTGGGGGAACAAGTTGATGCTGGTGCAACTATTCTAGCAGATAACAAAGAGGCTGTACAAAAATCAGATGCTATTTTGATTGGGCTAGGGACGAATGGAACTCTCACTGTAGGGAATACAAATTATGTTGAAAAGATTATGAAAGAAGCTGGTGATAAGCCCGTTTACTGGATTAACAATCGTATGCCACGTCCTTGGGAAGCAAGCAACAATGAGCAACTGACAGAAATCGCTAAGAAGTATTCTAACCTAACGATTATTGACTGGTATGGTTTTTCTGAACATCAAGATTCGTGGTTTTATAGTGATGGTATTCATCCTAAAGATCAAGGTGCTATAAATTACACACGTTTAATTTTAGAGAGTATGGCGAAAAGATAGAGAGATTTGTATTTTTTCGTTAGTTCTGCTAAAATAAAACCATGTTAAAAAAAGCAGGATTGGCATGTACTGTCTGTGGCTCGAGAAATTATTCTCTCCAACTGTCAGGTACAGCAAAAGAAAAACGTATTGAAGTCAAGAAGTTTTGTTCACGATGTGGCAAACATACTTTGCATAAGGAAACGAGATAAAGCAGATGTTCAAATTTATTGGTAGTGTTGTCAGGGAAATGAAGTTAACAACGTGGCCGACGCGTAAGCAGTCTGTCATTGATTTTTTCATGGTTATTGAATATACTGTTTTCTTCCTCATCTTTTTGATGATTTTTGACTGGGTAACACAAAACGGTATCACCAGTGCTGTACAGCACCTACTTCCATTTGTACGCAATTAGTGATATAATAAAAGAAAGAAGGGGCGAAAGCCTTTTTCTTATACAATCCGTTCATATTATGAACTTATAAATTTGAATATAAAAAAATAATAAAGAGGTGCTCAAATGGACGAAAGTACATTGACAAGTTTTGACCAAGGTTGGTTCGTTATCCAAACTTACTCTGGTTATGAAAAAAAAGTTAAAGAAGATTTGTTGGAACGCGCAGAACTTTACAACATGGCTGACAAGATTCTTCGTGTAGAAATTCCAACTGAAACTGTTCGTTCAGAAGTGAACGGCAAGATGAAAGATGTTGAAGAAAATCTTTTCCCTGGTTATGTTTTAGTTGAAATGAACATGACAGACGAAGCTTGGTTTATTGTTCGTAACACTCCAAACGTTACAGGTTTCGTTGGCTCACATGGTAACCGTTCTAAACCAACGCCACTTTTTGAAGAAGAAATTCAAGAAATCCTAATCGGGATGGGCAAAGTGGTACGCGAAATCGACTTTGATATCTTTGTTGGCAAACGTGTACGCATTATTGATGGTGCTTTCTCAGGATTTGAAGCACCGATCACTGAAGTTCTTGGCGACGACAAGATTAAAGTTATGGTTGATATGTTTGGACGCGAAACTCCAGTAGAACTTGACTTGCACCAAATTGAAGAAGTTGAAGGATAAAAAATAAGGGCGTGTCTTTTGAGGTGCGTCTTTATTTATTTTAAATATGAAATCAACAAAAGAAATATTGAAATTTGCGCTTCCCGCAGTCATTGAGAATTTTTTACAAATGTTAGTGGGGATTAGTGATACGTTTTTGGTTACTCGTATTGGTCTTTCAGCTGTAGCAGGGGTTTCGCTCGCTAATAATATTATTACTGTTTATCAGGCTGTTTTTATTGCTTTAGGAACGATACTGTCAAGTTTTCTTGCTAGAAAAATGACAAGGCAGATGATTAATGCGGGAGTGAAATTGACCATTTTTTTGGGTGGACTTATTGGTATTTTCACTGCCTTATTTTCTCAAAATTTAGTCCGCTTTTTTGGTGGCGAAGGAGAAGTTGCTGCTTTAGGTACCAAGTATTTGATGTTAGTGGGAGGCACTGTCATTCTACTTGCCTTGATGACAAGCTTTGGTGCAGTGATCAGAGCAAGTGGAGATAGTCGTACACCGATGTATGCGAGTCTTTTTGCCAATGTCTTGAATATTATTCTTTCCGCTGTTTTGATTTTTATTTTCCATATGGGAGTCATGGGGGCAGCCATAGGAACAACATTATCCCGCGCCTTGTCGCTTATTTATTTGAACCACAAACTACATACCAAGGACCTACAACCCTCAAAGTACTTTTTGAAAGAAAAAATCAGCAAGGACTTAATCTTACTGACGCTTCCGGCGGCTGGTGAACGTTTGGCGATGCGCCTAGGTGATTTGGTAATCATGGTTTTGATAATTTCTTTGGGCGATCGCGTATTTGCAGGGAATGCAATTGGCGAAAGTATTACCCAGTTTAACTATATGCCTGCATTTGGTTTAGCTACTGTTACTGTTATTTTGGTTGCCCAAGAGTTCGGACAAGAAAATCTTCCAGCTATTCGTTCCTATATCAAGAGAACTTACTGGCTGGCGACCGGGATGATGTTCAGTATCGGTTTGTTACTTTTTCTCGCTTCTTCATTTTTGAGTGGCCTTTTTACTTCTGATGTGCTGGCTATTGCATCAAGTAATACGGTTATTCTTTTCTCGTTCTTAGCGACCTTTTTTGTTACAGGAACGACGACCTACACTGCAGCTTTTCAAGGAATAGGAAATGCTAAACTTCCCTTGTACACAACGATTATAGGAATGCTTATCATACGGGTTGGACTGGGCTATCTTTTGAGTCAAAGTTTTGCCTTTGGCTTAGAAGGGATCTGGCTCGCTGTTCTGGCAGATAATTTTTTCCGTTTTGTATTTTTGAAAATTTGTTTTCAAAGAGCTGTCCAAAAAAACTTTAAAATATAAAAAAGCCATTAATTTAATGGCTTTTTTAATTCAAATTATTTAGAAAGTTCTTTTTCTTTCAAGAGATCTCGAATTTCACGTAATGTATCTAGTTCTTCATTAGGATCTACAGCTTCCTCCACTTCTTTTTTAGGGAAGAGCTTGTTAATTGTTTTGATGATAATGAAGATAACAAAAGCAGTAATCAAGAAGTTAATAACATCATTCAAGAAAGCACCATAAGTAAATGTAGCGCCTGCAAGTTTTACACTCATGTGTGATAGAGCACCGTCTTGCACAAAGAGACCAATAAGTGGATTAATCAGGTTATTAACCAAAGATGTAACAATAGCAGTGAAAGCAGCACCGATGATTACACCAACAGCTAAGTCTAGTACGTTCCCACGTAAAATAAATTCTTTAAATTCTTTAATCATAATTCCTCCTATAATAATATGTATTTATTAACATTATATAATATTTCTGAAAACATGGGAATTATTCTGTCGGCAAATATTGGGTGTGACTTTAAAGAGGTTTCTACAGGGTTTCGTTTATATAGAAAAAATAAATAAAATAAAATGTATGAACACCCTTGACAAGAGAAAGTCGCTTTGGTAGAATAGTTAGGTGCTGTAAAAATTACAGTATTAGCGACGAAGTGAGAGGTTGCGACACACCCGAAAGTATTGCCATACTTCAGTGTCGGTTTTCTCGCTGAGCTAGCCTATTAACAAATAGACGAAGGAGAAAAAATGGCAACTAAAAAAATCCGTATCCGCCTCAAAGCATACGAACATCGTATCCTTGACGCTGCTGCTGAAAAAATTGTAGAAACTGCAAAACGTACAAACGCAGAAGTAAGTGGTCCAATCCCACTTCCAACTGACCGTAGCGTCTACACAGTTATCCGCGCGACTCACAAATATAAAGACTCTCGCGAACAATTTGAAATGCGTACACACAAACGTTTGATCGACATCATCGAACCAACACAAAAAACTGTTGATTCATTGATGAAACTTGATCTTCCAAGTGGCGTAAACATCGAAATTAAATTATAAGAAAGGTAATTCTCATGTCAAAAGGAATCTTAGGGAAAAAAGTGGGAATGACTCAAATCTTCACGGACAACGGTGAATTAATCCCCGTAACTGTGATCGAAGCAACTCCGAACGTTGTGCTTCAAACAAAAACTGTCGATACAGACGGTTATGAAGCTGTTCAAGTTGGTTTCGATGACAAACGTGAAGTTTTGTCTAACAAACCTGCCAAAGGTCATGTAGCTAAAGCTAACACAGCTCCTAAGCGCTTCATTCGTGAATTCAAAGGAATCGAAGGCTTAGAAGTTGGATCAGAAATTAAAGTAGATACTTTCGAAGCTGGAGATGTCGTTGATGTTACCGGTACTTCTAAAGGTAAAGGTTTCCAAGGACCAATCAAACGTTGGGGTCAATCACGCGGGCCAATGGCTCACGGTTCACGCTACCACCGTCGTCCTGGTTCAATGGGTCCTGTTGCAGCTAACAAAGTTCCAAAAGGTAAACGCCTTGCTGGACGTATGGGTAACAAAAAAGTTACTGTACAAAACCTTGTTATTGCACAAGTACTTCCAGAACAAAATGTTATCCTTGTAAAAGGTAACGTACCTGGATCTAAAAAATCATTGATCGTTATTAAATCAGCGATCAAATCTAAATAATAAGGAAAGGAGATAGATTATAATGGCAAAAGTATCATTATTTAAACAAGACGGCACACAAGCTGGTGAAGTAACACTTAACGATGCAGTATTTGGTATTGAACCAAACGAAACTGTAGTGTTTGATGTCGTTCTTTCACAACGCGCTAGCCTCCGTCAAGGTACACACGCTCATAAAAACCGTTCACTCGTATCTGGTGGCGGTAAAAAACCATGGCGTCAAAAAGGAACTGGACGTGCCCGTCAAGGTTCAATCCGCTCACCACAATTCCGTGGTGGTGGTACTGTCTTCGGACCTAACCCACGTAGCTATGCTTACAAACTTCCACAAAAAGTACGTCAGTTAGCTCTTAAATCAGCTTACTCACAAAAAGTTATCGACAACACTCTCTTGGCTGTTGACGAATTGAACTTCTCAGCACCAAAAACTAGCGAATTCGCTAAAGTTCTTGAAGCTCTTTCAATCGAACGTAAAGTGCTTGTTGTTCTTCCTAACGAAGGTAACGAATTTGCAGAACTCTCTGCTCGTAACCTTAAAAACGTTAAGGTATCAACTGCTGGTTCAGTAAGCGTACTTGATCTTGTAAACACTGACAAAGTTCTTGCTACTCAAGCAGCTCTGTCTCAAATTGAGGAGGTTCTTGCATAATGTCTCTTTATGACGTAATCCGTAAACCAATTATTACAGAAGCTTCTATGCAAGCAATGGATCAAAAGAAATACACTTTTGAAGTAGACGCTCGCGCACACAAACTCCTTATCAAACAAGCTGTTGAAGCAGCATTTGAAGGTGTTCAAGTTGCATCTGTAAACACTATCAGCGTTAAGCCTAAAGCTAAACGCGTTGGTCGTTACACAGGTTTCAAACCTGGTTACAAAAAAGCAATCATCACTTTGACTGAAGGTTCAAAATCTATTGACATCTTCGGCGAAGACGCAGAATAATAAAGGAGGAAAATCGTGGGAATTAAAGTTTACAAACCTACCACAAACGGTCGTCGTAATATGACTGGTAGCGATTTTGCAGAAATCACTACAAGTACTCCTGAAAAGAGCTTGCTTGTAAGTCTTAGCAAAAACGCTGGTCGTAACAACCTTGGCCGCATTACAGTACGTCACCACGGTGGCGGACACAAACGTAAATACCGTTTGATCGACTTCAAACGTACAACTGATGACGTAAAAGCTAAAGTTGCTACAATCGAATACGATCCAAACCGTTCAGCGAACATCGCGCTTATCGTATACGAAAATGGTATCAAATCATACATCCTTGCACCTAAAGGTCTTGAAGTTGGTATGACAGTTGTTTCTGGTCCTGAATCAGATATCAAAGTTGGTAACGCATTGCCACTTGCTAACATCCCTGTTGGTACTTTGATCCACAACATCGAGATGAAACCTGGTAAAGGTGGACAACTCGTACGTTCAGCTGGTACATCTGCACAAGTACTTGGTACAGAAGGTAAATACACACTTGTTCGTCTTCAATCAGGCGAAATGCGTATGATTCTTTCATCATGTCGTGCTACAGTTGGTACAGTTGGTAACGAACAACACAACTTGATCAACTACGGTAAAGCCGGACGTACACGTTGGCGTGGTATCCGTCCAACAGTTCGTGGTTCTGTAATGAACCCGAATGATCACCCACACGGTGGTGGTGAAGGTAAACAACCTGTTGGTCGTAAATCACCAATGACTCCATGGGGCAAACCAGCTCTTGGTCTCAAAACTCGTAACAAAAACGCACGTTCTAACAAACTTATTGTTAAACGTATCAACGATAAATAATTTCGCTGCATGATTGGTTGTTTGATTTATCTTAAATCGGGCAAGCAATCATTAGTGAAACTATGGTTGAGATGCCTTCTCGGCGTCTTGCTAAAATTGATAAAACTTGTCAACTTTAGTAAGATGTCGAGAAGATGTCTATATAAATCATCCGCCAACCTGGTCCTAGTAGCCAGCGTGGTATCAAATTTAAAGGAGAACTCAAAAATATGAGTCGTAGTCTTAAGAAGGGGCCTTTCGCTGACGAGCATTTGATGAAAAAAGTCGAAGCTCAAGAAAATGCCGAAAAGAAATCTGTGATCAAAACTTGGTCACGCCGTTCTACAATCTACCCTAACTTTGTAGGACTTACAATTGCTGTTTACGATGGTCGCAAACACGTTCCTGTTTATGTTCAAGAAGATATGGTTGGACACAAATTAGGTGAATTTGCACCAACTCGTACATACCGTGGTCACGCTGCTGACGACAAGAAAACTAGACGCTAATAGGAGGAGAACAAAATGGCAGAAATTACTTCAGCTAAAGCAACTGCAAAAACAGTTCGCGTTTCACCTCGTAAAACTCGTCTTGTTACAGACTTGATTCGTGGTAAACGTGTTGCGGATGCAATCGCAATCTTGAAATTCACACCGACTAAAGGTGCTGCAGAAGTTCTTAACGTAATGAACTCAGCTATCGCTAATGCAGAAAACAACTTTGGTCTTGAAAAAGCTAACTTGGTAGTTAGCGAAACTTTCGTCAACGAAGGACCAACAATGAAACGTTTCCGTCCACGTGCGAAAGGTTCAGCTTCACCAATCAACAAACGTACTAGCCACATCACAGTAGTAGTGGCTGAGAAAGAATAAGGAGGTAAAATCGTGGGTCAAAAAATTCATCCAATTGGTATGCGTGTTGGCGTTATTCGCGACTGGGATGCCAAATGGTATGCTGAGAAAGAATATGCGGATTACCTTCACGAAGATTTGGCTATTCGCCAACTCGTTCAAACAAAACTTGCTGATGCTTCAGTTTCACTTATCGAAACAGAACGTGCTGTAAACAAAGTTATCGTAACTTTGCACACTGCAAAACCAGGTATGGTTATCGGTAAATCTGGTGCTAACGTTGATGCACTCCGTGCAGACCTCAACAAACTCACTGGTAAACAAGTTCACATCAACATCGTTGAGATCAAACGTCCTGACTTGGATGCTCACTTAGTTGGTGAAGGAATTGCTAGACAACTCGAAGCACGTATCGCTTTCCGTCGTGCTCAAAAACAAGCTATCCAACGTGCTATGCGTGCAGGAGCTAAAGGTATCAAAACTCAAGTATCTGGTCGTTTGAACGGTGCGGACATCGCCCGTGCAGAAGGATACTCTGAAGGTACAGTTCCACTTCACACATTGCGTGCGGATATCGACTATGCTTGGGAAGAAGCAGACACTACTTATGGTAAACTCGGCGTTAAAGTTTGGATCTACCGTGGTGAAGTTCTCCCAACTAAAAAATCTGTGAAAGGAGAAAATTAATCCATGTTAGTACCAAAACGTGTAAAACACCGTCGTGAATTCCGCGGTAAAATGCGTGGCGAAGCTAAAGGCGGTAAAGAAATCGCATTCGGTGAATTTGGTCTTCAAGCGACTACTTCTCACTGGATCACTAACCGTCAAATCGAAGCAGCCCGTATTGCTATGACTCGTTACATGAAACGTAACGGTCAAGTTTGGATTAAAATCTTCCCTCATAAATCATATACAGCCAAAGCTATTGGTGTACGTATGGGTTCAGGGAAAGGTGCTCCTGAAGGTTGGGTATCACCAGTTAAACGTGGTAAAATCATGTTTGAAATTGCTGGTGTAAGTGAAGAAGTAGCACGCGAAGCTTTGCGTCTTGCATCTCACAAACTTCCAGTCAAGACTAAATTTGTAAAACGAGGTGACGCAGAATGAAATTGAACGAAACAAAATCACTTCTCAAGGATCTCCGCGCTTTGTCAATCGACGAATTGGCTACACGCGAAGCTGAATTGAAAAAAGAATTGTTTGAACTTCGTTTCCAAGCTGCAGCTGGTCGTCTCGAAAACACAGCGAAACTTGACGAAGTGAAGAAAACAATTGCACGTGTAAAAACTGTGCAACGCGAATTGACTAAATAGATCGGGAGAAATACATAAATGGAACGTAATCAACGTAAAGTTTATCAAGGCCGCGTGGTTTCAGACAAAATGGATAAAACTATCACAGTTGTCGTAGAAACTAAACGTAACCACCCAGTCTATGGTAAACGCATTAACTACTCTAAAAAATACAAAGCTCATGACGAAAACAATACTGCCAAAACTGGTGATATCGTACGTATCATGGAAACTCGTCCACTTTCAAAAGACAAACGTTTCCGCTTGATCGAAATCGTTGAAGAAGCTGTAATTATCTAAGCTAACTAGGAGGAAAAAAGCATGATTCAAACAGAAAGCCGTTTGAAAGTTGCAGATAACTCTGGTGCCAAAGAAATCTTGACTATCCGTGTACTCGGTGGTTCAAGCCGTAAATTCGCTGGTATTGGTGATGTTATCGTAGCTACAGTAAAATCAGCTGCCCCTGGTGGAGCTGTTAAAAAAGGTGAAGTTGTTAAAGCTGTTATCGTTCGTACTAAATCTGGTGCTAAACGTCCTGATGGATCTTACATCAAATTTGATGAGAACGCAGCAGTTATTATCCGTGACGATAAAACACCTAAAGGAACACGTATCTTTGGCCCAGTAGCTCGTGAACTTCGCGAAGCTGGTTACATGAAGATTGTTTCTTTGGCACCTGAAGTTCTCTAATATTTAGAGAGTTTCTTGAGTTGGAGGACTTGTTCTCTAATTCACGTCAAAATTAACAAAAGGAATTTAATTCCGCATTTATAAATCCACTTCTATCTCAGATAGAAACAGTCCCCTACATGTAGGGTGCCCAGAGGGCGTAAGAAAGGAATATCAAATGTTTGTAAAAACTGGAGATACTGTAAAAGTTATCGCAGGTAAAGACCGCGGTACAACTGGTAAAGTTATCAAAGCTTTGCCAAAAATGAACAAAGTCATTGTTGAAGGTGTTGCTATCATGAAGAAACACCAAAAACCAGACGCTGTTAATCCAAACGGCGCTATCCTTGAAATCGAAGCACCAATTCACGTTTCTAACGTACAAGTGCTCGACAAAAACGGTGTAGCAGGTCGTGTTGGTTATAAAGAAGTTGACGGCAAAAAAGTTCGTTTCAACAAAAAATCAGGCGAAGTCCTAGACTAAGACGGGAAGGAGAAAGAATATGACTAATCGTTTAAAAGAAAAATACTCTAACGAAGTAGTACCAGCATTGACTGAAAAATTCGGTTACACTTCAATCATGGCAGTGCCAAAAGTTGAAAAAATCGTGCTTAACATGGGTGTTGGGGATGCAGTAAGCAACTCTAAAAACCTTGATAAAGCCGTTGCTGAATTGGCTTTGATTTCTGGTCAAAAACCATTGATTACTAAAGCTAAGAAATCAATCGCGGCTTTCCGTCTTCGTGAAGGTCAAGCTATCGGTGCGAAAGTAACTCTTCGTGGCGAACGTATGTACGAATTTTTGGACAAACTCGTAACTGTTTCTCTTCCACGTGTACGTGATTTCCATGGTGTATCAAACAAAGCGTTTGATGGACGCGGAAACTACACACTTGGTGTGAAAGAACAATTGATCTTCCCAGAAATCTCATACGATGATGTTGACAAAGTACGTGGTTTGGATGTTGTTATTGTAACAACTGCTAACACTGACGAAGAATCACATGAATTGCTTGCTAAACTTGGCATGCCGTTTGCTAAATAATAGGATAGGAGAATAACTAATGGCTAAGAAGTCTATGGTTGTTAAAAACCAACGCCCTGCAAAATTCTCAACGCAAGCCTACACTCGTTGCGAACGCTGCGGACGCCCACATTCAGTTTACCGCAAATTTAAACTTTGCCGTATCTGTCTTCGTGAGTTGGCTTATAAAGGTCAACTTCCAGGCGTTAAGAAAGCATCTTGGTAATTTAAAATTTATATATAACGGGCATGTTCAGAAGCGTAGCTTAGTGCCCATGCAATTCCCACGGGGAATTGTGGTTCTAACAAATAAAAAGACTCCCTCTTTGAGGAAGTTTTTTTTATTTTGTATGAAAGACTTACGTAATATCGCTTTTAGATAAAATTAAAATAAGATATACTTAAAATGAGAAAAACCTAATCTGTTAAATGAATAAATAAGGAGCACGAACAATGACTATCTATGATATCTTCTTTTTACTAGGAGGTTTAGGCTTATTTTTATACGGTATGAGTTTGATGAGTGAAGGGCTAAGTTTAATAGCCGGATCCAAGTTGAAAAATATCTTAGGTAAATTAACACGTAATAAATGGTTAGGTGCTTTTTTTGGTTTTTTGGTAACAATGGTAATTCAAAGCTCGACTGCCACCACGATGATGGTTATGGGCTTTATTGATTCATCGCTGATGACCTTAACACAGGGTACAGGGGTTATCATGGGTGCAAACGCAGGTACAACTCTAACCGGGATATTATTTACTTTTAATATCCAAGATATTGTGCCATTTGTGATTTTTATCGGCACTATTGCTACTCTTTTTGTTAAACGTAAAACTTTTAATCACATGGGAATGATTCTTTTAGGGTTTGGGCTTTTATTTCTGGGGTTAAATCTTATGAGTTCTTCGATGATGCCCTTGCGGGAATCTACGCTGATGATGGATTTGTTTACTCATACTCAGATGCCGTTGGTTGGTTTACTTGTAGGTTTTACTGTAACCGCGTTAATCCAAAGTTCGACTGCTTCAGTGGGGATATTACTCACCATGGTAGCAGCAGGAATAGTGGCTGATCTTCATCAAGCTATCTTTATCTTATATGGCTTCAACGCTGGAACAGTGGTGACAACACTCATAGCTTCAATACGCAGTAACACAGCGACTAAACAAGCGGCGATGGTCCATGTTTTATTTAATGCGATTGGTGCTTTAATATTTACTTTATTTACAATATTGCCTTTTGGGTTTGTTAATCTAATACAGAGTATGTCAGATAATATTGCACTACAACTTGTGTATGCACATATTATCTTTAACACTGCAACGATGTTAATTTTACTTCCAGTTTCTAAATACATTGTGCAAATGGCACGGAAGATGGTAAAAACAGGTCCAGAAGACAATAAGCAATTCAAGCTACATTTTATTGATCGTCGCTTGATTTATTCACCGGAAATTGAAGTTGAGCATATAGTGAAAGAAACAGAAAGAACCTTTGAACTCATCTATGAGGATTTTAAACAAGCCACTAACTATAAGCTTTTGCATTCTGAAAGTGAAAAAACACAGCTCCTTGCTAACGAGCTACTGGTGGAATATTTGTTTAAAGAAATAAACAAGGCTCTCGTCAATGTCAATACTGTGAAGCTAAAAGATGAATATGCTATTACGGTTGGAATCTGTTATAAAATCATCAATTATCTTCTGCAAATTGAAGGTTATTCCAAAGACATCGCATATATTATGAAGCGTTATGAAAAGATAAAGAAAAGCTCTCTAGAAGGAGAAGTAGCAATACATCTCGTTATGGAAGCAATTATTCCACTGATTGATAGAATGCTGCTACAGACATACAACTTCTTTGGAGATAAGGAATATAGGGAAGGTAAGCAGCTCTTGCAAGATATAGAAAAATTAGATCAAGAGATACTTAATCTCACCCAAACCAATCGAGATTTGTTAAGAGCAGACTTTGAAGACATTCGGATTTTAAATAACTTGAGAAGAATCGGGACAGATCTAGTGAGTATAGCAACGGTACTAGAATATAAAACTTAAAATGGGACTGAAATAAAAGCGAGGAAACTTTCGAGAATTAATAGAAATTAAGCACTAAGAAACACCCGAGACTATTGACATACATGAAATATTTTGCTAAACTATATAAGTTCGGTCTTTTTAAAAAGACCTCATTAATTTGAAAGTGGGATTGAACAAACCCAAACTACAAATAAGGAGAAATTACATTATGGTAATGACAGACCCAATTGCAGACTTCCTCACACGTATCCGTAACGGAAACATGCGTCGTTTTGAAGTTGTTGAAGCACCTGCTTCAAAAATCAAACGTGAAATCGCAGAAATCCTCAAAGCTGAAGGTTATGTGAAAGACGTTGAATACGTTGAAGATAACAAACAAGGTGTTATTCGTGTATTCTTGAAATACGGAAAAAACAACGAAAAAGTTATCACTAACTTGAAACGTATCTCTAAACCAGGTCTCCGTGTTTACGTGAAATCTGATGAAGTACCACGCGTTCTTAACGGTCTTGGTACAGCAATCATCTCAACTTCTGAAGGCGTTGTAACTGATAAAGCAGCACGCTCTAAGAACATCGGTGGTGAAGTTCTCGCTTACATCTGGTAATCTCTTACCTCTAAGCAGTTCAAAAAACATTTGTGAAAACAGGCAGTAGAAATACTCTTGATAATTTAACAGAAAAGGTAAAAAAACATGTCACGTATTGGTAATAAAGTCGTTGTTTTACCAGCTGGTGTAACAGTTGAACAAAACGGCGCAACAGTAACAGTTAAAGGCCCTAAAGGCGAATTGACTCGTACATTTGCAGAAGCAATCACAATGGAAATCAATGGATCTGAAGTAACATTCAAACGTCCAGATGATTCTAAAGAAATGAAAACTATCCACGGAACAACTCGTGCGAACTTCAACAACATGGTTGTTGGTGTAAGCGAAGGTTTCCGTAAAGAACTCGAAATGATCGGGGTTGGTTACCGTGCACAACTTCAAGGTTCAAAACTTGTATTGGCTGTTGGTAAATCTCACCCAGACGAAGTTGAAGCTCCAGAAGGAATCACTTTCGAAGTTCCAGATGCTACACACATCAACGTTTCAGGTTCAGATAAAGAAGTTGTTGGTCAAACAGCAGCTTACATCCGTAGCCGTCGTTCACCAGAACCTTATAAAGGTAAAGGTATTCGTTATGTTGGCGAATTTGTACGTCGTAAAGAAGGTAAAACTGGTAAATAATCTCTTTGAGATTATGATCCGACATTTGGTGAAGTTAACTTTGCCAAAATTCTGCGTGAGCAGAAACTTCCCGCTTGCAATTTTTGCAAGAAAATCGATGGCATAAACTATCGAAATATAAAAATATTAAAGAGGTAGAATTGTGATTTCTAAACCAGATAAAAACAAACTCCGTCAAAAACGCCACATTCGCGTTCGCGGAAAAATCTCAGGTACTGCTGAGACTCCACGTTTGAACGTTTTCCGTTCAAACACAAACATTTATGCACAAGTTATTGATGACGAAGCAGCTGTAACACTTGCATCTGCATCATCACTCAAATTAACTGGTACTAAAACAGAACAAGCTGCTGAAGTTGGTAAACTTGTTGCTGAAGCTGCTAAAGCTAAAGGTGTTGAAGCAGTTGTATTTGACCGCGGTGGTTATCTCTATCACGGACGTATCCAAGCACTTGCAGAAGCTGCACGTGAAGCTGGATTGAAATTCTAAGGAAAGGGGTAATCATTAAAATGGCTAGAAACGAAGAAGTTAAAGAATTCGAAGAACGCGTTGTTGGTATCAACCGCGTTACTAAAGTTGTTAAAGGTGGACGTCGTCTCCGCTTTGCTGCACTTGTTGTAGTTGGTGACCGTAACGGTCGTGTAGGTTTTGGTACTGGTAAAGCTCAAGAAGTTCCAGAAGCAATCCGTAAAGCTATCGAAGCAGCTAAGAAAAACATCGTGACTGTTCCTATGGTAGGAACTACTGTACCTCACGAAGTACTTGGTGTATTCGGCGGTGGTAAAATCCTTATCAAACCAGCTGTAGAAGGTTCTGGAGTTGCCGCAGGTGGTGCTGTTCGTGCCGTCCTCGAACTCGCAGGTGTTGCTGACGTAACATCAAAATCATTAGGTTCAAACACAGCAATCAACGTTGTTCGCGCAACTGTTGAAGGTTTGCAACAATTGAAACGCGCTGAAGAAGTTGCGGAACTCCGCGGCAAATCAGTAAGCGATTTGGCATAAGGAGGATATCATGGCTCAAATCAAAATTACATTGGTAAAATCACCAATCGGCCGTATCCCTGCACAACGTAAAACTGTTGTTGCGCTTGGCCTTGGTAAACTTGGTTCATCAGTAGTGAAAGAAGACAATGCAGCACTTCGCGGCATGGCTAACTCAATTTCACACTTGGTAACAATTGAAGAAGTTAAATAATAAATAAAAAAGTTCAGATGATCTGAACTTTTTTTATGAGAAATTTGTAAAAATTTTCAAGAAGCTGAATTAAATAAGTAAAAATGTACAAAGAATTTTAAGGTATAATTGTCTTTAAATGTGAAAGGAAGAAAAGGAAGAGAAGAATGAACAAACGAATTTTTGCACTTGCAGCCGTCGCACTTGCATCAGTAGTAGTACTTGCAGGATGTGGAGGACGCAATACAGAAACGTCACATGCGAAAACAGACCTTAAAGCAGCTCTAGTTTTAGGAAATGATGGGGTAGATGATCGCTCATTTAACCAATCAGCCTGGGAAGGTCTCCAATCATGGGGAAAAGACAATGGTCTATCTAAAGGCAAGGGAATCAACTATTTCCAATCAAATTCACCAGCGGAATTTACATCAAATTTTAATTCAGCCGTTTCAGGTGGTTATAATTTAGTCTTTAGTATTGGTTTTGTATTGCATGAAGCTACTTCTCAAGCAGCACAAAATAATCCAGATACAAAATTTGCCGTTATTGATTCTGTAATTGAAGGGAAAGATAATGTCGTTTCTGCTACTTTTGCAGACCAACAATCGGCTTATCTTGCAGGAGTCGCTGCGGCTAAAACAAGTAAAACAAACCATGTTGGCTTCATCGGGGGGATTAAATCAGACGTTCTTGCTGCCTTTGAAACAGGATTTACCGCTGGTGCGAAGTCTGTAAGTCCCGATATCAAAGTTGATGTACAATATGCTCAATCTTTTACAGATGCAGGTAAAGGAAAAACAATTGCTTCTGCAATGTATGCAAGTGGTGCAGATGTAATCTATCAAGCAGCTGGTAGCGTAGGAACAGGCTTGTTCACAGAAGCAAAAAACCGTAATGAAACTAAAAATGAAGCTGATAAAGTATGGGTGATTGGCGTAGACCAAGACCAAGAATATTTAGGCGGATACAAATCGAAAGATGGAAAAGAGTCAAACTTTGTTCTTGTTTCAACAGTTAAAGAAGTTGGAAATGCTGTTAAAGATATCTCAACTCGAACAGAGAAAAATGAATTTCCTGGAGGCGAAAATCTTAAATACGATCTTTCTAATGGTGGTGTGACACTTGCCCGTGATAATGCTTCAGACGAAGCGTGGAAGGCAGTGGAAGCAGCGAAAGCGGATATTATTTCTGGAAAAATCGTAGTGCCAGCAAAATAAGTAAAAAATAGTATGGGGAACCATACTTTTTTGATTCTTCAATAGAGCATAGACAGTCAAAAAGTACCTGAATGATTTGCTTTTTGATAGTAAATTTAGTAAAATGGAAAAGGCTCAAAAGCCAAATAGAAAAAGTACAGGCGAGTCGAACCCTGCCCTTCCTTAGAGTGGAGTGAGGCGTCAGCATTGTACAAAATAAGGAGAAAACATGAAACTTCATGAAATGAAAGCTGCTGAAGGCAGCCGTAAAGTTCGCAACCGCGTAGGTCGTGGTACTTCATCTGGTAACGGTAAAACATCTGGTCGTGGACAAAAAGGTCAAAAATCACGTTCAGGTGGTGGCGTACGTCCAGGTTTTGAAGGTGGACAAACAGAATTGTTCCGTCGTCTTCCAAAACGCGGATTTACTAACGTAAACCGTAAAGAATACGCAATCGTAAACCTTGACACTTTGAACCGTCTTGGTGATGGTGCAGAAGTTACAGCTGAAACACTTGTAGCTGCTAAAATCATTAAAGATGTTAAATCTGGTATCAAAGTTCTTGCTAACGGCGAATTGACAGTTAAAAACCTTAAGGTTAACGTTGCTAAAGCATCTGCTACTGCTAAAGCTGCTATTGAAGCTGCTGGTGGTTCTGTAGAAATTCTTGAAGCAAAATAATTCAATTGGCGGTTGATTTTCAACCGCTTATTTTATAGGATTAATATTTAAGAAAGTTTAGAGGGAAATTATGTTTTTCAAAACTCTAAAGGAAGCCTTTAAGATAAAAGATGTTAGAGCTAGAATTATCTTTACTATCTTTATTCTTTTTGTCTTTCGATTAGGTGCCCATATCACAGTACCAGGGATCAATGTTGAAAACTTGAAAGCCCTAAGTGATTTACCATTCTTGAACATGATGAACTTGGTTTCAGGTAATGCCATGCAAAACTATTCGTTATTTGCTATGGGGGTGTCGCCTTATATCACAGCTTCAATCATTGTTCAGCTTTTACAAATGGATATTTTACCTAAGTTTGTGGAATGGTCAAAACAAGGGGAAATTGGACGTCGTAAGCTAAACCAAGCTACACGTTACATCACCCTCGTTTTAGCTATGGCTCAATCAGTTGGTATTACTGCTGGTTTCCAAGCAATGAGCTCAGCCAATATTGTGCAAAATCCAAATTGGCAAACATATTTGATGATTGGTATTATCTTGACAACAGGTTCCATGGTTGTTACTTGGATGGGTGAACAAATCAATGAAAAAGGATTTGGTTCTGGTATCTCAGTAATTATCTTTGCGGGTATCGTTTCAGGTATTCCAAGTGCTATTCACGAAGTTTACACAGAGTGGTTTGTAAATGTACGTCCAAGTCAAATTCCAATGTCATGGGTTATGGTTGGTATCTTAGTAATTGCTTCAGCCTTGATTATTTACTTTACAACGTTTGTACAGCAAGCTGAGCGTAAAGTCCCAATTCAATACACGAAATTGACACAAGGTGCGCCAACAAGCTCATATTTGCCACTACGTGTAAACCCAGCAGGTGTTATCCCTGTTATCTTTGCGGGTTCAATTACAACTGCTCCTGCAACTATTTTACAGTTCTTACAACGTGCTCAGGGGAATAATGTGGGATGGCTTAATACGTTACAATCAGCCCTTTCTTACAACACTTGGACAGGTATGTTGCTCTATGGTTTACTCATCGTCCTCTTTACTTTCTTCTATTCATTTGTACAAGTTAATCCAGAGAAGATGGCAGAAAATCTGCAGAAGCAAGGGTCATACATTCCATCTGTTCGTCCAGGTAAAGGGACTGAAAAATATGTTTCAAGCTTATTGATGCGTCTAGCCACAGTAGGTGCCTTATTCCTTGGCTTTATTTCGATTGTACCAATTGTTGCCCAAAATATATGGGGATTGCCAAAAATCGTTGCCTTGGGAGGAACGTCTCTCTTGATCTTGATTCAAGTTGCTATCCAAGCAGTTAAACAGTTGGAAGGCTATCTATATAAGAAAAATTACAAGGGATTCATGGATAATCCAATTGAAAATTAAAAAAATCTTGCCTAGGCAAGGTTTTTCTTTATTTATCTTTAAAAATGCGGTAAAATGTTAAAGTATAAACTATACTGTAAGCTACTTTTTAGGGGAGTTTACAGTTACAGTAAAACTCGTAATAAGAAAACAGGAGAAAAGTATGAACTTGTTAATCATGGGCCTACCAGGTGCTGGTAAAGGTACACAGGCAGAATTTATCGTAAAAAACTACGGTGTCAATCACATCTCAACAGGAGATATGTTCCGTGCAGCGATGAAAAATGAAACAGAAATGGGCAAATTGGCTAAATCTTACATCGACAAAGGAGCTTTGGTACCCGATGAAGTAACTAACGGAATCGTTAAAGAACGTTTGGCACAGGACGATATCAAGGCATCAGGCTTCCTACTTGATGGCTACCCACGTACATTTGAACAAGCAGAAGCTTTGGATAAAATGTTAGTAGAACTCGGCATTAAGCTTGATGCTGTTATCAATATTGAAGTGAACCCAGATATCTTAGTAGAACGCCTCAGCGGTCGCTATATCTGTCGTACGTGTGGTGCAACCTACCATAAACTTTTCAAACCAACAAAAGTTGAAGGCACTTGTGATGTTTGTGGTGGACATGATCTTTACCAACGTGCTGATGATGTACCAGAAACTGTTAAAAACCGTTTAGAAGTAAACATCAAAGAATCTGCACCTATCTTGAAACACTACACAGATCTTGGCTTAGTTAAGTCAGTCGATGGTGGACAAGCTATGGAAAAAGTAACAGAAGATATCAAAGCCGTGCTCGGTTAAAATAAAAAAATCATGTCTAAGCATGATTTTTTTATTTTATCTCTTGAAGAAGCGTTTCAGCACCGAAACAAGCAAGAAGAGAGCGACAAAGATTAGAGTGATTGCTGAACTGGCAGGGGCATTGAAATAATAAGAAATAATCAAACCACTATTCATACCAATAAAACCAATAATGACAGACCAGATGAGTACTGTTTTAAATGATTTTCCTATCAACATCGAAACACTAGCGGGCAAGACCATAATAGCAGAAACAAGCAAGGCTCCACAAGCAGGAATCATTAAAGCAATAGCGATACCAGTGACAATATTGAAAATCATTGACATAGCCCGGACAGGAAGACCATCTACTAAGGCCGTATCTTCATCAAAAGTCATCACATAAAGCGGACGGAGGAAGAAGATGAATCCAGCTAGAACGATAAGAGCAATGATATACAGCATAATCACTTGTGGAGTTGCAATTGTAACGATTGAGCCGAAAAGATATTGGTCAATGCTGATACTGGTTTTACTCCCAGCAACATTGATGATAAACATAGCAAGAGCAAGACCCGCAGACATCAAAATAGCAGTTGCTAACTCAAGGTAATTTTTATAAACAGTACGGAGAAATTCCATAAAAATAGCTGCAATAATAACAACAATAAGCGTAGTCCATGTGGGATTAGAGCTAAATAATATACCAAAGGCCACACCTGCTAAAGAAACGTGAGAAAGTGTATCAGAAAGGAGTGATTGACGGCGAAGTACAAGGAAGACACCAAGAAGTGGGGCGAAGAGTGAAATAGCAGTTGTCGCTAAAAGTGCATTTCGCATAAAATCATAAGAGAGAATTTCAAACACTGAGACTCACCTCCTCTTGAGACTTTTTGCTGCCATTTCCATGAAGTTCGAAACATTCGAACTTACCGTTTTTATCTCTGGCTAGATGGATATTGCGGTCCATGTATTTTTTAACAGAATCCGGGTCATGTGTCACCATAAGAACACTTTTTCCATGTTCATGAGCGGCATGAGCCATAAGTTCATAGAATGCGTCTGTTGTTACATCATCCATCCCCACAGTAGGCTCATCGAGAACAAAAACATCTGGATCAGATGCAAAGGTGCGTGCAATAATGATACGTTGCTTTTGACCACCTGAAAGTTCTCCGATTTTTTTATGACGGTATTCCCACATCCCCACAGCTTTGAGTGCTGCTTCAACGTGTTCCTCATCGTGTGCGTTGAGGGTGCGGAACCATCCCTTACGCGGATAGCGACCAGAACGTACAAACTCATGGACGGTTGATGGAAAACCAGCATTAAAGCTTGAGATTTGTTGAGGTACGTAAGCAATTCTTAAACGTCTGTTTTGTGTGTCATGGCGTGCAATGACGACTTGGCCAGACTTTGGCTTTAGAATACCTAAAGTGATTTTGATTAGGGTTGATTTTGCAGCACCATTTTCACCAGTTAGAGTGACAAATTCCCCAGGGTTAACTGTATAACTTACATCTTCTAAAACAGGATTATTGTCATAATGAAAGCTTACATTTTGTACATCAATATAAGGCATAATTTTAATATACTTCCTAAACTATTTAAATTTTTCGGCTAATTGATTGAGAAAATCCTTAATGACTTCCTGTTCTTCAGCTGTATACTTTTGAGTAAGTTGTTGGTAACTATTAAGCGTTGCGGCGTGGTGAGCAGCATGCTCTTGCGCAATCGGTAAAGCTTTAGGGGTTAAATTCCATAAAACAACACGCTCGTCTGTCTGACTTTTCGTAGGAGAGATAAGTTCTAAATCTTGTAATTTTTTTAAAGCTTTAGTAATGGCTGCAGGTGAGACTGCCAGCGTTTCGGCCATCCGTGCGTTTGTTGTTGCTTCCTCATTGAGTAACATGAGTAGATGTTCCTGCGTAGATGTTAATTTGATATCGCTTTGACATTTACCCAAAAGGATTTCATGTTTATTTTCTGCGAATTGCATGACTTGAGATAAGAAGTGATCAATTTGGTTTTCTAAATTTGTGTACATATTCTTTCTCCTTTTGTTTACTGGTTAATAATAACACGCTTACCTATAAATGTCAACCAGTTAATATTAAAAGCTCCCATAAAAATTAAGAAAAAAAAGAAGGAAGGGCTTGTTATTTGTTATGCAGTATGCTATAATATATCAGTCCGACTTTTTAGATACGCTTGTATCTTTCGGGGATTTTTAAGGAGGTACTTTTGCTTGGCAAAAGATGATGTTATCGAAATTGAAGGTAGAGTAGTAGATACTATGCCGAATGCGATGTTCACTGTTGAACTTGAAAATGGTCACAAAGTTTTGGCGACGATTTCTGGAAAAATTCGTAAGAATTATATCCGTATCCTGCCAGGAGACCGCGTGCAAGTGGAAATGTCACCATATGATTTGACACGTGGACGCATTACCTACCGTTTTAAATAACCTGGACATTCATTGAGTGCGAAAGCACAGTAACCTATAAGAAAGGAAGACACAATGAAAGTAAGACCATCAGTTAAACCAATCTGCGAATACTGTAAAGTAATTCGTCGTAACGGTCGTGTTATGGTAATTTGCCCTGTAAATCCAAAACACAAACAACGTCAGGGATAGAAAGGAATTATTAAATTATGGCTCGTTTTGCTGGAGTTGATATTCCAAACGAAAAACGTATTGTTATTTCATTGACATACGTTTACGGTGTTGGACTACAAACTGCTAAAAAAGTGCTTGCTGCTGCAGGTGTTTCAGAAGATGTACGTACTAAAGATCTTACATCTGATCAAGAAGATGCAATCCGTCGTGAACTTGACGGCTTGAAACTCGAAGGAGATCTTCGTCGTGAAGTAAACCTCAACATCAAACGCTTAATGGAAATTGGTAGCTACCGTGGTATGCGTCACCGTCGTGGACTTCCTACACGTGGACAAAACACAAAAAACAATGCACGTACTCGTAAGGGTCCTGCTAAAGCTATCGCTGGTAAGAAAAAATAATCTAGAAAGGAGTTAAAATGGCAAAAATTACTCGTAAACGTCGTGTGAAAAAGAATATTGAAACTGGTATCGCCCACATTCAATCAACTTTTAACAACACTATCATTATGATTACTGACGTTCATGGTAACGCTCTTGCTTGGTCATCTGCAGGCTCACTTGGTTTTAAAGGTTCTAAAAAATCTACACCATTCGCTGCGCAAATGGCTTCTGAAGCTGCTGCTAAAGCTGCTCAAGAACAAGGGTTGAAAACAGTATCTGTTACAGTTAAAGGTCCTGGTTCAGGTCGTGAATCTGCAATCCGTGCACTCGCGGCTGCTGGTCTTAACGTAACTTCTATTAGTGATGTGACTCCTGTACCTCACAATGGTGCACGTCCTCCAAAACGTCGTCGTGTATAATCGTTAGTGAGTTGCAAAATCACTTTACTTTTCTTTTAGAGGAGACTATACATGATTGAGTTTGAAAAACCAAAAATTATTAAATTAGACGAAACAGAATTTTACGGTAAATTTGTAGTAGAACCGCTTGAACGTGGTTATGGTACAACTTTGGGTAATTCTTTGCGTCGCGTTCTCTTGTCTTCATTGCCTGGTTCAGCTGTTACTTCAATTCAAATTGAAGGAGTTCAACACGAATTCGCAACTATTCCTGGTGTACGTGAAGATGTGGTCCAAATTATCCTTGCTATTAAAGGACTTGCGATCAAATCTTACGTTGAAAATGAAAAACAAATTGAGCTTGACGTTACTGGACCTATGGCAGTAACTGCAGGTGACATTTTGACAGATAGTGATATCGAAATTGTCAATAAAGACCATTATCTTTTCTCTATCGCAGAAGGTCATTCTATGCGCGCTGTTATGACAGTAAACAAAGGTTACGGATACGTTCCTGCTGACGAAAACAAAGTCGAAGGTGCACCTATCGGTACAATTGCTGTGGACTCAATTTACACACCAGTTAGCAAAGTTAACTATCAAGTAGAACCAGCTCGTGTAGGTGGTGATGCATCTTACGATAAGTTGACTTTGGAAATCACTACAAACGGCACAATCGTTGCTGACGATGCTTTGTCTCTCTCTGCGAAGATTTTGACAGATCACTTGAACTTGTTTGTTGACTTGTCAGAAACAGCTTCAGAATCTGAAACTCTCGTAGCTAAAGAAGAAGTGAAAACAGAACGTGTTCTCGATAAAATTATCGAAGAAATGGACTTCTCAGTTCGTGCCTATAATGGTTTGAAACGCGCTGGAATCAATACCGTAGCTGATATTGTGGAAATGAGTGAAGCTGACATGATTAAAGTCAAAAACCTCGGTCACAAATCAGTAGAAGAAGTCAAGGTTAAATTGACTGACTTGGGCTTGGAGCTCAAAAAACGAAAATAATACAGGAGGAAAAAAATGGGTTACCGTAAACTTGGAC
The DNA here is from genome assembly GCF_016027715.1 of Lactococcus garvieae. NCBI lineage: Bacteria > Bacillati > Bacillota > Bacilli > Lactobacillales > Streptococcaceae > Lactococcus > Lactococcus garvieae. The sequence goes on from NZ_CP065691.1 coordinate 1,943,159, forward strand.
GCACATCTTCACAACGTAAAGCTATGCTTCGTGATTTGACAACAGATCTTCTTATCAACGAAACTATCGTTACAACTGAAGCTCGTGCTAAAGAAATCCGTAAAACAGTTGAAAAGATGATCACTCTTGGTAAACGTGGTGACTTGCACGCTCGTCGTCAAGCCGCAGCTTACGTTCGTAACGAAGTCGCTATTAAAGATTTCAACGAAGAAACTGAAACTTTCCCAACTGCACTTCAAAAATTGTTCGACGATATTGCTAAACGCTACGAAGGCCGTAACGGTGGTTACACTCGTATCTTGAAAGTTGAACCACGTCGTGGTGATGCTGCCCCTATGGCAATCATCGAGCTTGTTTAAGATTAGTTCGGATTGAATAATATATAAGATTACTTATTGAGTGTTATGATGATGGCGCTGTGTTTGAGTTGACGTATAGACGTCGAGTAGCACTGCTTAGTCTAGCTCTGTCTACCGAAATTTTTATTTCGGTAGTTCACTCAATATGTTTTTTTTTTGCATTTTTACAAAATATTTAGAGCCTTTTTTATATTGAAAAGGCTTTTTTAATTTTATTTATTTCAGTTGGGTTCTCAGTAGAATAATAGGATTAAATGATTTTTGGGAGGTAGCCAGTAAGCATTAATCTTCTTCTCGTAATTTCTACCTACGAATTTGGTCATATTCCTCGATAAAAAGAAGAAACCTTAGAATAAACTGCTATTAATAAACTGAGTTTAAAATATAAGTATGTTTTAGTAAGGTGAACGAAGGCTCCAATAGCATATCTAGAAGAAAGATACGTTGTATCCGTAGAGAAAGTGCATATAAATATAAAATAAAATTGTGAAATATACAATGTAAGTGATTCACTCAAGTGCTTTTAGGTCATAGACTGAATGAAAAATAGTGTTTGCAGATAGTGAATCAATTTTGACGAAAAAAGTATCTTAATACTATTTACAATTTAACTTAGAACTCATTATGATATAATCATATACAAGGAGGAGTGAGATAGTTTATGAAAAATAAAAAACTTTTTTTATTGGGGCTAGTGTTGCTGGCAGGGGGAACTCTAAGTCATGTAGCAAGGGCTGAAATGGGTGATACATCAACTACACCTCAAGTCTTAGTTGAATCTACAAGTGATGACAGAACTGTGACTGAAGAAACTCCGAGCTCCTCTCAAAACGAAGAAAGCTCAATAACGGAAGAAACAAGTAGTACACAAGTTTCAAGTCAATCTTCAACATCATCTGATGAAGATACAGCAACTGAAAGCTCATCAAGCGCACGTAGCGAAACTGTAGAAAGTAACAGTTCCCAAAGCCAACCAAGTACAACTGAGCAAGAAAAACCGAAAGAACAAACGGTAAAAGTAAAGAAAACCTACATTACGGTTTATCGGCTTTATAATACACGTAATAAAGAACATCTTTATACTACAGATAAAAATGAAATGACTGTTCTTCTTAAAATTTATAACTCTGATTGGAAGTATGAAGGCCCAGCATGGATGTCGCCAAACAGTACGGGTTCAAAGGTTTATCGTGTCTATAATTCTCGTTCAGGAGAACATCTCTATACAAAAGACAGTTATGAGGCAAAAATTCTTAGTTCAAAATTTGGCTGGAGAAATGAAGGTAAAAAATTCTATTCAGATACAAAAGGTTTATCAGTATATCGATTATTTAATTCAGCTGCTGGCATTGGGGCTCACTTTGTTACACGAGACGCTTATGAGAAGAACTCTTTGGCTTCAAGGGGCTGGAAATATGAAGGGGTTGCATGGAAAAGTAGCAACACCTCATTAATTAATGACTACACGCCTCCTCAAACACCTCGGCCGCCAAAACCTCATGCCAAGCGTCCTACTTACTACTCTCAGTTAGATGCGCGTTGGGCAAATGTAAGATTAAATGACTCCCTCGTTAAAGTTTCCGGTTGTGTACCAACTAGCCTTGCTATGGTGTTCAGAGGAAGTTATGGGATGAATGTGGATCCAGGTACTGTAGCTAAAAAAGCAGATGTTATCAGTAAACATAGTTTTGGCCTATCAGGAAAAGATTTAATCAATACTGCTAAAGCTTATGGTCACTCTGTAGAGCAAATTAATAATAAAAGTAGAGCGATAACATTATTAAAAGCAGGTTATCCCCTCGTATTCTATATTAACGTAGGTATCGGCCATGCAGTGGTTACATATGGTTATTATAATGGGATTGTAGAGGTTTTTGACCCATATAACAGACAATTTTATCCCAGTGGACGTGCTTCTTTAAGCTCAATTTGGAATAAACCATCTGCTGACACAATGGACTGGGATGCAGGTCGCCCAGTATTTGCAATTAAATAGAAAGAGAAAAAATGAAAAAGTATATTTTACTCTTAATAGTAGGGTTGACAATGCTTAATTTAACTGCATGTCAAAAATCAGAAAAAACAACAGAATATTCTCAAAGTACATCTACAGAGAAGAAAAGTTCTACTTCACCTTCATCCTCATCTGATAGCGAAAATTCAAGTAAACCATCAAGTTCTTCCAAAAAATCTATACATACTTCAGAAGGAAGTGAGTCAAATTTAGGGAAGGCAAGGATAGCAATTTATCAAGCAGGAATTGACTCTTCCGCACTTTCGGATGAAGACGTTCTTCGACTGTGGAATCAATCGGTAAAAGATAAAGTTGATTTTATTTCTTTAGTTAAGGAGGAACTTGCGAAAAAATAAAAACTCCTTCACAAGACTTTATAAAAGATTTTAAATCATGAACCCCACTGTATGGAGTCTAACCGACCTCCACTTTACTTAAGAAGTTGGTAATTAATAAAAGTAGATAAACTAAAAGATATTTAAAGACATTGGGAGGTATAATCCTGATGCTTTTTTGTTTGAAAAAGACTAGTGTTTACTAAATTTATTTATTGTTATTATCATTAGTTTTATTATAAGAAGTATTGGTAAGATACTTTTCAGGTGAAATCCATTCAAGTAGCCAAAGATTTGTCGCTTTATTATGAGGGGAAGGACAATGTTGTGCTTTGCCGGTAGTCGCTGTTACTCCTATTAACGGATTACTTAACATGGTTAAGGTGCCTTTCATGGTGGGAAAGGTATTATGAAGCTTCAACCCACATTCTTCAAAAGTTGTAAAACCTAAGGCAGTGGTTTAAATGTAAAATACTTTGCTTATGAATAAAAAAATGAATTTAGGCGCCAGATGAGGAATAGCAATTCGTCATCTGAAGGGAAATTAATTTAAAAACTCAACAGTAACACTCATACTCGTTAATATCCCCCTTACATGATAACCCTTCACCTAAAAAATAAACGTTGTAGAAATAATTGACAAATCTCATATCTAAGTGTATCCTATTATAGACATATATTTAAAATTGTACAAAATTTATAATGATATATTGTATTTACGATAACCTAGGTTAGGCAGGTTTAGATCTGAGATTTAAAGTTTCCCTAATAACCTAATAATATGAAGAAATATTTTATTCACGAACAACTGGAGTAGACAATAACCTCCTTCCTAGCAAACGCAAAGTATCACGAGTATCAAATATAAATACCAACGAGGCTTGATTGTTTGGAAAATTATTAAAGTAACTTGAATTACGTTTGTGTTATCTAGAAAAAAGGGAATAACAATGACAGTGATGTTTTTAGTCGGTCTTGTAGTATGGGTGTACATACTATCTGTATTTCGAAGAGCTCAGCTTACAGCCTATTACTATATATGGGGAAGTATTGGTATATTTTTTATTCTTATTAAATTATCCAATCCTTTTTGGGTATGGGAATTGACTCAACTTATAACTGCTATAGTTGGCTCTATATCACATTTTTTTCATTTGGGACAATCTTTTACTCAATATGGAGGAATTTGGATTAATAATGTGAATTCACCTGTTTTTCTAACAATTGACTATGAATGCTCAGGAATAATAGAAATCGTGGCTTTGCTTTCTTTATTGCTATTTTTTCCAGTATACAGCCGCAAAGAGAAATTAGTTTATGCGCTATTAGGTAGTATTAGTATCACTATTGCTAATGTGGTAAGGCTAATGACAGTTATAATTATTGTAAATACCTATGGCAGTCAAAGCTTTTTTTGGGCGCATTCAATAATTGGCAGAATTATTTTTTATGTTATAACAATCATTATTTATTACTATACATTTACTTATACACAGGTTAATAGTGAAGGTTACAAACAATTATTAAAGAGATTTAGAAAGAGAGAAATATGATAGGGCAACTGTTCCGATTAAGTTTATCTCAAATGGGATTTTGGGCTTCGTGGACGATGATACCAATATTGGTTGAGATACTTCCTTCCATTATTTCTATCATTAGACTCCTTATCAGTACGCTTAGAAATAGGAAAAAAAAGGAGATGATGGCCTTTCCTGAAGTTAAGCCCTACGTTTCAATCATCATCCCTGTGTTTAACTCAAAAGATTCACTTTACGAATGTATAAAATCAGTTGATAATTCAAGTTATCCCCATGAATTAATTCAAATTATATTAGTTGATAATAAACCTGGGGGAGATAAAGAGTGCTTCGACATCTTTGATCAGATGCACAACCATGAGTTCAGCCATCTTAATATGGTCTATTTAAGAAGTGCACCCGGGAAAGCCAAAGCTTTAAATACAGCTATTTATAGCTGTATTGGTACTTATATTGTAAATATTGATAGTGATGGTATTCTAGAACGGGATGCCATCTCAAACCTTATTTTGAAATATGAGAACGACAGCAGTATAGCCGCAATGACAGGCGTCATCTTAACTCAAAAAGATATGATACAATCTGAAAAGTCTTTGTATAAAAGAATATTGCAGAAAAACGAATATTTTGAATATGCTCACTCTTTTTTGACTGGTAGAACTAAAGAAACAACGCATAATCAATTGTTTACAATGGCAGGTGCTTTTTCTAGTTTTAGAAAAGAAGTTTTAATTTCTACATTTTTATATGATGTGGATACAGTTGGGGAAGACACCGATATGACCTTTCAAATCCGGGTCAACGGAGGGCAAAAGGTAGATATTTGTGAAGATGCTTTCTTTTTTGTTGATCCTATAGAAGATTTAGATACGCTCTATATTCAGCGTCAAAGATGGCAACGTGGACAGTTAGAAGTTGTGGGTAATTACATGACTGGACGAAACCATATCACAGGATTTTTTAAAGATTTTCTTATTCGTAGAATGATTATAGATCATACGTTTATTTTTCCAAAGATGATATGGCTATTTGCAAGTTTTATTCTTATACAGTTTGGTTATTCATATCGAATGATTCTCCTGTCTTATGGGTTAATCTATTTACTTTATTTCTTTGTCTCGGTATTGAATACAATATGCACTCTTCTATTTTTTAATAATTTCAAAGAGGAAAGACAATTCTATGTGAGAAACATATGGTGTTTATTAACTTTGCCTATTTACACTTTTATCTGTTCATGGTTTAGGTTGGTAGGAGTGCTCAATAGCATCACTTCGCCAGCTAAATGGGATACGAAAAAGTTTAAAGAGGAGAAAAAGCAGGTAATTGAGATGATAAGAAATGATTTTATGAAAGTTAAAAAAGGAAGATAAGGGTAGAAATGAAAAGAATTTATAGATTAAAGTTTTATATCAACGCTAGCCATGCCATTCGGTGGGAAAAGGGAATCGGGCAAAAACATAATCATACGTGGGAAATTGTGTGTGAGTTCAAAGGGTTAAATGACAAATTCATCTCCTTTTTTGAAGCAGAGAAGGTTGTAAGAAATATTTTAGATAAGTTCGAGGGTACTTACTTGAATGAGACACCTACGTTTAAAAATATCAATCCTACGCTTGAAAATGTTACAGAAGTCTTTTTTGAAAGGCTGAGTCAAGATATAAAAAAAGTAGACGGACAATTGGTACAAGTTGAAATAGCAGAGAAACCTACTCATATCTTTAGGATTGAGGCTGAGGATGATTTATGAGAGATAAATTTTTTTCTTTTAGTAATTCTTCCATACGGATATTATTCTATTTCTTATTTGCTTTAACATTTTATTTTTCGCTTACTTCTGTCAACCTCACGGTGGGCGATAGTAAGTATTATGGAATGAGCACTACGATAGTAACTACAGTTTTCATTTTAGCTGCTCTTCTACTCATTGTAGCCGTTGCGACTTTTAACAGTCTAAGAAAATTTTTATACTTCATCTTCTGGGAAAAAGGCTTGCTGACCTCCCTATGTATTTTGTTAATTGTTATCGTCCTTCAAATAACATTTGTCTACTTGGTACACCCAGCTATAGGTTTTGACGTTGGAGCCATACATGAGGCTTTAACTAATACTTGGGATCCTGAAATTAAGGCATACTATAGTATGTACCCGAATAATATGCTTATTTTGTTGTTACAACATGGGCTATCCACTGTATTTAATAGTAATTCTTGGCTTTTCTTTGACCTTATCACACTACTTTTAGTAGATTTATCTGTTTTATTTAATATCTCAACAGTTTATGTAATCGATAAAAAATATATTGTACCGGCTATTTACATTCATTCCTTATGGCTGCTGGCCTTTCCTATGATAATTATCCCTTATACGGATACATGGGTTATCCCCTTTGTCTCGGGATATTTATTGTCCTACAGTATTATTGCATTTGGAAAATGTAAAAATATTTACAAATACTTTGCCGCGCTTACTTTTGGGATTTGTTTAATCACTTCATATTTTATGAAGCCTTCGGCTATTATACCAGTCATTGCCATTATTATCATAGAAATTTTATTTACTTTCAAGACCAAGAGACAACCAGAAAACAAGCTTTTTTTAAATAAGCTTTCATATCTTATAATGTTGCTCTCTACGGTAATTGCATTATGGGGGATTGGAAAATTTGTAAATCAGCAGACCTATATTGAAGTGGATCCCAATCGAAGCATCCCTGTTTTACATTTCATGAATATGGGGTTATCTAATGAAGGTGGATATAACCCTGAAGATGCATTAATGATGGGTAAATTACCAACTAAAAAAGAAAGAATAGACTATTCCAAAAAAAATATAAAGAAAAGATTACAGGAAAAGGGATTAGGTGGTTACCTTGTTTTTCTTCTGAATAAACATTCTAATAATACCTCTGATGGCACTTTTGCTTGGCAAAAGGAGGGACATTTCATAAGCAATGAAAAACAAACTGTAAAAATAGATGATTTTTCGAGTGCTATAAAGTCATTTTTCTACTTGTATGGTGAGCATATCTCCGATTACAGGTTTATTGCTCAAGTCATTTGGCTCATAATACTTAGTCTCATTTTATTTGGTGGCATAGAGAATATAAAATTTAAACAAATTTTAAGGTTAGGTATAATTGGAGGATTTCTTTATCTTCTACTATTTGAAGGTGGACGGAGTCGTTATCTTATCCAGTTTTTACCATTAATACTTATCTTTGCCTCGCTAAGCAGTGCCAAAGCTTTAACCAATATTAAGAGAGTATTTAGTTGGAAATAACTTCATTTTATAGAAAAGAGTAAATAATGTTGAAAAAAATAACCCTCATCTTATGTTTTATAATAGTATCAATTATCCCCCTTACAGTGAGCGCCAGTTCACGAGATTATAACATCGCAATAGATGGTAACATGTCTGATTGGCAGGATAAGCCTAAAACAGTTATTACCCCTTATGATAGTATTTATAATAATCATGAGGTTTCACTTCTTTCAGATGACAGTAACGTATATTTTTATGTGCAGATGGCTAAAGCTGGAGGTAACAATACGATGATTACTTCTGAGTATATCTTAGACATAGGCGATACAGAATTTGCGATATTGATGCCGGATATTAATAATCCTTATTCAGGATTGCCAATCACAAACGATACCTTAAAAATTGGAGAAAGTATGGCTATAGGGGTTGCAGCACAGTTACGTAAGGGAAGTAGTACAATCATACCTTCTCAGTATACCGTGCTCAATGATGCAAATGTGAAAGCCTATATAACGAGAACGCCTAATGATGATTCCTTTGTTGACGAAATGGAGATTCAAATTCCTTTCAGTACCTTAGGAATTGAAAACTCTACAAGTCAAACGATTAGTTTATCTAATCCCAATTTAGGAACTCAAGAAGCTACTATTTCAGGTGGAAGTACAGGGCCGATAGTATTAGCAGTCGTCGCTCTATTTCTTGCTGGTTTAGGTTATATGTATAAAGTGAAGAATAAACCAAATCTTTTTGCCAAAGTTTGGAGAAGAAGCGGAAAATAACTTCTACTTGTTTGCACAAAAACAGAAAATCTGACAGACAAGTAAGCAGTTAAAATAAAATCGGGGAATATTAAGGGTGAGTCAAGTCTCGCCCTTATTTTTTGTATAGAGAAGAAAGTATAGAAGATCAAAAAGAATGTCAGAAAAGCCTTTGAGGGAATGTGATATAATCTATTTATTCATATACTACATTTTTATCGTATTGTCATAGAAATGCGGAAAAATGTTTACAAAAAAAACAAGCTGTCAGTGAAGTTGCAATTTATGCTGAAGGAACCCCTTATTTTGCCCAAGAATAAGTTTTTGAAATTTCTACTCAAGTTATACATGAAATATTTTTTTCAGGCAATCGTTCAGATACACATAAGAGGAGTTGCAAAGCATTTTGAAATAATTATTGACTATGCAGTAGTCTTAGGTTATGTTATATAGAAGAAAACATAACCTAGATACCCCATCTCTATATGTTATAATCTTACTATAGGCCTTGGTTTGGTGAGTTTAAAAACGTATCCAAGGTCAAGGCAAACAGAACCATCCATAAAAAAAGAAAAAAGCCCTCCAAGGGCTTTATAAAAGATTTAAAACATGAATGCCACTGAATGGAATCGAACCATCGACCTCCACCTTACCATGGTGTTGCTCTACCTACTGAGCTACAGCGGCTAATTTTAATACTCCAGTTTATAATCTCATAAGCTAGAGTTAAACAATAATAATTTTAACAAAAATATACATAAAAGTCTATAAAAATAAGTAAAAGTGAGGACATAAAAATAGCTAAGAAAAAATCAACATTTCTCTGTCAAGAGTGTGGCTACAAATCTGTCAAAAAACTGGGACGGTGTCCCAACTGTGGTGCTTGGGGTTCCTTTGTCGAAGAAGTTGCGGTGCAGGAAGTTAAAAATCAGAGAGTAAGTCTTACGGGTGAGCATTCAAAACCGATGAAGCTTGATCAAGTTGAGCTTTTTGATACGCCTCGCGTGGAGACTGATTTGGGTGAATTTAATAGAGTATTGGGCGGAGGTGTTGTGCCCGGGAGCTTGGTACTCATCGGAGGAGATCCCGGAATCGGTAAATCCACGCTTTTACTCCAAGTCTCAACGCAACTGGCTTCTCGAGGACGGGTCCTCTATGTAAGTGGTGAAGAGTCCGCTCAACAAATTAAGCTTCGCGCAGAACGTTTGGGCGATATTGACACGGATTTCTATCTTTATGCGGAAACAAATATGCAAAGTATTCGCAATGAGGTTGAACGCTTGCAACCCGATTTTTTGATTGTTGACTCGATTCAAACAATCATGACACCTGAAATTCAAAGCACACAAGGTTCAGTGAGCCAAGTCCGTGAAGTCACGGGAGAACTCATGCAGCTGGCTAAAACAAATGATATTGCAACCTTTATTGTTGGACATGTGACAAAAGAAGGGCAGCTTGCAGGGCCTCGAATGTTAGAGCATATGGTAGATACTGTGTTGTATTTTGAGGGAGAACGACAAAATACTTTTCGGATTTTACGCGCTGTTAAAAATCGTTTTGGTTCGACGAATGAAATAGGGATTTTTGAAATGCAGGGCACAGGTTTAGTCGAAGTAACCAATCCCAGTGAGGTCTTTTTAGAAGAACGGTTGGAAGGTTCCACAGGTTCAGCCATCGTTTGTGCACTAGAAGGAACACGTCCGATTTTAGTTGAGATACAGGCCTTGACAACACCTACCATGTTTGGAAATGCTAAAAGAACGACTTCTGGTTTGGACTTCAATCGCGTAAGTTTGATTATGGCGGTACTTGAAAAACGTGCAGGCTTTCTTTTACAGCAACAAGATGCCTATTTAAAATCAGCAGGGGGTGTTAAACTGGATGAGCCTGCTATTGACTTAGCTGTAGCAATTGCGATTGCTTCAAGCTACAAAGAAGAGCCCACAGATGCGCGTGAGTGTTTTATTGGTGAAATTGGCCTTACTGGGGAGATACGTCGTGTAACGCGTATGGAACAGCGTTTAAATGAAGCCAGTAAGTTAGGATTTAAAAAAGTTTATGCGCCTAAAAATAGTTTGGCGGGTGTCGATATCCCAGATAATTTAAAAGTTATTGGTGTAACGACTCTGTCAGAATGTTTGAAAAAAGTATTTGGATAAAAAAGAGCTTTGTGGGATAAGAAGTCATAATCGCAATAAGACAAACCAGTATCTTATTGTGATGTGTGATATAATTAACACAGAGCTTTTTTATTTATAAAAAATAAGGTTACGTATAGAAAGGAAGTCTTATGCGTCGTTGGATAATTCATGTTCTCATGGGTATTGTTGGTGCCTCTTTGGGTATCACAACTCTCCCATGGGTTTGGCATCTCTTTGGACAAGAGAAAAATGCTTTTAATCAGGAAATTGTAAATGGTTTAATTGGAGCAATTATTTTTGTTATTCTTTCATTTTTTATGTCCAATTTACTGATGAGAGGCTTGAGAAAACTTGACCAAAAAATCACTAGAGTTAATATTTCAAAAATGGTCTTCAATTTTATTGGTGCCATTTTAGGCTTAACTGTTGGTGTCTTACTGACAATTCCCTTATCATTATTAGGGGTGCCTGTACTCAGCAATATTATTTCGTTTGTGGTAATTATTGGTCTCCTCTATTTGGGTTACACCGTCTTTGACAAGCGAGGCGATGAGATCTTTAAGACAGTTTTTCGCAAGCGCAAAGAAGTTGCAGTCGACAAAGCCGCTGCTAAAGAAGAAAAAGTGCCACAGCACGCGATGCTTTTGGATACCAGCTCAGTCATTGATGGGCGTATATTGGATGTGCTTAAGACAGGATTTATTAGTGATAAAGTTATTGTCCCTAATTTTGTTTTATTAGAATTGCAGCTGATTTCGGATAGTGCTGACCCCCTTAAGCGTGCTAAAGGGCGTCGAGGTCTCGATTTAGTGAATTCCTTGAAAGAATTTGAGAATGTCGAGATTTCAATGAAGGATTATAAAGATATCCGCGAAGTTGATACTAAACTGTTGCGCTATGCGAGTGAAATTGGTGCCAAATTAGTCACTAATGATTTCAACCTCAATAAAGTGGCAGAAATTCAAGGTGTCATTGTCTTGAATATTAATGACTTGGCAAATGCAGTGAAAACACAGCTCGTCGTTGGCGAACAAATCGAAGTAACTATTATACGTGAAGGATCTGAGCGCCAACAAGGTGTAGCTTATCTTCCAGATGGCACGATGATTGTTATTGAAGACACAGCTAAGATGATTGACAAAAAAGTCTTAGTGGAGGTTGCCAAAGTTCTACAAACCAGTGCAGGCCGTATGATTTTTGCTGAGCTCGTTAATTCAAAATAAGTAACAAAATAATTCATTAAGAGAGGGACCTAGAAAAACAATGTATCTCAAGCGATTTGTGCAACTTTTTCTGATTTATGTATTAGCAGCTTTAGTTTTAATAGGAATTTTTGCTACTGATTTTTTACAGAATAAAACCTTGACTTTTCTTGTCGCCCTTTTAATTTCTTATGCTGTATTGACTCTGCCCTTGGTCTTACTAACTGTACTGAAGAGTAACAAAAAAGCCAATATTGTTGGCGGGAAACATCAAGCTGGAGAAGTGAGTCGTATACTCAAACGACTTCCTGGTTATCTCGCTTTGACTTGTCAGTCAACAGATGGAAAATCCTCTACTACTATCATGAGTTTTGTTCAATCTGCTAATGAAGAGAATATCTGGTATATGGTAGCTGATAAAAAAGCTAGTAAAGTGCGGAGTATACAAGAAAACCCACAAGTTTCATTGACGACATGGTTTGATAACTTGGAAAAAGGGGAGCGCCTATCTACTAACCATGTTACTGCAGAAGTTTTACAAGGAGAACTTGCAAAAAAACTTGTTAAACAAGAAAGTAGTATACTTGACCTCCATGAAAATGCAACAAATATGGCAATAATCAAGCTTACCATACATTCATTAGTACATGAAAATTTTAAAGATGAAGCCCGAATCATAGATTTTAATTGAAGTCTAAGGCTTCTTTTTTTGTTACTTTTGTAGATAAAATACGTATAAGTTTATAGTTGCAATAAAACTTTAGAAATGTTATTCTAATTGTAAAAGCGGTTACATTTTCGCTTTTGAGGCATAAATGGGTTAAATAAAAAGGGGAATAAACCCCAGAACATATATCTATATGGAGGATAAAATTATGAAAATAGGTGTTCCAACTGAAATCAAAAAGCATGAATATCGTGTAGGACTTGCACCAGAATTTGCAGCCGCTTATGTTGCTGCAGGACATGATGTTTATATCCAAAAAGGAGCAGGTGAAGGTTCTTCTTACCCTGATGAACTCTATACGGCTGTGGGTTGTAATATCTTGCCAACCGCCGAGGATATTTATGCGACAGCAGAGATGATTATTAAGGTTAAAGAACCACTTGAACCAGAATACTCATTGATGCGTGAGGGACAGATTTTTTACACCTATTTCCATTTAGCGGCAGATAAAGCTTTGACCGAAGCAGTGCTGGAAAAGAAGATTGTAGCCATTGCTTATGAAACCATTCGTGATCGCAATGGTGCCCTTCCAGCTCTAAAACCAATGTCAGAGATTGCTGGTCGTTTATCTGTACAAGAGGGAGCGAAATATTTGGAGCGTCCTTTTGGTGGCCGTGGTGTTTTACTTGGTGGTGTAACAGGGGTGCTTCCTGCCAACGTTCTCGTTTTGGGTGGTGCAGGAGTAGTTGGACGTAACGCTGTCGCTATGGCAGTAGGGATGCATGCCAATGTTACGGCAGTAGATGTGAACTTGGATGCTTTGACAGAGCTGGATAAGCTTTATGAAGGACGTGTAAATACAGTTTACAGTACAGATCATACAGTAAAAGAACTTATCTCAAAAGCGGATCTTGTGATTGGTGCTGCTCTTATCCCCGGTGCTGCAACGCCCCAACTTATTCGCCGTGAACACTTGCCTTTGATGAAGAAGGGAGCGGTTATCGTTGACGTGGCTATTGACCAAGGTGGAACTTGCCAAAGCTCACACGTCACGTATCATGACAATCCTGTTTTTGAAGAAGAAGGTGTGATTCACTATTGTGTCGGAAATATGCCAGGTGCAGTACCTGTAACTTCTACAGCAGCCTTAAATAATGCAACATTGGCAAATGGCTTAGCTATAGCGAACAAAGGGTATAAAGAAGCTCTGAAAGCTAATCCAGGACTAAAAGAAGGCCTTAATGCAGATCAGGGTAAACTGACATGCAAACCTGTCGCTGATTTATACAACATGGTTTACACTGAAGTTGACACAGTGATTAACAAATAAAAAAAGCGCTGCTACAGCAGCGTTTTTTATAATGGAAGAACCATGTTGTACCATGTTTCTCCTGCAAGTTGTGAGTCAGAAATTCCTTTAGAAACAAAACCATAGCGTTCATAATAAGGAATAAGGCTTTCTACACAAGTAAGGCTGATACCTTGACGGCTTTCCTCAGCTGTAGCTTCCTTCATTAAATCCAGAAGTGAAGTAGCAATACCAAGTCCTTGGTATTCACTATCTACAGCTAGGCTGACGATAATTTGAAAGCGGTCTGTAGGAAGACTAGCTTCTGTTTTCTCAAACATATCGTCTGTCAGATAACATTTGTCAGAAGTCGGGCCTACAAGCATACCGACCACTCGACCTTCTTCATTACGAGCCACAAAAAAGCGCTCAGGAATGACTTGGATACGTTCTAACATTGAAGCGCGTGAGAGAACTTCGTCCGCAGGGAAAGAAGTTTCCTCGATGTGCATCACATCATCAATGTCTGTGATTTTTACTTTGTCATATGTAATTTTAGTCATATCTTTATTTTAACATGCAGGTTGACATCGAGTCAAGGAAGCCTCTTATATTTCTTTAATTACAGTATGATTTAATAATGACTCACTGTTAGAAACATTACTCATAATATGATAAAATAAGAAGGATCGAAACTAACAGGAGAAAACTATGTCTAATAACATTCGAGTGCGTTATGCACCATCACCAACAGGCCTCTTACATATCGGTAATGCTCGTACAGCACTTTTTAACTATCTCTTTGCACGTCACTATGATGGAGATTTCATCATTCGTATCGAAGATACGGACCGTGAGCGTCATGTTGAAGATGGAGAGCGTTCACAACTTGAAAACTTGCGTTGGTTGGGTATTGACTGGGATGAAAGCCCAGAAACACATGAAAACTACCGTCAGTCAGAACGTTTGAGCCTTTATCAAAAATATATTGATCAACTTTTAACTGAAGGGAAAGCATACTACTCGTATAAAACACCGGAAGAGCTTGAAGCTGATCATGAGGCGCAAGAAGCAGCAGGAGTTGCACCGCATTACGTAAATGAATATGCGGGTATGTCAGAAGCAGAAAAAGAAGCTTATATCGAAGACCGTAAAGCACAAGGAATCACACCTGTTGTGCGTATTTCTGTGAATGAAACAGCCGTTTACAAATGGACAGATATGGTTAAAGGCGACATTGAATTTGAGGGTGGCAATATCGGTGGCGACTGGGTTATCCAAAAACGTGATGGCTACCCAACTTACAACTTTGCTGTTGTTGTAGATGACCATGATATGCAAATCTCACACGTTATTCGAGGGGATGACCATATTGCCAACACACCAAAACAATTAATGGTGTATGAAGCCTTAGGATGGGAAGCACCTGTATTTGGTCATATGACGTTAATTATTAACTCTGAAACGGGTAAAAAGTTGTCTAAACGAGACACAAATACGCTTCAATTTATCGAAGATTACCGTAAAAAAGGGTTCATGGCTGACGCTATTTTCAACTTTATTGCCCTCTTAGGTTGGAATCCTGGTGGGGAAAAAGAAAAGTTCAGTCCAGAAGAGTTAATTTCCCTTTTTGATGAGAAACGTTTGAGCAAATCTCCAGCTGCCTTTGACCAAAAGAAATTGGAGTGGATGGATAATGAATACATTAAGCATGCCGAATTTGCCCCTGTATTTGAATTAACAAAACCTTTCCTTGAAGAAGCTGGACGTCTGGATGAGCGTGCTGAAGAGTTGGTGAAACTCTACAAACCACAAATGAAATATGCTGAAGAAATTCTTGAATTAACAGACCTCTTCTTTGGTGATTTCCCAGAATTGACTGAAGAAGCACGTCAAATGATGGAGCTAGAGACTTCACCAGTAGCTGTTGCAGCTTTCCGTGAAAAGTTGTCAAACTTAGAAGATTTCACTACTGAAAATATTTTCCCGCTTTTCAAAGAAACACAAAAAGAAACAGGTGTTAAAGGAAAAAATCTCTGGATGCCTATTCGTATTGCCGCTTCTGGTAGCATGCACGGGCCAGAATTACCGGAAACTATCGCCCTCTTAGGTAAGGAAAAAGTACTGGAACATATGGCAAAATTCTTGTAAGAATAAATAAAAAAACAGATAGAGTCACTTTATATTAAGTAGACTATCTGTTTTTTTTACGCTATTTTTGCGTAAAGTCGACGATAAGCTTATTCTTTGAAGGTTTATCCAATTTAGTAACTAATTTATCGAAGGGCACAAGAGTAATCTCCTGATTGATGACTAATTGCTTATTAGTGACCAGTTGTTCCAACATCTGCATTTTTTCCTGCCACTCCTGTACACTAAGTTTGGTATACCAGTGACGCAGATGGAAAATACCAGTTTCTATGGGTAAGCTTGAGATTTTCGCCCAGTCTACTTGTTTACCAGAAAGGAGACCGAGTGCCTGAAATTTCCCACCCGGACGAACACAAGCTGCTAAATCATTACCAGCCTCACCTCCAACGCAATCAATAGCAGCATCAACTTCTAAGCCGATCAAATCTGTCCGCACCTCTCGGGCACCCAGTAGACGTAACTTTTCGTGCTTTTTCCTGTCTCGTGTGATGGCAACCAGATCGAAGCCTATAACTTTTGAAAGCTGAGCAAAGACCTGGCCTATGGAAGAGGCTGCTGCATTGATAGCGAGCTTTTCACCAGGTTCTAGTCTTAGCACCTCTGTACAAAGAAGCAGAGCCGTTAAAGGATTAATATAAAGTTGACTGGCAGACAGCAAATCGAAAGATTCTGGGATGAAATAAGCATGATCTATCGGGCATTTGACGAAAAACTGCCAGGTTCCTTCGCCATGCAAAGGTAAAACGTGTTGCCCAATAAGTTTTTGGGAAAGAGCATCGCCAACCTCAATAATCCTCCCTACACCTTCATATCCCGCAACCGAGGGAAGTTTGATTCGATGAGCATAGGCTCCTTTAATAGGAATCAAGTCGGAAGGGTTGACGGGAGCATAGATCATTTTCACAAGGATTTCGTGATCTTGTAAACTTGGTTTACAGCTTTCTTTTATCTTTAGGACTTGATGAGGTTGCCCAAATGCCTCATATATTAAACTTTTATTCATAGTTTGATTATAGCAAATAAATATATACTATCCAGAGAGATGAGGAGTGTACAAAAATATTTAACCTTTCCAAGAGCTATTACCTGTGTGTAATAACATTTTGACGAACTTTAAATTTGTGTTAAAATTACATTGTGTAATATATGCAATAGATTAAAATATTTAATTTGTGTTTTATAAATATTGCTTAAATATTAAAAGGAGTAGGTCAAAATGAAAGGTAAAGAATTGTACAAAGGAATACGTTTGTTCATGATTATTTCCCTTGTAATACAAGCACTGTTTCCAGTGTTAAGTATTGCAGATACCTTAGAGAAGGAAAAAAATCCCTCACGCATACATTTAAGTGAGGCTTCTTGGGAAGACGAAAAGAAGACGCACCTTGTTATTGACGGAGAGATACTAAAAGGGAATTTCGAAGAAGAGAACTCTGAAACGATAGAGCTTGAAGGAGCTGAGTTTATAAATATAGACCAGCAAGCACAACTATCAGATATAACCGACGGCCACTATAGCCTGAAGGATGATAAAATTTTCTTAACCCTAGGTAAAGAAAGTCAAGGCAAACTCTCGCTGAGACTTCAAGTAGTTAAAGACTCTTTGGTGGATGGGAAGGAAATAAAAGTCACGCTTGGAGATCAAGTTTTGATTGTTCCTATAAAAATAGAAAAATCAGATGAAGCAAGCACTAATGCTGAGGAAACATCTGTGTCTGAAAAGAAAACAGGAACATTAACCGATAAAGAGAGAGGTTTGAACTTAGGTTCAACACAATTTTTACCCAATGCGCAAAGTTTTCCTTGGACTATCGTAGAAAACAGCAAAAGTTCTGATCCAAATACTGATGGGTTAGCAGATATGGGATTCTCGGACGTGCCAGGTGCGCATGATGGGCGGATTTGGACAGATAAGACTGTTCGTCATCATCTAGGAAGTCTATCTGAAGATCAGTTTGAAGTGACACTTTCAGCTTTGGCGCAGAGTGCTCCGGCTCGTGCAGGTTATCAGATTCCTGCAGATACTGTATTTACTATTGATGTTTCTGGTAGTATGACACGTGTCGACTCACCGGGGGGACGTTCACGTATTGCACTTCTTGTTGATGCTATTAACGAAGCTATAGATATCTTACAAGATGCTAACCCTCTCAACCGCGTAGCCGTGGTGGCTTATGGAGGAGCAACTGGAGGCTATGCCCGAGTGGAAAATGTTCTTTCATTAGGACGTTACGATTCTACGAATGGTTCTTTCTTTACCATGGGAACATCTTCCCGAGTCAATGTAGTGGCAAAGCCAGTCCCA
This sequence comes from Lactococcus garvieae, assembly GCF_016027715.1. NCBI lineage: Bacteria > Bacillati > Bacillota > Bacilli > Lactobacillales > Streptococcaceae > Lactococcus > Lactococcus garvieae. Next base: position 1,961,181 of record NZ_CP065691.1, read on the forward strand.
AATTCTGGAGGGCAAGTGAAAGCTGATCGCCTCTCTGTCACTGGTTCAACACCGACCCAGTGGGGGATAAGAGAAGCGAGTCGTATTTTAGAACAAGTTTCCGATCGTTTAGTGGAAGTTCCCGTAACCGATGAAGATGGAAATCCAGAAGCACCTGTCACTGTAGGTCCAAATGGAGGTCAAATCGTAGCTTCAACTGGTGATTTCTATGGCGATGGAAGTTATGGTGAACAAGGACTAGCAGTGATGACCGCCCTGACCGCAGCTTATCGGGAAAGAACAGTTTTTAATCACTTCTTCCCCCAAGGGCAGGTTCAAGGCACTGCTCCGACTCAACCAGGCGCAGATGTCGGTTTCTTTAGTATTAGCTTAGGCGTCCAAGCAACTGCTGCAGCGCAGAACTTGATCAGCGCAACCTTGAATCCTATAGCTGCCAATACAAGTCTAGTGGGACCAAATATCCGTCATCAGATGGGAATGAGCGGCACTACAGCTGGGCCAACTTCGGCAACTCCTACCATGGCCACTCTTTTTAATAACTTTGTAAATAACGGTTCAACAGGTAATTTTCAAGCACAGTTTAGACAAGGCATTAGTAATTACCAATGGAATAATGCTAAGAGTACAGTCAATATTACTAATAACGCACCTATAACTCTAACAGCCTCTAATATCGCCTACGCAGATGAGTTTTTCAAAGCAGATGACTTACAGACTTTGCGGGATGCGTTTATTTCTATCACTAATAATATTCAAAACACAAGTAATTCTAACATTGTAGATGGATCGGGTGATGCGAGTGATTTGGGAGCGGGGAGAGTGGACTTTTCGGATGTCTTAGGAAAATATATGGCATTTGATGGGCTAACCAACATTGAATTCCCAGCTCCATCAGGTGGAACATTTACCTATAATATTGCTGATGTAGATGCACACCGTGAGGAGTTCATTAAAACATTAACATCCCAAATCCGTTATCCTGAACCTTCGGTCGACTTTATCAGTGATACAGATGCGGCACAAATATTGGATAACCGCCCAGGTGGGATTATCACTTATTATACGGATACAGATGGCCGTTATCTAGGGGTTGATGCAAGTCTCGAAGCAACAGCCGCAACAAAAGTTGCACTTTACCCTGTCTGGGGTGCGGTCGAAAGTCAAGCCACCGGCACATCTGCAAATGTGAGTGGGTTACTCTTTAGTGTTTATACTGCCCTGCGTGATATCACCTTCCGCTCAGACTATGGGACAGGCAAGACAGGTGAGCGTCTTCTACAAACACAGGATCAATTTGTTCATTGGAGTATTCCTCAGAATCTTCTGCCTGAGCGTACGGTGCGAGAGGACGGAACGATTACAGGGAATACATCACCTGTGCGGGCAAGATTTAATGTTAGCTTAGATGAAGAAAGAGTGGAAGCTGATCTTCGAGCAGGCGGAGGTGCCATGCCGACGTCCTTCTACTCAAATTTTTGGGAACAAGAAAATAATGACTCTTTTGTTACTTTTGAGCCATCAAAAGCCAACCCTTTCTTTAACTTTGATGGGGACAGAGTGATAACTAAAACAGAAAATACTACAGCGACAGATGCACATGTGAGTATCCAAAATAGCACAGCGGATCCAACAGATCCTGCAGGACGCATTGTTGTGAACTTATTAGGAAACAATGGAACTTTTGCCTTAGAGTACAAAGGGCAAATAAGACTCGAAAAAGAGTTTATCTTCCTTGATGCAGATGGTAACCGCGTCAATCCCGACGGGGAAATACCTACTGGAGTACAGTTAGAGCCGTTAAAATTTGAGATAAAAACACCGTCTGGGGAGATTCGCACAGTCGATTTTGATCCTCACGCTTTTGTACTCGAAAACGGCAGATATAGCTTTAACTTACCAGAAGATCTTCCGCCTGGCACTTATGAAGTGACGGAGATTGGTGGAGATGTCACTACACCGGGTTATACACATGTTCCCGGGCAAAAGACTCAAAGCGTGTCTTTAGCGCCTGGTTCGACAGCAACCGCTAGTTTTGTTAACTTGTATGTGGCGCCAGCACCTATCTTACCTTCACTCAGAATCATCAAGTTCTTCCATGGTCTCCCTAACGGGGTCTATCCGGAAAACTTTGAAATCTTAGTAGAAGGACCTGTGGGAGTTAATCCTCAACCAGGGAGTCCAGGTGTGTGGACAGAAAATACAACCAGTGGGCGTTGGGAGACCCGCCTCAACCTCAATGAAGCTATTTCTGGGACAGCCTTTCTTGACATTGAACAGGGTACTTATACGATTACAGAGCTGAATGCTGATAATCTAGTAAACCAAGACTACCTCTTTTCAGGCAACTCATGGAGTTATAGAGAAACAGGCCATGGAGGCAACTCAGGTCAAGGCAGTGGGACAGGACCTGTGGATGTAACGATAAGAGGAGCAGAAGATGATGTCATTTTCCGATTTGACAACTTCTATGAACAGCTGGGTTCATTTGCGCTAACAAAGACTTTTGAAGGCCTGCCACTTGATCGGATTCCAGAGAACTTCTATATTGCAGTGACGAATGAAAACAATGAAGAAGTCGGACGGATCTCGAAAGCGGATATTCTTAGTGATGATACCACGCTTCAGGTGGAAAAATTACCACCAGGGCTTTATACCATCACCGAACATAACTATAAGGTAGAAGGCTGGGAGCATATTAGTACAGCTACCATTGATGGCACCCCACTCGCTGGCACGGGAGATCCACTTCAGTATAACTTTTATATTTCTGGTGGAGGAGCCAACAACAATATTGCAATCAATATGAATAATCGTTACAATCGACCGCCTGTTACGCCTCCCCTACCACCTATTTACCCCCTTCAGCTGATTAAAGTTGATCAATACGGCCATCGAGTTGCCAAGGCTCAATTTGAATTACAGTTTTATGATACCTCAGCAAATGAGTGGAAAACCATTGTGGAAGGGTTAGAGTCCGATAAAAATGGCCTCGTAAACTATGTTGTTACTGAACCAGGACGCTATCGTTTCCATGAAACACAAGCACCTTCAGGATATGAAATAGCGGAAAATCCTTATAGTGAAGAACGCACAGTAGTAGATGGCAATACAGGTCTTATCCGCTTTGGAGAGATGGAAAATAGACTTATTGAGCGCATTCAGATTAGAAAAACAGATGCAGCTAACAAACCTTTGGCTGGAGCAGTTTTTAAAGTTGAATTGAGAAACAACGGTTCATGGGAGACTATTGCTGAAGGTCTGACATCTGGAGCCGATGGTCTCGTGACACATACTGTGGAAAAGGACGGTCTCTATCGTTTTATTGAAACTCAGGCACCGACAGGCTTTGTACTTGATGAAAGCCCACGTGAAGTTAAGGTAAATGCAGGTGAAACTGGGCAAAGTACATTCTTTGCTGGAGATATGGTTAACCACAGAGCAGGGCCCGAAAAGCCAGAAACTCCTTCCTATGCCTTACAACTGCTTAAGGTAAATGAAGCCAATGACCCTCTTTCTGGTGCAGTCTTTAAACTAGAAATGTATAATGAAAGTACAGAAACATGGGAAATCGTATCAGAAAACTTAAGTTCAGATAGCAATGGACGTGTTACAGCGAATGTTCCAAAAGTAGCGCGTTACCGTTTCGTCGAAACATCGGCTCCAGAAGGGTATATTTTGGATGCTACACCTATCGAAACCACGCTGGAAGAGGGAGCTACAGGTGTAATAGATGCAGGAAAACTGGTTAATAAATCAAGAGATGGTTTACCATCTACCGGAGAAAATCTGGGGCTGTGGCTCGTGGCGCTAGGCTTACTTTCACTTTTGGTAGCAGGCTTTGCTGTCTCACAAAAAAGGAAGAGGAATAAGAGATAAGAAGGAAGTTCAAATCTAGCACTTCTGCCTTATTTAACTATTGCTTCTAAAATAAGAAGAAAAGTCCATCATCAAGATGGACTTTTTTCTGTTTGCATTATTGAGAATCTACAGGTAAGATAATTTTAGAAGAACCAAGGTCGACTTCATAAGTTACCTCGCGGTTATCTCGTACCGTATGTTCAAAGTCTGTACTGTAAAGCAAGAGACGCAACTTCTCTCCTTGCTTGAGTTGATAGAGTGTGGGTTGAAGTTTAAGAGTAAAGTGCATCCACTCATCTTTAGGGATCGAGCTGACTGAAAGTACGTCCTCACGATTTTGGAGGTTGAGGAACCCTTTGCTTATAAGTTGATATGGATTATCCACTAATGGAATTTCCATAAGGTTTTCGAGCATGAAATTTCGGCCACGGTCTATAGCTTTTAACTCTAGATTTTGAGCACTATCACTGAGGCGTTTTTTATCTCCAAAATCAAGGAGCTGAGCTGAGAGGATAGCTTTGCTATCATTGACTTTTACTTTGAGATCAAGCTGAATCTGACCATTAATCATCACATCTTCAGACACAGGCAAGTCAATAACTGTCGCCTGAGCTTTTCCTTCAAATAAGTCTTTCTTGAAAGCTCTAAAATCCTCACTATACTGAGCAAAAGTCTTTTCATCATAATGGTTATCAAACTTAGAGATAGAAGCTGCAGTTTTACCTAATGGCCATTTTACCGTCTTTTCAGCCGACCAGCTATGAACGCCTGTCCAACTCTGGGCTTTTCCATTTTCTTGCAAAATAACAGGGGGTAAGTCTAAGGTTAAATCTCTATCCAAAAGCTTAGCAGTGAAGTAGCTGTTGATTGTTTCACTAAAGTCGATAGATTGCCAGTTATTCATGTAAATATGGGCACCACGGTGCAGGAAAGCGTGTTTTTTCGCTCCTTTAGGAAGTGCGTGCCAAAAATGATAGGCCTGATCAGGTGTGACATTCCAATCCTGCAAGCCGTGTACAATCAAAACATCCGCTTGGGTCTTTTCAGCTTGAGGGAGGTAGTTTCGATCGTGCCAGTACTGGTTATAGTCCCCCGTCTGGCGGTCTAGGGCTTGGAGCATCTCTTCAAGCTTTGTTTCGTATTGGCTATTATGAGCCAGAAAATCAGCACCTTGAAGATTGCGAGAGTAAGTGAGCGCAGCCAAGACATCTAAGTCCTCACCTGGATAGCCACCCGGTGAGCGTACGAGGCCATTTTCACGGTAGTAACTATACCAAGAACTGATGCCCGCTTCAGCTAAAATAACTTCCAAACCTTCAATACCAGTAGTGGCGGCACCATAAGCCATCGTTCCTAGATAAGATTTACCTGTCATGGCTACTTTACCATTTGCCCAGTCGGCTATAATCTCTAGCTTTTGTTTTCGTGAAGTGAACGCGCGAGCGCGTCCATTCAGCCAGTCTATAACAGCAGTCATGCTGTATATTTGTTGATAATCCCCAGAAGTTTGAAAACCATCAGAGTCGAGCGTACCAACACCAGCGACATAGATGGAAGCAAAACCACGCGCTAAGAAATAGTCATTGAGTGAGTAAGTCCAACCATGGGTAAATTTTTGGCTTGTAGTTTTTGCTGAAGCCTCCAAAGCTGTTTCTTCTTTATAGTCAGGCAACTCGGGAATCTTGGTTTCCACCTGAATTTTTTCAGCTTTCTTTTCAGTCAAGGGAACATTCATATCATGGAGTTGCTTGTCGTTCGCTATTTCATTTATTCCCAAATGGTAGGGGCTAGCTGTCATCACAGCTGGAAGCTTACCTTCAAAGAGTGGACGGATGATCTGTACTTTAATCAAATCATACTCTCCAGTATTGTAAGTATCTACCTTTGTTTCCACCCAGACTGTTTCACGTATTACCTTAGCTGTATCGAAAGTTGCCAAAGACTTATCATTGAAAAAATGGTAAGTGTTACTTAAAGGAAGCAAACCCTCAGACACCCAATGTTCTACGAGAGACATCCCATTTTTGCGTCGTGTACATAAGAGGAGATAAAGGGCACTTATTAAGCTTTCACTGTTTAGTTCTTCCTTATCGGACATAGGTAAATTAATGGAACTTGCAAAATCAGCAGCATGTGCCACCTGAAATTCAAAGTTAGGCACAAATCCGAGTAACTGTAAGCTAACCGTCCAGAATATATCCCAAGTAAGCTCATCTTCAGTGAGAAGAAAATCTTGGAGGCTTTGTGTAGCTGTTGCTTGAATGCTCTCAATATCTACTGGAGCGACGGTTAAAAAGTTTTTGAGTATTTTCTTTTCTTCCCAAAAGACAGACCAAGTAAAGCCGAGATGATCCAGTTCTATTAACTGCTCATCAAAAGATTTTTCTACAATAGAAAAGTGATTAAATTTCATGCAATATCTTCCTTTCGATACACTATTATTGCCATTATAACAAAAATTTGACTAGAATGTTCTGAATTTAAGGGACAGTCTTTTCGTGAGATTTTAAAGGTTTCCTTTCCGTAAAAGGCTTTATTTGAGTATAAAGAGCAAAGAGTGCTATAATAAAAGAGTAGAGAAGAACAAAGCAGAGAGGAGAATGATAATGAAATTCAAATTCAGTGGGATATCTTCATATGAGGAAAAAGCTACTCCAAACTTTATGGGGGAAGCAAATTCACACAGTATTATTAAAGAATTCGACAACATAGAACAAGCAATTCAGCATGTGACTGATAGCAATGGTTTTATGGTAACAGATAATGGCAAGTTTGCCTTTCATGTTCGGACGATTACTGAGGTTGAATAAGAAAACAAAAAAACATGTTTTACGGCATGTTTTTTCATTTTCTTATAAAAAGAGTAACAAATGTTAGCGACAAAGTATGTACATTTTTTTAAAATGAATAAGGAGCTGTTAGAGCAGTTACGTTCTTGTATAAAAGAACAAAGACATTATTTCTAAAAAATAGAGTAAATGATGGTATAATGACTTCTGTATTGATGGAGTTAGATGAGTAAAAAAGGAAGATGACAAAAGAATTTATAGAATATTTACTGCGTTTATTGGAAGAAAAAGAAGTAAATGTTGTGACGCAAAAAAGACATAGCTATGTGATGTATCAGGGGATTGAATCTGAATACGTCTATATCCTTAAAGAGGGCGTAGCTAAAATCAGTAATATCATGCGAGATGGACGAGAATTCAATATTGCTTACGTAACCGAACCTGATTTCGTTTCCTTGCTTGAAGAAAAACAGGAAAATGGTATCTCTGCCCTGTTTAATGTCAGAGTAGAATCAGATGAAGCAAGCTTTTACCGAGTACAACGTAAAGTATTTTGGAAATGGGTGATGAGTGACTTGACTTTATTTAGGATAGTGGATGATTTCTATCAAAGAAGACTGGCTCTCAACTTAGAACTCTTGCAAAAGATGACGATTAATGGGAAAAAAGGTGCGGTTTGTGCTTGTATCAACAGTCTAATCAATGAATTTGGGATTAAAAAAAGAAACGGCATATTGATTGATTTTCCGGTGACGAATGAAGATATTGCGGGTTTTTGTGGTATATCAACGCGGAACAGTGTAAACCGGATTATACGTGACTTAAAAGCAGAAGAAATCATTGACATTATTGATAACAAGATTATGGTTTACAACGCCCAATATTTTGAAGATTATATTAGCTAAAAAGACTGAATTTAGTCTTTTTATTTTTTCAAAAATCGGAATTTTTTAGTTTGTTGAGGACTGTTAAACGCTTACATAGAGCCGATTGGCAGGAATTTACATCTTTTTAGCGAAAATAAAAAAAACATGCTATAATGTCTATGTATAACAAAAGAGTTTAACATAAGTTAATCTCGTTTTTATTTTGTCATTAATTTTTATTACTTGGAGGAATTCATGGACTATTCATGGACAGTGAAATATCTCACTGAATTTATCGGTACTGCACTCTTGCTTATCCTAGGTAACGGTGCGGTAGCTAACGTCGAACTTAAAGGTACAAAAGCCTTTGGTCAATCTTGGCTTATTATTGCTTGGGGTTACGGTCTTGGTGTTATGTTGCCAGCAGTAGCTTTAGGTAATGTTACAGCTCAAATCAACCCAGCATTTACCCTTGGACTTGCAGCATCAGGATTTTTCCCATGGGCACAAGTACCATTTTACATTCTTGCTCAACTTCTTGGAGCAATGTTTGGACAATTAATCATCGTAATGGTATACCGTCCTTACTACCTTAAAACAGAAAATCCAAATGCCATCTTGGGAACATTCTCAACTATCGATAATGTTGATGATGGTACAATCACTACACACACAGGTGCCTTAGTGAATGGTTTCTTGAACGAGTTTGTTGGTTCATTTGTCCTCTTCTTTGGAGCAATGGGCTTGACAAAACTTTACCGTGGTATTGAATCAATCAACTGGATGACTGACTATGCATCTCAACAAGGTGCAGACGTAACAAGTAGCACTGTTACTGGGCAAATTGCTGCATCAGTATCAGGTGCTGCTTCATCAGCAGCAGTCAGCCACGTAGTTCTTGGTTTCCTTGTTCTTGTATTGGTTGCTTCACTTGGAGGCCCTACAGGACCTGGCTTGAACCCAGCTCGTGACCTTGGTCCACGTATCTTGCACTCACTCTTGCCTAAATCAGTTTTAGGTGAAAGCAAAGGAAGCAGCAAATGGTGGTATGCATGGGTACCTGTTACAGCACCTATCCTTGCAGCACTTGCAGCAGTAGCTTTATTCAAAATTATCTATCTTTAAGATGAAATGCAACCTCTATCCTCGGATAGGGGTTTTATTATTTTAAAGCTGGTTATTAAAAATTTGTAATTCTAATTTAAAAAAATTTTGATAGAATAAATTCATAGTCAAAAACAAAGAAAGCGACCAGGAGAGTAAAAGCGAAAGTTAGCACAGAGAGCTTGCAGATAGTGAGAGCAAGACTAACGGAAACTTTGAAAATGGCCTGGAAATCGCGTGGCAGTGAGCTTACTTTTAAAGTAAACTGTCAACGGAGTGGTTCTCGTTATTGAACACATTATTTTTGGGGCAGTCTTGCTTGTCACCGAAGATAGTTAGCAAGATATAAAGCATGCCTTGTCATGTTTTATGTGAAATTAGAATGGTACCACGGTAGTTCGTTTCTATTTATAGAAGCGGACTATTTTTTTATTTTTGATTATGAGGTCATTATTACTATTTATTAAGGGAGAACTTATGAAGAAGAAAACAAGAAACAAAGTTATTGTAGTCGTAGCACTAGTCGTTGTCGTGCTTATTGGATATTTCTCATTTTTTAAAAAAGATGTAGCTGAAGATAAGACAGTAAAAGTTGGCATTATGTCAGGTTCCAAAGAGAGCACCGAAATTTGGGATTCCGTTGCTAAAACAGCTAAAGATAAATATAACATCAACCTAAAATTTGTTCGTTTTACAGATTACAACCAGCCTAATACGGCCTTAGTTAATGGCGATGTTGATATTAATGCTTTCCAACACTACGCATTCCTTAATGAATGGAATGAAGCAAACAATGCAGACTTACAAGCAATTGGAGATATCTTGGTTTCCCCAATCCGTCTCTATTCTAAAAAGCATACCGATGTGAAGGATATTCCAAATAAAGGAACAATTGCCGTACCAAATGATACCTCTAATGAAAGCCGTGCGCTCTATGTCTTAGAAAGCGCAGGTTTGATCAAGTTAGATACAAAAGCGGGAGCTCTTGCAACAGTAAAAGATGTGACAGAAAATCCAAAAGATTTGACAATCAAAGAGTTGGATGGGTCACAGACAGCTTCAGCTTTGTCTTCAGTAGATGCGGCAGTTGTCAATAATGACTTCTCTGTTCCTGCAGGATTAACAAACAAAGAAGTTATCGCAACAGAAGCCTTGAACGAAAACTCAAAACAATGGATCAATATCATTGTGGCACGAAAAGAAGATAAAGACAATAAACTTTATCAAGATGTAGTCAAAGCTTACCAAACAAAAGAAACAGAAGATTTGTTCGCTAAACTATATCCTGAAAAGGGAACAATTCCAGCTTGGAATTTAAAACTGAAATAATCAAGATAATGGAGAATGAGATGGCAATTATTGAACTAAATAATATCAGAGTTTCCTATGAGACCAAGAAAGCTAAAGTGGATGCTGTTAAAAATACGACTATCCATGTAGAAAAAGGAGATATCTTTGGAATTATCGGCTACTCAGGTGCTGGGAAGTCTACAATTGTCCGTACAATTAATCTCCTTCAAAAACCGACTGCTGGGGAAGTTAAAGTTAACGGGAAGGTGATTTTCAAAGCAGGAGAAGATGGCAAAGACACAGCAAAAATCAAACCTGCTGATTTACGTAAAGAACGTCAAAAAATCGGCATGATTTTCCAACACTTCAACTTACTCAATGAGAAGACGGTTTTTGAAAATATCGAATTTGCACTGTTACACAGTAAGCTATCTGACAAGCAAAAAGAGGAAAAAATCCGTGAACTTCTAAGATTAGTCAGTCTGTCAGAGTTCGAAGAAAAGTATCCAGCTCAACTTTCCGGTGGACAAAAGCAACGTGTGGCTATCGCGCGTGCCCTAGCTAATGACCCCGAAATTTTGATATCTGATGAAGGGACTTCAGCTTTGGATCCAAAAACAACGAATCAGATTTTGGATTTATTAAAAGACTTACAAAAACGTCTAGGACTTACGATTGTCCTCATCACACATGAAATGCATGTCGTGAAAGAAATTGCGAACAAAGTAGCAGTGATGCAAAACGGTGAAGTTATTGAGCAAAACGATCTCTTAGAAATCTTTGCACATCCACAGGAAGAACTGACACAGCAGTTTATTGACACGACTTCGAATGTTTCACGTTTTATCCACTCCTTGACAGAAAATGATACTTTTAGTCATTTAGCAGAAGATGAGGAACTGATTTATTTGAGTTATTATGGCAATCAGTCTGGAGAACCAGCGATGTCTGAAATCACACGCCAATTTGATGTTTCGACCAATATTTTCTATGGGAATGTTGAGGTTTTGCAAAATACACGTTTTGGTTCTTTGGTTGTGGCTTTAAAAGGAACAGAAGAAAATCGTTTGGCAGCCAAAGACTATCTGGCCAAGCAAAAAATTGAGTTTACAGTATTGAAAGAGCAGGTGAATTAAATGACAGCATGGTTTACAGAACATTTTCCAAATGTTGTAGCCCTCGGTTTACATGGAGATACAGGATGGGTAACTTCAATAGTTGAAACACTTTTCATGGTTTTCTGGTCGGGGCTGTTTGGTGGTTTACTCGGCTTAGTTTTCGGTGTAGCCCTTGTCGTAACAAATGAAGGAGGCATTACTCCTAACCGTGCGCTTTACTCATTTTTAGATAAGTTTACATCTATTTTCCGTGCAGTACCTTTTATCGTTTTGCTCGCAATTATTGCACCGGTCACACAAAAAATTGTTGGAACTCAGATTGGAACAACAGCATCCTTAGTGCCACTAACGTTAGGTGTCTTTCCTTTTTATGCACGACAAGTTCAGGTTGCACTTGAAAGTGTAAACAAAGGAACAGTAGAAGCCGCACAGACCGTAGGAGCAAACTTTTGGGACATTGTCTTCAAAGTTTATCTCCGTGAAGAGTTGGGCAGTTTGATTCGTGTTTCAACAGTGACAATAATCTCACTTATTGGCTTGACAGCAATGGCTGGAGCTATTGGTGCTGGCGGTTTAGGGAACACAGCGATTGCCTACGGGTATAACCGCTTCTCTAATGACGTCACTTTCGTAGCTACTTTACTTATCTTAATCTTAGTGCTCTTGGTCCAAGTTGTGGGCGACACCTGGGCTAAAAGTGTGACACATAAATAACATAAACTGGGGGACAGTACATGGCTATTGATTTTACAGCAGAAGTAGAGAAAAGAAAAGAAGCTTTTTTAAAGGATTTGTTTACCTTGCTGAAGATAAATTCTGAGCGCGATGATAAGCAAGCTAGCAAGGTCTATCCTTTTGGTCCGGGGCCTAGTCTTGCAATGCTAGAGTTTTTAAACATTGGACAGGCAGATGGTTTCGAAACAAAAAACTTTGACAACTATGTAGGAGAGATACTTTACGGCCAAGGAGAAGAAACGCTAGGGATATTTGTTCATACAGATGTCGTACCGGTAGGGGAAGGATGGACAAATCCACCTTATGAACCAGTTATAAAAGAAAAAAAGCTTTACGCCAGAGGTACTCAGGATAATAAAGGACCAGCACTCGCCGCCTATTATGCGCTGAAAATTTTAAAGGAGCTGGAAGTTCCCTTCTATAAAAAAGTGAAGTTCATCATTGGAACTGATGAAGAGAGTGGCTGGAAAGATATGGACTATTATTTACCAAAGGCAGGACTTCCTGACTTTGGTTTCTCTCCAGATGCACGTTTCCCCGTCGTTAATGGCGAGAAAAGTAATCTGACAGAATATCTACATTTTGGCAATGAAAATACAGGAAACTTTGTGCTTCACGCTTTTAACAGTGGAGCACAGGAAAACTGTGTGCCAGATGAAGCCCAAGCCACCGTTAGTAGTCCCGTCGATTTACAGGCACCCTTTGACAAGTACTTACAGGAAAATAATCTGAAAGGAAGTTTTGCTAAAACAGGAGCAAATATTCTCCTCGTGATCAAAGGGAAGTCAGCTCATAGTTCCACTCCTGAAAGTGGCATAAATGCGGGCACTCATCTGGCAAACTTCCTTTCTTCATATGAGTTCGGTGCAGACGCGAGAAAGTTTTTAGATGTGAGTGGCCAGAGGCTCCATAAGGACTTTGAAGGAGTTAACATTGGCATTTCTTTTGAGGATGCAGATATGGGAAAACTTTCCGTCAACCCTTCTGTATTTGCCTTTCAAGCAAAAGGGCAAGAAAATAAGATTGCCCTGAACATCCGCCACCCGAAAGGGTTAACGGAGCTAGACATTCAAGAAAAGCTCAAGCAAAAGTTAGGCGAGGCCATTGAGAAAGTGACAATCAGTGACCGTATCAACTATCAGCCTCATTATCTCTCAGAAGATGATTCTCTAGTACAAACGCTTTTGGCTACATATCGTGACCATACGGGAGATGAGGGCCAGCCGCAAACCTTAGGTGGTGGAACTTATGGGCGCCTAATGAAGCGTGGCGTCGCCTTTGGGGCTCTTTTCCCTGAATCCGAATTTACCATGCACCAAACAGATGAGCACATCAAACTTGACGAACTCTATAAAGCTATTCAGATTTATACGGATGCTCTTTATCGTTTAGCTTGTATAAAAAATTCTTAAGAAAAAAATATTGCAAAATGCTTTAAAAGATGATTAAATAGTAAAAGCAACACAGATTGACAATATCATCAGGAGGAAGCATGGAAAATAGAATTCGTGAATTTAGGCAAGCGCAGAAACTTTCCCAAGAAGACTTGGCCCGTATTGCTCACGTGAGTCGTCAAACCGTCAACGCAATTGAAAACGATAAATATGATCCAGAACTTTTACTTGCTTTTAAACTGGCCGAAATTCTGGGGACTAAAGTTGATGAACTCTTTATCTTCCAACTGGGTCATGTAAAGAAAAAAGAAGACGATGTCTTCTGGTGTGAAAAATATCAATGCGTGCTATGGAAACGTGCAGATGTCGAAAAAAGAGCCAACTAAATAGTGAAATAAAATAAAAAGCCTATCTAAATAGTGTATAATTTATTTATAGGCTTTTTTTAATATGCTAGAAGTGTACAAGGGAGTAATTTTCCCAAGCACATTCAGGCAAGTCAACAAGAGAAAAATCAAGGAGTGAGAAAGTGAACATCAAACAGCTTCGTTATATTGTCGCCATCGCTAATACCGGTACTTTTCGTGAGGCCAGCGAACAGCTCTTTGTGAGCCAACCATCCATGTCTATTGCGGTCAAAGACTTGGAGCAAGAACTGAATTTCCAAATTTTTGAGCGCACAAATACTGGTGCAAGCTTGACTATTGAAGGGGAACGGTTCTATGAGCAGGCGCAAGGAATTTTGCGAGATTTTGAAGCTTTTGAGTCAAAGTATGCAAAGCCCAAAGAAGCAGAGCGCCATTTTTCTGTCGCGAGTCAGCACTATGATTTTCTTGCCCCTGTAGGGGTCGAATTTTCTCAAAAAAATCCAGAAATCAAAAATTTCCGCGTCTTTGAATCAACAACTTATAATATTTTACAAGAAGTTGCTCAAGGCCACAGTGAACTTGGTGTTGTTTACCTGAATAAACATAATCGCTCTGGTATTCTGCGTATGCTGGATAAACTTGAGTTAGACTACGAAGAACTCTTTATTTCGCAAACTCATATTTATTTAAGAAAAAATCATCCTTTGACGAGTAAAAAAACGATTAAGACCAGTGATTTAAAGTCTTTGGATCGAGTACGTTTTACACAAGAAAATGAGCAGTTCCTCTACTATTCCGAGGATTTAGTAGAAACTTTTGAGAACACTTTTATTTATAACGTTACGGACCGTGCGACCCTCAACGGAATATTAGAGCGGACAGATGCTTATGCGACGGGTCTTGGCTTTATTGATAAGGAAAGTGTGCATAATGTCACCGTTATCCCAATGGATGGCGATAATGTAAACAGTCTCATTCTCGTCAAGCAGAAAAGTCATCTGCTTACAGATGCGGCCAAGTCTTACAAGCGAAGTTTAGAAGTCTATTTCGAGAATTATAAGTTTTAGTCCAACAGAGTCTGGGCTAGAAAAAATATGAAAATTAGTGTAAAATAGAGCGGTATACAAATTTTGTAAAACATTTAACATAGGAGAACTCACATAATGGTAAAATTAGTTTTTGCTCGTCACGGTGAATCAGAATGGAACTTGGCTAACCTCTTTACAGGTTGGGCTGACGTGGACCTTTCAGAAAACGGAACACAACAAGCAATCGATGCAGGTAAACTCATCAAAGCTGCAGGTATCGAATTTGATATCGCTTATACTTCTGTATTGAAACGTGCAATCAAAACTACAAACTATGCACTTGAATACTCTGATCAACTTTGGGTACCAGTTGTTAAAACTTGGCGCTTGAACGAACGTCACTACGGTGGTTTGACTGGCTTGAACAAAGCTGATGCTGCTGCTAAACACGGTGACGATCAAGTTCACATCTGGCGTCGTTCATACGATGTATTGCCACCAGCAATGCCACGTGATGATGAATACTCAGCACACGCTGATCGTCGTTATGCTAACCTTGAAGACAGCCTCATCCCTGATGCTGAAAACCTCAAAGTTACACTTGAGCGTTCATTGCCTTTCTGGGAAGATCAAATCGCTCCAGCATTGAAAGATGGTAAAAACGTCTTCGTAGGTGCACACGGTAACTCAATCCGCGCCTTGGTAAAACACATCAAACAACTTTCAGATGATGAAATCATGGATGTTGAAATCCCTAACTTCCCACCACTCGTGTTTGAATTTGATGATAATTTGAACCTTGTTAAGGAATACTACCTTGCACCAAAACAAGCATAAATAATAAGATAGAGCCTGTATTGCACAGGTTTTTTCTTTTCTTTTCAAAATGTAAGGTAAAATACAGCTTAATATGATAAAATGTTTAGGTATAAATATGACAAGCGAAATTAGGATAGGATTCCATGTCTGAGAAAAGAAAAACACGAAGCGAATTAAGCGGAAAAAAAGATAAAACACGTAAACTATTGAAAAACCCAGCCATGCTGGCATCAGGGCGAGTTAAACTCCTCTTTTTTGTCATCACGGTTCTCTTTTTGGTTCTGATTGGGAAGCTTTATCACATGCAAATCATGAATCAAAGCTTTTATGAAAGCAAACAGTCCGGCGGAGCCGGCTCTTTACAAATTGTACAAGGCGCTCCCCGCGGAAATATATATGATGCTAAAGGTGTACCCTTAGCTACCACTGAGCCTGTTGAGGCTATTGAATATACGCGTGGGCAAAATACCACAGCAGATGACATGCGCAAAATTGCTGATCGTTTAGCAGGCGTACTGACATTGGACAACGATTTTAAGCAGATAACTGAGCGTGATAAGAAAGACTACTTTTTAGCTGATGCCGATAACTTGGAAAAAATTGCTGAAAGTTTGACGAAGGAAGAAAAAACAGACGAAAAAGGCAATAGCCTGTCAGGTTCAGAAATCTATAATGTCCAACTGAGTAAAGTAACTGATGCTGACATTAACTTTAATGAGCAACAGATGTTTGCAGTGAAACTCTTTAAAGAGATGAACTCCACTACGACTTTTAATACCACAATCATCACCACAAGCAACCTCACAGCAGAGCAACAAGCTTATATTGGGGAGCATGAAGGGGAGTTACAAGGTATTTCAGTGGGTACCAGCTGGAATCGAAAATATGCAGATACTGTGCTGAAGCCAATTTTAGGTACGGTAACAACTCAGAAACAAGGTATTCCATCAGATTTGCTGGATGAATATCTTAAAGAAGGATTCCAACGTAATGACCGAGTGGGTACCGCCTTTTTAGAAAAAGGTTATGAAAAGTACCTGCAAGGTACTCCTACTATAAGTACAGTACTGACTGACAAACAAGGGAATGTCACCGGAACAGAAGTGAAACAAAAAGGAAGTAAAGGGGATAACCTTAAGCTTACTGTGGATATGAAGTTCCAAAACGCTGTAGATAAAATCTTGCAAGATGAAATGAATAATATGATTGCAGATGGATTTGGTACTTATTCACAAGGTGCTTATGCTGTCGTTTTGGACTCGAAGACAGGAGCGGTGTTAGCCCTATCTGGACTCAAACGTGATGAAACAACAGGTGCTTACCAAAAAGACACCAATGGAACATTCCAGTCCGCTTTTGTACCCGGTTCGGTTGTTAAGCCAGCCACTCTTACAGCAGGCTGGAACAGTAACGTGATTGCTGGAAACCAAATGCTTTATGATATGCCGATACAGTTAGCGGGTACAAGTGCCATCACTTCTTGGTTCACAAATGGCAGCCTGCCAATTAATGCTGTACAAGCTTTGGAGTACTCTTCCAATACCTATATGGTACAGATCGCGCTCAAGATGTTGGGGCAACCCTATGTGCCAAATATGACAGTAGATGGTTCAAACAGCCCGGCAATACTTAAAAAGCTACGCGAAGCCTATGCCTCTTACGGCATGGGAACCTCCACGGGATTTGATATTCCAGGTGAAACAGAAGGTATCGTACCTGCTGCGGATAAGACGAACCTTTCCGCCCTACTTATGGAATCTTTTGGACAGTTTGATACTTATACACCTCTTCAACTTGCGACCTATGGTCTGACTTTGGCAAATAACGGCGAACGCTTAGCGCCTCACATTGTGGACAGCATCTATGAAACCAACTCTGAAGGTGGCATGGGTGATCTTGTTAAAAACATAACACCGAAAATTATGGACAAAGTAAATATCACACCAGATAACATGGACGTGCTTCACCAAGGGATGTCTGCTGTTGTCCACGGAGAAGACTATGTGAATGGTCAGATTGGTGCGACAGGTTACTATATGCGTCAATCACAGGGGGCAGAAGTTTCTATTTCTGCCAAAACAGGTACTGCCGAAGTAACTTACGTTGCCCCAGATGGTACTAAGGTTCCTGTAACGGTCAATAATGTCGTTGCCTTTGCTCCAACAGAAAATCCACAAATCTCGATCGGTGTGATGGTGCCACAAACAACAGTCAAGGAAGGTGGCGTTACATCTAAGATTGGGCAAAATATCACACGTGAAATTACAAACCTCTATAACTCAATGTATCATTTCAAATAAAATGAAAAAAACTCCTCGCTCATAATAAGAGCAAGGAGTTTTTCTTTAACTTTTTTTACTTAAGAAAAGGCTATAACGCACCAAAACATAGCTGACCATCAAGAAAGCAATAAGGAGTTCGACTACTGACAAGGGAGTGAGAAAGAAGTCCAAGTGAGGGTAGTTCTTAGCCAGCAGGCTAACCGCTGTCGCCGAGATAACCAGTGGAAAGGTGAAGGCGGCATAACTTGGATAAAAGGGCAGGCGCAATAAAGGAAGAATCATAAACACCGTAAGAAAATAAAGAGCTTGTGAAAGGACAAATAAGCCGAAGACAAAGAAACTAAACTTGTGCTCAATCACCGTAAGATAAGCAGCTAAGCAAAGAGAACCAGGAGCTGTAAGGATTGTGATAAGTGGCAATGTTGACTCATGCATTTTTTTGAAAATAAAGATGCGATGGATAATGATGGGAAGTAAGATGAAGTAGAAGAGTAGTGCAGGCCAGAGAACCATACGGCCAATCTCTACATTAAATGCTGCTGCAGTCGTAGGGACAACACCCAAACCGACAAAGGTAATGAACCAGCTTGGATAGATGTGTATCATGCCAATCTTTTGGGGGAGGATGTGTAAAGCAATAAAGTAAACCATTAAAAGGAAGTGCAAGAAGATGGCTAACAGCCAAATAAAATAAACAAAAGCTGAATGCGGGAAAATCCTGTTAAGATAAACACAAATAACCATCCATGCCATAGTAAAAGTTGGAGAAACCGAACCAATAATAGGATCTTTGAGGGATTCCAAAAGATGACGCATGGTGAAGACCAGCTTTAAAAGAATCAAAAGCATAAAAAAGAGACCAGCAAGGTCAAAGAAGTTGCCCCAAAAGCTAAAACCTTTAGAATACAGTAAGTTTCCCAAGGATACCATACCTAAAATCAAACCACAGATGGGAATGGGAATTTTTTTCAAAAAGTTAAAAAATGCGTGTTTCATACAAAGAACTCCTGAGATTACAATTTTTGAGTAGAAGTGCGAGAAATATCTCACAACTCTATCACCGTTATTAAGTATAAAACACTTGCTTTAATTTGTAAAATGAATTATTGTAATGGTAGTTATAGAAAAAATTAATTAAAACCTGTGAAGGAGAACAGCCATGTTTTCATTATTTGAAACATTTATTGCTATATATGAAACAAGAAGTTTTACTAAAGCAGGACAGTATCTCTTTATCTCACAGCCTACAGTGACAGTGAGAATAAAAAAGCTCGAAGAAGAACTGGGCAACTCCCTTTTTATTCGGGGAAAAAATAAAGAAGTTATTCCGACAGAAGCCGCAAAACTTCTATACAATAAGGCTGTCAAATATATCCAAGATTGGGAACAGCTCCAGTCTGAACTGAGTCAAACCACTATGATAAAGAAGCCATTTAAAGTAGGCGTGTCACAAAGTACAGCAACCAGTATCATGCCTGTCTTATATACGAAGCTCCTCCCTTATTTAGATCGGATAGACTTGGAAATAGCGATGTATGATTCACAAAAAGTCTTTAGCCTTGTAGAGAAGCACGACTTACACTTTGGCATTATCGAAAAAACCTTGGCCAGTGAACAGATAGAAGATTTCCCCCTTATGAAAGACGAACTCGTCTTGGCAGGGGACGTGAGCAGTGATACATTTTTTACAAGAGAAGTCGGTTCAGGAGTCGGACATTATATTAAAAAATATCTCCAAGAAAAAAATTATAAACCTAAATATCAGGTAAGAATGAACAACAACGACATGATTATCGCACATATCCGTGCGGGTTTAGGCGTCTCCCTCATCTCAAAACGTTTTGTTTCAGAAGGGATGACTTATCAAGCACTCGACAGTAAATATCATCGTACTTTCTCGGCCATTACTTATGCCGAAGAAAAAGACCCCCTGATGCTCGAAATAATTCAGCAGATCAGAGAGTCGGTGAAGTGAGTTGTTTATCAAGCCACTGGCTGATGAGACGATAGACTTTCTCATAATCCTCTTCGAGAAGGATTTCATGTCGGAGCCCAGGGAGAAGCTGTAGATCAAGATGTTGAAGACCCGCTTCTTTCAATTTTTGGTAAACTTTTTGGGGACCTTTACCAAAGTTACCGACAGGATCATCCGTGCCACTTATGATTAAGAGGGGAAAGTCTAAAGGCAGATTTTGCATCCAGTTTTTCTGGTTTGCGCGCTGGACTAAAGAAAAGAGCGTGACGAAGCCATTATGGGTAAAGGTAAAGCCTAACAGGGGATCCTTCTCATAATTTGCTACATTTTTTTGATTTTTAGAAAGCCAGTTGAAGTTTCCTTTTTCGGGGAATTTTTTACTGTAGCCACCGAAAGCCAGTTTATCGATCATGGGAGCTGTACTTTCTGCTCTTTTTTGGCTTAATTTTTTTAGAAGAGGCAAGAAAAACTTCAAATGTACAGGGCTTGTGCCCGTTCCCATAAAGATAGCCCCTTGAATATCCACAGGATAATCTTGTAGAAAACTTCGCAAGGCAAAAGAACCCATGCTATGCCCCATCATAAAGTAAGGCAGTTCGGGATATCTTTTTTTCGCCCATGTTTTTACCCGGTGAATATCTGTAATCACGTTTTTAGCACCTGCTTTACCAAAATATCCATACAGGGGCTGCTGCTTATTTACAGAATGCCCATGTCCCAGATGGTCGTGACCGATAACCGCAAAACCTAACCCATTAAGATAAAGCGCAAAGTCATTGTAGCGCGCAATATTTTCCGCCATTCCATGGATTAATTGAATAATAGCTTTGGGCTTATCGATGGGCCAGTGGAGAAGATTCAGCTCCGTTTGATTATCGCTTGATTTTAAGGTGTGTGTCTCAATCACAGTGGATGCTCCTCTTTCATTAAATCTCTATTAGGATTGAAGTTTATTATAGCAAAAAAGCAATAATACTGCTTTTCATCCAAAAAAATAAGCAACAGAATACTCTGCTTAAAAGGTGCAGAAATCTAAGTTGTGGTATAATAATTATGACTTTATCTTAAAAAGATCAGAAAGGAACGCATGGTATACTACCCAGAACCAATCGCTAAACTTATAGAAAGCTTTAGCAAGTTGCCCGGTATAGGGCAAAAAACAGCAACACGTCTAGCCTTTCACACGATTGGTATGGATGATCAAGATGTAAATGAATTTGCGCGGAATCTGATTTCGGCAAAACGTGATTTACGCTTTTGTTCAATCTGTGGCAATCTCACAGAAAGTGATCCGTGTGCCATTTGTGAAGACCCTCTTCGTGATCGTACGACCATATTGGTCGTAGAAGAAAGCAAAGATGTCTTAGCCATGGAAAAAATCCGTGAGTACAGAGGCCTCTATCATGTTTTACATGGTACGATTAGCCCGATGAATGGTGTCGGTCCCGATGAAATAAATGTCAAGACGCTTTTAACGCGCCTGATGGGAGACAGTGAAGTCGAAGAAGTTATTCTTGCTACGAATGCAACTTCTGATGGTGAAGCAACAGCGATGTATCTCTCACGAATGATAAAACCTGCGGGTATCAAGGTGACACGTTTGGCACGTGGACTCGCAGTTGGATCAGATATTGAGTATGCAGATGAGGTTACCTTATCCAAAGCAGTTGAAAATCGTATGGAAATTTAAGTGGAGAAAATTATGTCAAAAGAAACATTGATTTTATTATATGGCGGTCGAAGTGCAGAACGAGAAGTATCCGTTCTTTCAGCTCAAAGCGTAATGCGCGCAGTAAACTATGATAAATTTACTGTGAAGACTTACTTTATCAGTAAAACTGGTGATTTTATCAAAACTCAAGAATTCAGGGAAACACCAGCAGAAGACGAACAACTCATGACCAACGAAACGGTTAAAACCGAGCAAAAAGTCGCACCATCTGACATTTACGAAAAAGATGCTGTGGTTTTCCCTGTCTTACATGGACCTATGGGCGAAGATGGTTCCATCCAAGGCTTCTTAGAAATTATGCGCCTTGCTTATGTTGGCCCAAATATCCTATCTGCCAGCAGCACTATGGATAAACTCTTAGCCAAACATGTGTTCAGCGCGGTAGGTGTCCCACAGGTGCCTTATGTTGCGGCGTATTCGGATGGAGACCAAGAAAAAATCCATGCAGCTGTCCAAGCCAACCTGACTTTCCCTGTCTTTGTCAAGCCAGCCAACATGGGCTCAAGTGTCGGTATCTCTAAAGTAAATAGCCTTGAAGAGCTGGAGGCAGGTCTTGCTGAAGCTTACAAGTATGATAACCGTGTGGTTGTGGAACAAGGTGTAAATGCGCGAGAAATAGAATGTGCCGTCCTTGGTAATGGTGGAAAAGTACGCTCAACCCTTCCTGGTGAAGTAGTCAAAGACGTTGATTTCTATGACTACCGTTCAAAATATATTGATAACAAAATTGAGATGGCAATCCCTGCAGAAGTACCAGCAGAGATTGCGCAAAAGATGCGCGACTATGCCGAAAAAGCTTATCAAGCGATGAATGGTACAGGTTTATCACGCTGTGACTTTTTCTATGATGAAAAAGGGGACATTTATCTCAATGAAATTAATGCTATCCCAGGCTTCACACAATGGTCAATGTATCCATTGCTCTGGGAAAACATGGGACTTTCATACAGTGACTTGATTGAAGAGTTAGTTACTCTTGCCCAAGAAGCTTTTGAAATCCGTGAAAGTCACCTTCTATAAAAAGAAAGAATCTCCAGATGTAACTGTCGGGAGATTTTTTTATAAAATACACGCTCTTTGACAAATTATAGAGTCCTCTATATAATGATAGGAAAAGAGGAGATACTAATGGGAACAATTTACGATAGTAAGACCAAAAATAGATTGAAAAGAGCGGATGGTCAGTTGCAAGGCGTTCTGCGGATGTTAGAAGAAGAAAAAGACTGTGATGCTGTAGTTACGCAGCTCAAAGCAGTGCGTTCGAGTCTTGACAGCTTGATTGGTCTTATAGTGGCGGAAAACTTGCAAAATTGTCTTCTACTATTAGAAGGCGATGAAAAAGAGCGCGAGAAAAAAATAAGCCAAGCGATTAAAATGATTATAAAAAAATAGTAGAGTTCGTCACACATTTACGTTACACATATCTAAGAAGAAGGGGTGCCTTATGAAGGGACTTTTGGTATAATAAACTCATCATGAAACTTACACTACACGAAATCGCCCGCGCAGTCGGCGCGACAAATAATTGGTCAGAATTAACAGATATAGAGATTCAAAATATTGAATTTGACAGCCGTAAAATCAAGGAAGGTGATCTTTTCTTACCCCTTAAAGGTGTAAGAGATGGACATGACTTTATTGAAACAGCTTTTGCCAACGGTGCTGTGGCGACATTTGCTGAAAAAGAAGTCGCACAGTCACACTTACGTGTTGAGGATTGCTTGCAGGCTCTTCAAAAACTTGCCCAGTATTACTTGGAAAAAATGAAGGTCGAAGTCATTGCTGTTACGGGATCAAATGGTAAAACCACAACCAAAGATATGATCCACGCCGTCCTTTCTGAGAAGTATAAAACCTATAAAACGCAGGGCAATTATAATAATGAAATAGGCATGCCTTACACTGTCTTGCACATGCCAGACGATACGGAAAAAATTGTGCTTGAGATGGGAATGGATCGTCTGGGGGATATTGACTTGCTCTCGGAAATAGCAAAACCCAAAATCGCACTTGTGACCCTTATTGGTGAGTCTCACTTGGAATTTTTTGGCACACGGGAAAAAATTGCTGAAGGAAAACTTGGTATTACCTCTGGCTTGCGTCCTGAGGGGGAACTCATCGTTCCTGCCGATAAGATTATTAACAAATATTTGCCTGCCGATACAAAAATCACACGCTTTGGTGCAGATGAAGATATCTTTGTTACGAAGCTTATCGAGCACAAAGATCAGTTGAGTTTCACAACCAACTTCTTAGATACAGAGCTTACAATTCCAGTTCCAGGGAAATTTAATGCAACCAATGCCATGCTTGCAGCTTATGTCGGGACACGAGTGGGTGTCGAAGAAGATAAGATAGCGCACGCTCTAGCAAACGTAAGTTTGACCCGTAATCGGACAGAGTGGAAAAAAGCCAGCAATGGCGCAGATATCCTGAGTGATGTCTATAATGCCAACCCTACAGCTATGAAGTTGATATTAGAAACCTTCCAAGTTCTTCCTAAAAATGCAGAAGGACGCAAAATGGCTGTTCTCGCGGATATGCTTGAACTCGGAGTACAAGCTCCTGAGTTACATGCAAGTATATCCCAAGCCATTGATTTCTCTACTCTAGATCATGTTTACTTATATGGCGAACTAATGAGAAACCTTTGGAAAGAACTGCCGCAAGACAAAGTTTCTTATTTTACAGACTTGTCTGAGTTGACAGCGAAAGTAAAAATGGAGCTTCAACCCCAAGATCAACTTTTACTTAAAGGTTCCAACAGTATGAACTTAGGGGCGATAGTCGAAGAATTACAAAAATAAGCATGCAAGTGCTTTTTTTTGTGGCTAAAATAGAAGAAAATGTTCGGAAATGACGTATAAAAATTTTAAATGACAAAAATTTAGAAAAACTAAGTAGAAAACTCTTTACAATTTAGATTGAATTAAGTATAATAAAGAACATAATAAATTTTCAGACAATAATAAACAAATGCAAAATTGTCGGATAAGTCAAACAGAAAGAGGATGTTACATGAATAATTGGAAAAAGGTATCATTAGGGACTCTTGCCCTAGCTTCGGTAGGGCTCTTAGCAGCATGTGGAAATGGCGGAGGCGATTCAAAAACTGCTACTCCACAACTTTCAGTTCCTACAAACATTGCTACATTGGACTCAGGCTTGGCAACAGACACATATTCAAACCTTTTCATCGGGAACACTCAAGAAGGTTTAACACGTGTTGACGAAGAAGGTGTTGCTCAAAATGCTTTGGCTTCTGACATTAAAGTATCAGACGATGGTTTGACTTACACTATTACATTGCGTGAAGGTCTTAAATGGTCAAATGGAGATTCACTGACAGCAAACGACTTCCTTTATTCATGGCAACGTGCTGTAAACCCAGCAACAGGTTCACAATACGCTTACTTGCTTGGTAACATCAAAAACGCCAATGAAATCAACTCAGGAAAAATTAAAGACCTCAATGAATTGGGCGTTAAAGTCAAAGGTGACACAGAGATTGTTGTAACATTGACACAACCTACACCATACTTTAAGTTCCTTCTTGCTAACTCTGTTTACATGCCTGTAAATAAAGGCGCAGTTGAGGAATTTGGTAAACAGTACGGTACTTCATCTGATAAAGTTGTTTACTCTGGACCATTCATGTTCAAGAAAGATGCAGGTTGGACTGGTACAAACAACAGCTATTCACTTGTGAAAAACCCAGATTACTATGACAAAGACGGTGTAAAATCAGAAGAAATTGGTTACACTGTACAATCAAACCCAAATACAGCCGTTCAGCTCTTTAAACAAGGCAAATTGGACCAAGCAAGTTTGAACACTATGGACTTGTACAATGCCAACAAAGACTATAATGATGGTAAAGACCTTGTTGTCTTAAAAGAAGCAACAACAGCTTACCTTCAATATAACCAATCAGGTGGTGGTACATCAAGCCCAGAAGTAGCTAAAGCTCTTCAAAACAAAAATATCCGTGATGCAATTAACTTAGCAACTGACCGTAAAGGTATCGTTGATCAGTTTATCCCAGCGGGTACAGTGGCTGAAACATTTACACCAGCAGGTATGTCTGTAACAGCAGATGGTACTGACTTTGCAGAATTTGCAAAACAAGATTATAAATACGATGCAGCGAAAGCTAAAGAACTTTGGGAAAAAGGTCTGAAAGAAGTCGGCGTAACATCATTGAATATTCAATATACAACAGATGCTGATGCCCCAGTTTCAAAATCTACTGCAGACTTCTTGCAAGCATCGCTTTCTAAAGCATTGCCAGGCTTGACACTTACTCAAAAAATCGTTCCTTTCCAACAACGTTTGAAAGATTCACAAAACCAAAACTTTGATATAGTTCTCTCTCTTTGGGGTGGTGACTACGCTGAACCATCAACATTCTTGCAACTCTTTGCAGATGGCTCAGGTTATAACGATGGGAAATTTGACAACCCTGCCTACCAAGCAGCTTGGACTAAAGCATCTACATTGCCAACGGTATTGGATGACAAAGCACGTGATGAAGCGTATAAAGAAGCAGAAACTGCCCTCTTTAGCGAATCAAGCATTAACCCACTTTATTACCGTGCAACACCAGCGCTCCGTAACCAACACCTTAAAGGTTTACAATTCAACTCAACAGGTTTGACTTACGATCTCAAAGGTGTTTACATCGAAAAATAGTAGGCACTAACATCAAACGAATAAGTAGGGCTTATTAGGCCTACTTTTCGTGCTTTTATTAAGGAATTTTTATATGTTAGCTAAATATCTTGTAAAACGTATCTTATTGATGCTCTTGACACTATTTGTAGTTATTACAGCGACGTTCTTCCTCATGCAGATCATGCCAGGAACGCCCTTTAATAACCCCAAATTAACCCCTGAGCAAATTCAACAATTAAATGTTGCATATGGTTTGGATAAACCACTGATTGTTCAGTATTTTATCTACCTTCAAAATGCTTTCACTGGTAACTTCGGAACTTCATTTACCTTTGCCAACCAACCTGTAAGTACAATGATTGGACAACGCTTGCCTGTTTCGGCTCAGCTTGGTTTTGAAGCTTTGATTATTGGTGTTGTTGTAGGAACATTCTTTGGTGTTGTTGCTGCACGCTTCAAAAATACTTGGATTGATGGACTTTTAAGTATCATCTCCACTGTCTTCTTCTCAGTACCTTCCTTCATTGTTGGTACTTTGCTCCTCCTTTACTTTGGTTATACTTGGGAACTCTTGCCAGTATCAGGTTGGGGAACCTTTTCTCAAACCATCTTGCCAGCCTTAGCGCTCTCTTTTGCACCTATGTCTCAGGTTATGAGTTTCGTTCGTGCACAGATGATTGAGTCACTGTCATCAGATTATATCTTATTGGCACGTGCTAAAGGTTTGTCTGATCGTGAAGTACTCTGGAAACACGCGATTCGTAATTCATTGATTCCGATGCTGACATTGATCGGTCCGATGAGTGCGGGGCTTCTTACAGGTTCTGTACTTATTGAGTCAATCTTCTCAATACCAGGTATTGGGCAACAGTTCGTTCAGTCGATTCCATCAAAAGACTTCCCAGTCATTATGGGAACAACGGTCGTCTATGCTGTGATGTTGATGGCAATGATTTTAATCACTGACATTATTACAGCGTTTGTTGACCCACGTGTGCGTTTAGACTAGAAGGGAGGGAAGAAAATGGAAAATATTAACAGTAAATTTAAACTTGTAACAAATCGCGACTTTGAAGCGAGCGAAGCAATCGCAAAACCTGCCCTCACTTTTTGGCAAGACGCTTGGCGACGTTTCAAGAAAAACAAAATCGCAATGGTTGCGATGGTTGTCGTTGTCTTCACTCTTTTGTTCTCTGTGGTTTCAACAGTTTTTGTTCCTCAATCGGAAGCCAATAACTTTGACCCAAACCAGGTTCAAACCTATAAAAACTTACCTCCAAAGCTGGGAAATGTAAATATCCCGGGTTGGAATGGTAACTTTGCTGCTCCAGGTAGCACGATAGCTGAAGATCTCTATAAAGTTCAAAGTGTTCCAGAAGGTACATCTTTCATCTTTGGTACAGATGCCTTAGGACGTTCTATTGCTAAACGTACGATTGTCGGTTTGCGTATCTCCTTGATTATCGCCTTCGCTTCGATTGTCTTTGATGTCCTCATCGGTATCACCTATGGTCTAATCTCTGGATGGATTGGCGGAAAAGTTGACACCGTAATGCAGCGTATCATTGAAATCATCAGTTCTATCCCAAGTTTGGTTATTGTAACCATGTTTGGACTTTTGCTGGGACAAGGGATAATTTCAATCGTCCTTGCTATCGGTCTCTTTATCTGGACCGGTATTGCCCGGCAGGTGCGGAATATGACCCTGTCTCTGAAAGAACGAGAATTTGTTCTGGCTGCGAAAACTTTAGGGGCTAGTCCATTTAAAATCATGGTTAAACACCTTATTCCAAATATGCTGGGTGTTATCATCGTTCAAATTATGTTTGATATACCATCGGTTATCTTCTTTGAAGCTGTTCTTTCTGCGATTAACTTAGGTGTTAAACCGCCAACAGCATCATTGGGTTCATTGATTTCTGATGGTATTCAAAGCTTGCAATTCTATCCGTTCCAAGTTGCAGTACCTGCCGTAGTCTTGTCGCTCTTGTCACTCGCCTTCTTCCTCTTTGGTTACGGCTTGCGTGACGCATTTGATCCAAAATCTGGTCAAGACTAAGAAATGAGGAAGTAAAATGACTGAAAAAGAAGAAAAAGTACTTGAAGTAAAAAATCTGCATGTTAATTTTAAAACGTATGCTGGGAAGGTTAAAGCCATCCGTGATGTTTCGTTTGATTTGAAAAAAGGCGAAACCTTAGCCATCGTTGGGGAGTCATGATCAGGTAAATCTGTAACGACAAAAACCTTGATGGGACTAAATGCAGCAAACGCAGAGATTCCTAATGGACAAATCCTTTTCAAAGGACGAAATCTCTTAGATATAAAAGAAGAAGATTGGCAAAAAATCCGTGGAAATGAAATTTCGATGATTTTCCAAGACCCGATGACGTCATTGGATCCTACTATGCGTATCGGTAACCAAATTGCTGAACCCTTGATCAAGCACAGAGGCATGAAGAAAAAAGCCGCCTTGGTAAAAGCTTTGGAACTCATGAAAGCTGTTGGTATTCCACAAAGTGAACAACATATCAATGACTACCCGCACCAATGGTCTGGAGGGATGCGTCAACGTGCCGTTATCGCGATTGCGCTGGCTGCTGATCCCGAAATTCTTATCGCAGATGAGCCAACGACAGCCTTAGATGTAACGATTCAAGCACAAATCATGCAAATGATGTCAGAGTTGCAACAACGTATCGAGTCATCAATCATCTTTATTACCCACGACTTGGGTGTGGTTGCTGGCTTTGCGGACCGTGTTGCTGTGATGTATGCGGGAGAAATCGTTGAGTTTGGGACTGTGGAAGAAATCTTCTACAACCCGCAACATCCATACACATGGGGCTTGCTTGACTCAATGCCAACGGTTGATACCGATGGAGAACGTCTTGTTTCTATCCCTGGTACGCCTCCAGACTTGCTTCACCCACCAAAAGGTGATGCGTTCGCGCTGCGTAACCAACATGCTTTGGAAATTGATTTTGAAGAAGAACCGCCTTACTTTGAAGTTTCACCGACTCATCAAGTTAAATCTTGGCTTTTAGATGAGCGTTCACCAAAAGTAACGCCTTCTGAAAATATCCAGCACCGTTGGGCACGTTGGCAAGTAATGAAAATGAAGGGAAATGCTGAATAATGACTGAAGATAGAAAAAAACTTGTCGAATTCAAGGGCGTGGACCTGGTTTTCAACAAGGGTAAAAAAAATGTCAACAAGGCGATCAATGATGTTTCTTTTCACATTTATGAAGGAGAAACATTTGGTCTTGTAGGTGAATCAGGATCTGGTAAAACAACTATCGGCCGTGCGATCATGAAGCTATATGATATTAATAAAGGTGAAATTCACTTCAACGGCAAAGATGTGAGCAAGATTAAAGGTACTGAACTTAAAAAATTCCGTGAAAAAGTACAGATGATTTTCCAAGACCCGCAAGCTTCGTTAAATGGAAGAATGCGTGTTAAAGATATCATTGCTGAGGGAATCGATGTCAACGGCTTAGCAAAAAACTCAAGTGAACGTACAGAAAAAGTTAGAGAGTTGCTTCAACTTGTTGGTTTAAATCAAGACCATATGACACGTTATCCTCATGAGTTCTCTGGAGGACAGCGCCAACGTATCGGTATCGCCCGTGCCTTGGCAGTCAATCCTAAATTTATCGTAGCAGATGAGCCAATTTCGGCATTGGATGTATCTATCCAGGCTCAGGTTGTTAATTTGATGCGTGATATTCAAGAAAAAGAAGGTTTAACTTATCTTTTTATTGCCCATGATTTATCTATGGTTAAATATATCTCCGACCGTATCGGTGTGATGCACTGGGGTAAAATTCTTGAAATAGGATCTTCTGAGCAAGTTTATAATAATGCTCTCCATCCTTATACTCAATCACTGCTCAGCGCTATTCCAGCGCCAGACCCAATCTCAGAACGTAGTCGTGTGCCTCAGGCTTACGATCCCACAGCTGAGCTGGACGGGCAGCCTCGTGAACTCCGTGAAATTACGCCAGGACATTTTGTCCTTTCTACTGAAGCAGAAGCTGCTGAATATAGGAAAATTGCGATTTCATAAAAAATAAACTGCACCCTCCAAGGTGTAGTTTTTTGATAGATAAATAGATTGTTTTATTTTTGAATTCACTATAAATGGTATAAAATTAACTTAAGAGTGAATTGTCGTGTAGATTTATTTACAAGAAAAGGAGGGATATATGGATTTTTTTAAAGAAATTATTAGCAACCAAATATTAGTAACGGCTATAGTCGGTTGGTTTGCGGCACAAATAATAAAAATTTTCGTTGATATATTTCGTTATAAAAAGTTAGACTTGCGCTTGCTGTTTGCCACAGGTGGTATGCCCAGCTCTCATAGCGCCTTGGTTGTTTCGATGACGACAGCAACTGGGCTGACACAGGGCTTTGATTCAGCCATTTTTGCTATGGCAACGGTCTTTGCTTTTGTAGTTATGTATGATGCGCAAGGCATACGTCGGCAAGCAGGGACACACGCTTATATTCTGAATATCATCATCAAGACGATTGAAAATCCTAAGATTAATGCTGAAAGGGCTCTGAAAGAGTTGCTGGGACATACGCCACTGCAGGTTTTTGGAGGTGCAGTATTAGGGATTGTCGTGGCACTTCTTATGAATTAAAAGGGCTGTGAAGGCAGTCTTTTTTGGAGAAATCACACAAGTCTGACTTAAGTAAATTCTGAAACCTCAGAGAAAAGCAGCTTTTTTGCTTTTTTGGTATAATTGTAAGGCATAAACTTTGATAAGAATAGGTTAAAAAATGAATAGAGCAGAAGAAATAAAAAAACGCCGCACCTTTGCCATCATCAGTCACCCGGATGCTGGTAAAACAACGATTACGGAACAACTCCTTAAGTTTGGTGGTGCCATACGCGAAGCCGGAACGGTTAAAGCACGTAAAACAGGGAACTTTGCCAAATCAGACTGGATGGATATCGAAAAAGAACGTGGGATTTCGGTAACTTCATCCGTCATGCAATTTGACTACGCAGGAAAGCGTGTCAATATCTTGGATACCCCAGGGCATGAGGACTTCTCCGAGGATACCTATCGTACTTTGATGGCAGTAGATGCTGCTGTGATGGTTATTGACAGTGCCAAAGGTATTGAGGCCCAAACCAAAAAACTTTTCCAAGTTGTGAAGCGCCGTGGTATTCCCGTTTTCACCTTTATTAATAAACTGGACCGTGATGGTCGTGAGCCTTTGGACTTGCTGAGTGAGTTAGAAGACATCTTAGGGATTGCTTCTGTTCCGATGAACTGGCCGATTGGTATGGGAAAAAACTTCCAAGGGCTTTATGATTTCTATAATAACCGTATCGAGGTTTTTCAGCCAGAAAATGGAGAACGTTTTATTGAGCTCGATGAAAATGGAGAGATTGACGCCAGCTACCCACTGACAAACAACCCTTTTTATGCCCAAGCTATGGAAGACGCTGAACTCTTGCAAGATGCAGGTAATGAGTTTGATGAAAAAGAAGTCCTCGCAGGACAGCTGACCCCCGTCTTCTTTGGATCAGCCTTGACCGACTTTGGTGTGGAAACTTTCCTTGATACTTTCTTGACTTATGCCCCTGAACCAAACGGACATAAGACAGTGGATGATGAGATTATTGACCCCTTACGTGAAGAATTTTCAGGCTTTGTATTCAAAATTCAGGCCAACATGGATATTCGTCACCGTGACCGTATCGCCTTTGTTCGTATTGTTTCTGGTGAATTTGAGCGTGGGATGGGTGTGAAGCTTCTTCGTACAGGGAAACAAGTCAAACTTTCAAACGTTACACAGTTTATGGCTGAGTCACGTGAAAATGTAGAAAATGCTGTTGCTGGAGATATCATCGGGGTTTATGATACAGGTACTTACCAAGTCGGTGACACGCTAACAACAGGGAAGCTTAAAACAGCTTTTGAGCCTTTACCAACCTTTACACCAGAACTCTTTATGCGCGTGACCGCTAAAAATGTCATGAAGCAAAAATCTTTCCAAAAAGGGATCGAGCAGTTGGTTCAGGAAGGTGCGATTCAGCTTTATAAGACTTACACCACAGGCGAAATCATGCTCGGTGCGGTTGGTCAGCTCCAGTTTGAAGTTTTCAAACATCGTATGGAAAATGAATACAACTCCGAAATTATCATGACACCAATGGGCAGTAAAACCGTCCGTTGGATTAAACCTGAAGATTTGGATGAAAAAATGTCTTCTAGCCGAAATATTTTGGCACGCGATCGCTTTGACCATCCTCTCTTCCTGTTTGAAAATGACTTTGCCATGCGTTGGTTCAAGGATAAATACCCCGATGTTGAGTTGATGGAGCAGTTTTCTGTTTAATGAAAATGAGTTAAAAAGTCCTCTAAAATGAGGCTTTTTCTATCTGCAAAAAAGGACTTCAAAATAAAAAAAAAAAAATAAAAAAGGTAAGCATTTACATCTTTAAAAGTATGTTATAATAGTCAAGTTATATATTCAGGCGAGTTAAGACAAAGATTTTTTCGCCTGTAACTGAGCTTTCGAGCTTGGTCGTCATATTTGCTATAGGCAAATTTAGAAAATTATAGGTGAAACATTGAAATTCAACGAACTCGGCCTTTCAGAAGGCATTATCGAGACTCTTACAGCTATCGGTTATGAGCAGCCAACGCCAATCCAAGAGCAAACTATCCAACTTGCGCTCTCAGGACGTGACGTTCTCGGTCAAGCCCAAACTGGTACAGGGAAGACAGCCGCTTTTGGCCTCCCAACTATTGAAAAAATTAATCCAGAAAATAAAGCTATCCAAGCCCTTGTGATTGCTCCAACACGTGAACTTGCTGTCCAAGGACAAGAAGAACTCTTCCGCTTTGGTAAATCTAAAGGCCTTAAAGTGCGTACTGTCTTCGGTGGATCAAGCATCGAAAAACAAATCAAAGCGCTCCGTTCAGGTGCTCATATCGTTGTAGGTACACCAGGGCGTATGGTTGACTTGCTTAAACGTAAAGCACTTGACCTTTCACATCTTGAAACATTGATTCTTGATGAAGCAGACGAAATGCTCAACATGGGCTTCCTCGAAGACATCGAGTTTATCATTGGTAAAACACCAAGTGAACGTCAAACATTGCTCTTCTCAGCAACAATGCCAAATGACATCAAAAAAATTGGCGTGAAGTTCATGAAAAATCCAGAGCATATCAAGATTGCAGCTAAGGAAATGACAGCTGATCGTATTGATCAATACTACGTTAAATCAAAAGAATTTGAAAAATTTGATATCTTGACACGTTTGCTTGATGTGGAACGTCCTGAACTTGCTATTGTTTTTGGTCGTACAAAACGCCGTGTTGATGAAATCACACGTGGTTTGAAATTACGTGGCTACCGTGCCGAAGGTATTCACGGTGACTTGGACCAAAACAAACGTCTCCGCGTTTTGCGTGATTTTAAGGGCGGACATTTGGATATCTTGGTTGCGACAGACGTTGCGGCACGTGGACTTGACATCTCAGGTGTTACCCACGTTTATAACTACGATATTACCCAAGACCAAGAAAGTTATGTTCACCGTATCGGCCGTACAGGTCGTGCTGGTAAATCTGGTCGTTCTGTAACTTTTGTCAGCTACAATGAGATGGGTTACCTCCGTGCTATTGAAAAACTGACGAAGAAAGAAATGAAGAGCTTGCGTCCACCAACAAAAGAAGATGCTTACCAAGCCAGTCTTTCTGTTGCGATGGATGAAATTAAACGTGACTTACAAGAGGGCAGCCTTAAAGGTAAGTTGACGAAGTTTGATGCAGATGCAGAACAACTTATGGCAGAGTACGATGTGAAAGAACTCGTTGCTATGTTGATTCAAAGCCGCGTTAAAGACCCAGATAATATGCCTGACGTTCAAATCACAGCTGAACGCCCATTACCATTTAACGGTGAAGGCAAAGGCTTCAAGGGCAAAGGTAAAGGCGGTAATGGTAATAAAGGTGGCGGACGTTATGGCCGTGACCGTAATAACAACCGTGGCGGCCGTGGTGGCGACCGTGACCGTGATGGTAAAGGTGGTTACCGTGGTAAAGGCGGCGACCGTGATCGCGACGACAAAAAACGTAACTGGCGTGACCGTGATGACAAAAAACGTGACTATTACAAAAAAGACCGCAAACCTAAAACACAAGCAAGCGAAAAACAAGCAGGCTTCGTGATGCGTAACCGTGGTGATAAATAAAAAGTAAGCCTCTAAACTTACTCAGAAAAAAGACAAAGTCCTATGACTTTGTCTTTTTTTATTTTCCAAATCTAAGAAGTTTCTGAAAGATATCTACGCTCATGAGAGTATAGGTGACATAAGGGGAAGGCTCAACCTTAGAGGCACAACTTATAGGTAATATTTTATCTATGTTCTTATTTATTTTTATTTAAATTAGATTATTCTTATTAAATCATTTTGTGTTTCGTGCGATTTGTTATATTATTGTATGGAGATGTCATTTATGTAACCTTAAAGAAAAATAAGTTACATAAAGAAATGTATAGGATGGAAAAATTAGGATATTTTTAGTGAGTTTATCTATTCCTCTCCTAATTCAGAGGCTTTGTGTGTTCTTACTTTAGATAATTCATTATAAGTGAGGGGTGGGGCACCTAACTTAGTTTAGGCCAAACTTCTCCCGATGAAAGAAGATGCAGCAACGTGAAGCCGTCCTCATCAGGTTGATAAAAAGAGCAACAGTGTAATCTACTAAAAACTCATCCTTGAGGTGATAGATATGGTAAATAGAAATGGAAAACACTTTAAAAAACGTAAAAAACAAGTCTCATCCCTCACAAGATAGGCTGGGGAAAGATTCTGAGAGGAACAGCACTCAGGTAAGCCAAGAGTCATCAATGTCCAATAGCTTTTCTTTTAAGCAAGAGACGATTGATGCCTTAAAAAAAGAAGCTGAAGCCGCAGCACAAAAGGCCGCAGAACTTACTCAAAGACGCTCAACGCTCTCACATGAAGCTGTCCCGCAGATTTCAACCGTCTCATCAGAAGCGACTCCAGAAGAGACCCTTCTGATGATGCAAAACACCTTGCAGATGCAAATGAAAGAGTTTAAAGAGCAATTGAAAGCTCATCAAGAGTCGCAAGAACAACAAAATGCTACTCTAGCCATGGCTCCTCCTGAGGCAACAAAAACGGGCAAAGGAAAATGGTTAGGAAACATCGTGTTTTATATCTTGCTCACAGGCCTTTTCATCTTCATCGAGTCCGCCGTTATTTCGCAGAGTGAGGATACGACACCACGTAATATCGCAGGCTTTTCGCCCATGATTGTTCTTTCGGATAGTATGCGTGATGTCTATGCGCGTGACGACTTTATACTTACACGTGCTGTGGAACCTCGCTCACTGAGTGTTGGCGACGATATTACCTTTATAACCGAGCAAAACAGGACGGTCACTCACCGCATCGTTGGTATTCGCGAGAATCACCTTTCCACGGGGCAACGTGGGTTTGAGACCAAAGGGGTAAATAATACAACAGTCGATAGTGAGATTGTTCATGCCAGAAATGTGGTGGGGAGAGTCATCTTCTCAAGCTCAACCATTGGGCATGTGCTTGGTTTTATCCGAGAGAATATGTTGTTGGCTTTTATTACCTTTGTCCTTCTTCTAATCTTCTTAGATGTACTCGTCAAGTATGTTATTTCGCTCTTCCAAGTACGCAAGGAAAAGAAGAAGGGGCATATTGAAGGGAAGCCAGAGAAGCTCACAAGAAAAACAAAAAAACGCAAACAAAACTTGTCTGCCTAAGTCAGACGTTAATTAATGAAAAATATTATTAAAAATAAGGAGTATTTATGACAAAGAACAGAACATCTAAAAAGAAAC
The DNA here is from genome assembly GCF_016027715.1 of Lactococcus garvieae. Classification (NCBI taxonomy): domain Bacteria; kingdom Bacillati; phylum Bacillota; class Bacilli; order Lactobacillales; family Streptococcaceae; genus Lactococcus; species Lactococcus garvieae. The sequence continues at coordinate 1,997,095 of NZ_CP065691.1, forward strand.
TGTGGCCCGTAGTAGCTGCAGGAGCGGCATTACTTTTGGCAGGTACATTCGCCTGGACATCTTTCAGTCAACGTGCCTTGAATGACATTGATGGCCAACGCGTTCCAAATCATGGTGGACGTATCCACGACCAGTTTGACCGTGACTCAGGAAACAAAGATATCTTTGCGGAAAACTACGGTGAAAATACTTTATTTGTACGTATCAAGTTGAAAGAGTATATGGAGGTCGCAGGTCAGCCGGTCGATGATGATTCCACAGTAGACCCAGATGATTCAAATACTTGGACAACATTTATCCCTGGACCTGCCACAGGTGGGACCGTTGCAAATGATGATCGTCAAGGTGCGCGCAGTTCTCTTTTCAGTGATTATTGGGACTGGAACTTAGGTATGGAACGTATCCCAGGGACAACGATGTATTTTATGCCGACCTTTAATCATGACCCAAATAATATGCAAACAGCGGCAGCAGGTAATGCACGTGACTTTATCGTAGACGACGTGACACACCCAGGTGATGGTACAGAAGCTTTCTGGCAGTCGGGAGATACAGCAACGTCGATCATGCCAGTAGGTGCAGAGTTTGGTGGCACAAACACAGCAGCAGCTGTTTTAGCCCAAGATCGTCCTCCACTTACAGCAGGCCAATGGATGGATCTCTCAACTTCTGGGCGTCGTGTAGGTCAAACATGGATCATCGACCAAGCCAGTGGTTGGGCTTACTATGCCGTTCCTCTAGAGTCTGGTGAAGCGACATCTTATCTTCTTGATGACATTGCCCAAAGCGCTGACTTTAATGACAACTTGACTGCGAACTTCCCAGGAGCAGAAGCCCATGACTGGAAATACAGCATCCATGTTATTGGTGAGTTTGTATCTTTTGATGATCTTGATCAATTTCTTGATAATCCAGAGGATGACACTGCAGGAGCGAGAGAAATTGTAGCGCATCTTGAAAATGAACACACACCATAAGCATTACTTAGTTTTTATATAAGTCTAAAGGAAATAAAAAGAGAAGGATACAGTGAAAAAATATTTTTTCATGCCATCTTCTCTTTTTTATCTCTCTGTGTTGTCAACCAAATATCTCAACAAAAGGTAATTAAGCATGAAAAAGTATGTTCCTAAAAATTTAAGGGCTCTTATTAAAATAATTTGTCTTGTACTCTTGTGCTTGCTCCTCATCTTGCCCTTACCTTACCGTATCGAAATACCAGGAGAAGCCAAACCGTTGAACGAGAGTATTGTGGTTTCCGGGCATGGAGCGCCCGTACGCTCGGGTGGAGGTTTTTACCTTCCTACGGTTAAAACTGCGCCAGTGAATATCAGTCTTCTCATTTATAATTTATTTGATAGGTATTCGGAAATTCATCCCATAACCTCAGATGCACAAGCGATGTCTAAAAAGCAGCAAGAGGAGACTATTAGCCAGTTGCAGATGCGAGTTTCCGAGAATATTGCTGTATGGGAAGCCTTTCGCTTAGCAAAAAAGCCTATAGACTTTGAGTATGGGGGAGCTTACGTTACAGAAGTGGCAAGATATTCAAGTTTTCACAATAAGTTAAGGCCTTTGGATTTGATTACTCATCTGGATGGACCGCGTTTTGAAAGTAACGAGGAGATGCTGGACTATATAAAAAAGCAGAAGGTTGGAGACCAAGTTACTCTGAAATTTCAACGGGAGATGGATGGAGAGAAAAAGGAACAAGAGGTAGAAGGAAACTATATCCAGCTTGATAATGGCAAAACGGGGATAGGTATGTCGCTTATGGAAAACACAAGTCTTATAAGCAACCCAGAAGTCAAGATAAAAGTTGGCGATATTAGTGGTCCTTCAGGCGGTTTACTTTTTACTTTGGATATTTACAGCAAGCTTACAGGGAAAGACATAACGAAAGGACGCAAAGTGGCCGGTAGCGCCTCTATCACTGTTGGCGGTGCAGTATGGCCTGTTGGCGGTATTCGCCAAAAGGTGGTGGCTGCTGAACGTCAAGATATAGATGTCTTCTTTGTCTATAGCAACGGCAGGGCGGTCGGAGATTATAATTATCTTGAAGCAAAGGAAACCGTAAAATGGTTGCGTTCAGACATGTCGATAATACCCATAGATAACGTGAATGATGCTATAGAATATCTGGAGGGACGAAACAGGACTTGGATCCAAGGAAGTGATGCCAAAGATGTGTAAATCCTCTTTCTACATTACCTGAACAGGAAGAAATATTTTGTGTGCGCTCAAAACTTATTGGAGGATATTAAATGAGAGAAGTGGACAAATATATTTTTTATTTTTATTTTTTAATATATTGTTTTTTTGATATAATAGAACCATAAAAATGTGTAATCATAATGAAATCTATAAAATCAATATTCATCAATATGTAACTTTAGACTTATTTTTTAATTAAATAGCGCGTAGCACTAAATAATACATTTCGATTAGAAAGGAGAAGGAAGTATGAACAAAGTCCCGAAGAAACAAAAGTCAGAAGGAAAGGTTGTCTATCATGATCTTAGCGGTGGTGAAGATTTTGCGACAGCTGCCTGTGATTTTCCAGAAGATATACAGGCGATTCAAGAGAGAGTGAGAGCAGCGATTCGCGCCACTGAGGCAAGCTATGAGGCCTCTATCTTAGACACCCCTACGACAAAGAAGTCTTTTGAAAAAGTTCTAGAAGTTCACTACCCTTCTTCTCAAAAAAATGAGCCAACAATAGTTTTTCCAGCTGCACATAAAGTAGAGGAACCACCTTCCATATCTGCTCAATCCGTTGTTGTAGAGCCAAAGCAAGCAACGGAGAAAGCGAAGAAAAAAACCTATACGCATGAAGCTCAAAAAAAATCTTTACGTTCTAACAAGCTAGCAGAGGAGGCTCCAGCAGCACGGTCTGAAAATTCTCCCCGCCAAGAAGGAAGCTATCTTTACTATAATGCCTCTCCCAAAGAAGCTAAGCATTATCCGACAATTGTTGTAAATAAGTTAACCGTATCGACTGCACCACGCGCAGAGTTTTATAAGGAGCATCAGCTAGCCTTGAAAAATGAGGGTAAAAATAAAGAAGCCTCAAAGTTCAAACCCAAACCCAAATCTAAAGGTGCTGGAATTCTGAGTAATACTATTTTCTATCTAATTATTATTCTTCTTTTAGTCTTTCTAGAATCAAGTGTGATTTTACAAAATGAAAATGATAAGCCAGTAAATCTGGCAGGGTTTTCACCCATGACTGTACTCTCTAATTCGATGAAAAGTGTTTATCCTAAAGGAAGCTTACTGGTGACACGTCAAGTAAATCCTCAAACCCTTAATATTGGAGACGATATCACTTTTATTACTGAGGCAAATCGAACAGTTACACACCGGATTGTGGGTATCGAAGAAGACTATCTTCGAACACGTGAGCGTGGCTTTGTAACTAAGGGCGTAGATAACGCGCGTGAAGATGCCGAAATCGTTCATGCTAATAATGTAGTGGGTAGAGTCATCTTTTCAAGTTATCCTTTGGGCAGGATTGTCCAATTTATTCGAGAACATCTAGTGATTTCGGTCATTCTCATGCTGGTCCTCGTACTTATCTTACATGAAATGTTGAGTTTCTTTATTACAAGATTGAAGCAGGGAAAAACAAGAAAAAACAGAAGAATTAAACCAAAGAATAGAGTGAAACGGCGTAAAGTAAGAGAAAGGAAGGTACTGTCTCATGAGGCAATCTAACTTTCTCTCGAAAATCACTTTTAAAAAAAGGTATATTATTCCCGCCCTCTTACTTGTTGTCTTAAGTGCGACTTCAGCAGGCACATTTACATGGACATCTATTAGTCAGCGGGCAGTCAATGAAACTCGTTTTGAATCTCTTCCAGGCGGACGTTTACATGATGATTTTGAAGGTTTAGCTCATCTGGAAAATCAACGTGGCCGAACGAATAAAGATGTCTTTGTGGAAAATTATTCTTCAGAAAATATCTTGACACGTGTAAGACTCAGTGAGTACATGGAGGTAGGCGCAGGCGCTGGTCAAACAGCAAACAACCAAGCCGTGCCACTCAGTGATGCAGGACTAGAAAATGCCACTCTTGCAGACCATAACTCTTGGGCTGTGGTTAGGCCTAGCGGGCTGCTATCCGATGGGGTAACAGTTTCTCGCTTGCGGGATTATGTGACTCTTCATCTTGGTGATGATAACAGTCGTCCCAAAATCTTTATGCCCACCTTTAACCAAAATAATCAAAACCAAGAATCGAATACAACAGGCCGAGGGCTTGAGACTTTAACGGGAACATATAATACCAACTTAGGTATCGCAATGCCAGGAACACATAATCAGTGGAACTTAGGGCAGACACACACTTCGACCCTACGAACATGGGATGAAAGAAATGGTGCAGAAGTCTTGACCGCAAATGTGACCCATACTGCACAAGCAACCGTCCTATCAGAGCGGGGTGGCTATATCACGATGAGCGAGTGGATGGCTTCTGGTCGCCCAACAGGTAATTTTTGGGTGCATGACAATGACGGTTGGCTTTATTGGGCTACATGGTTGCCTCAAGAGACAGCCACTAGCTTGTTATTAGATGCTTTAGAGGTAAATTTTAATAATAAGGATACATTTTATGGGATGCATGTTGAGTCAGACGTGGCTACAGCTGAAGGAATAGATCAATGGCAGGGTGTGTCAGCTTCTGCTGGTGAACTGATGCAGGGCATTATAAGCTAAGACGAGCAAAGAGAAAGTATCTTATAGGAAGAAGAAATATTTATCCATGAAACTGTCTCATTTTTACTTGGTAGAATTAAAGAATAGAGAAGCAAACTTATGAAAAAAAGTATCAAATCTTTTACCACCCTGTGCGCTTTAGCTGCCAGTTTAGTCTTGGTAGGCGGGACCTTTGCTTATACAAACATGGGACAACGTGCTCTAAATATGCTTGAAGGGGACAAGCCACTCGTATATGGCGGCCGCGTCCATGACTATTTCGATGATGCAACAGGGAACAAAGATGTCTTTGTGGAAAACTTTGGCAGTGAGCCTCTTATTGCGCGTGTGAAGTTTACAGAGCTGTTTATGCACAATGACAGATCACTGATTGAGAGTGGGGATATTGATATGAACGATCCGCTGACTTGGCCTACTTGGATACCTGGGCCTGAAGCCACTACGACCCCTTTAGGAACTGAAGCTCTCGGTACACGTATTGGAGTAAATACACCCCTCAATGCTTATTTTCACTTGGCGCTAGGTCAAGCCACTCAGGATGCCCAGCGGCCTTGGTTTATGCCCACCTTCAACAGAGATTCTACTTCTACGAGGACTGCGGCTGCAGGGGTAGGACGTGATGTGGAAACAGGGAGCGCTACACACCCGGGCAAGGGCACGGCTAACTATTGGACGGCAGGGATGTTTGGCAACTCTATCATGGGTCCACCAGAGTCTGCGGAGCAGCAGGAAACAAAACAGGTACTTAATCAAGCGCGTCCGCCCATGACTTTTGCCCAATGGCAAACACTGGCAGTAGATGACCGTGTAGGTAATTTCTGGGTGATTGATCAAGAAACGGGATGGGCTTATTGGGCAAATCTCTTATCGGGAGGGCAAGCCACCAGTTTCCTCTTGGACAGCAAGCGCGCACAACCTGCCCTGAGTACCCTTAAAGGCGCTGGTTCTTATCAAATTCATGTCATTGGACAGTTTTCTAGTAATGATACAGCTTATCTTGCCGAGTTTTGGACGGAAGATGCAGCTGCAAATCTCAACCCCGCAAATGGCCAAAGTATTGTCCAAACGATTCGGGAACAAAACTGACTGATCAAAGTAACAACTGTAGAAAACAGCAGAAAGGAGCACCGTCTTGTACAGACTTAAACAGATTTTAAGTAAATTAACAGTGAAAAGTCGTGTCTTACTTTCTGCTCTTTTGTTAACAATGATTGTGACAGGTATTACGGGAACCATGGCATGGAACAGTGGCAGACAAAGCGCCCTCAATCTTGGCCAGACACGGATTGGCGAACGACCTGTACATTTACTTAAGCTGGAGATTGATACGGAGGGAAATCAAACGGAACTTCCTGTGCCTGGTGCAGATTTCTTACTTTTTGAAATTCCGGCAAATAATCCCGATAGTCCTGTACAGATTCAAGCCACCTTTACTACAGACCAAGAGGGTCGAATAACTGTTTCACTGCCACCAGGACGTTATTTTTTCCAAGAAATTCGTTTGCCTTATGGCTTTGCTCCAGATCTTGATAGCGAAAATCAACCCATTAGGCGCTATGACTTTACTGTCACTGAAGAGAGTAATAATGAAAGACCGATTGTTACAGCCTACAACCGTCGATTGGCGGGGGATTTAATTATCGAAAAAACACTGGTGAATGACGATGGGCACCCCCTCTCTCCAGAGCAATTGGCACAACTCTTTGAATTTCGAGTAACCTTTTCAGACGGCGGAACCTATAAGTACCAAATTGATGGTCAAGGTGCTATGCATGAGCTGTCTTCTGGGGAGACATTGAGCCTACGCCATGGGCAACGTGCAGTGTTTACTGGCATTCCTGTCGGTGTCCACTATATGGTAGAGGAAATTAATTTTCAAAATGGTCAAGCCAATAACTCCTCGGGGAATATTCATTCTGAACCCTCACTAGCAGCTTTTACCAACCGTGATATGACCCGCAGAGGGAATTTAATTTTAGAAAAAGAAGTTGTAAACTCAGATGGCTCAGGTGTAACTCCTGAGCAAAAGCTCATCGACTTTAACTTTGAAGTTGAACTTTCAAATGTCCCAGATGGAGCAAGTTTCCGTTATACGACCAATCGTTACCAAATTGATGATGACCCTAATAACGATGCGGATACGCGTGAGGGTACAGTTTCGAGTGGTGATACACTCACACTTCGTCATGGTGAAATCCTTACCATCCACAACTTACCGGTAGGTGCTTCCTACAAGATCCGTGAAGTAGCAACTGCAGGCTTTGTTTCTGGTACGGAGACAGTGCAAGGGAATATCGTTCAAGATACAACGCCGCATCACCGCTTTGTCAATAGTTACCAAGTGGGTGGCGTTGAGCCTGAGCCAGCTACTCTGTCTTTTGAAAAGCAAGTGGTTTCAGAGAATGAAGCCATGCTCGAAAGAGAGTTTGAGTTTGAAGTGACTTTTGAACCGAGCGATGGTCAAACTTTCCAATATCGGATTATCGAAGGTAGCACCGAGGGCGCTTTACAAGACTTTATATCTGGCGATACTATCCGCCTCCGTCATGGTCAGAAGGTCGTCTTTGCTGATTTACCTGCTGGTTTGGCTTATAATATCCGTGAAATTCCAAGCGATGATTTCTTTGAAATGCTTGATGAGGCAAATGGTACGACCATAATTGGCGGCACTTCACACCATCTTTTCATCAACCGTGAAGTGCCCAGTGGTTCTGCTCAACTCGTCATTGAAAAAAATGTTGTAGGCACAGGCTATGATGCGAATCATGAATTCTTGTTTGATCTTTATATCAATGATGTTAAACAGGATGAAGTGATTCGTTTAAGAAGTGGCCAAAGTTCAACACCAATCACTCTTGCCTTAGGTGACCGTTGGCGCGTTGTTGAGCATGACAGCTTCGGGGCTGGTTTTATCCAGATAGGTATTAGTAATGGTACAGGAAGCGTTGAGATTGGGCATCTTGGACAAGTTATTCATGTCCGCCAAACCAACCGCTATATTCACGAAAGGATAACCTTATCAGGAGTCAAAAGCTGGGAGATGCCTGAAGGGATTCAGCCCCCACAAGAGATTACACTGCAGCTCATGCAAGACAATCATGTGGTAAGGCAAATAAATGTTACAGGACCAACTTGGACCTATACTTTTGAAAACTTACCAAAGTTTGATAGTGCAGGAAACGAGATCCAATATCGTATCCGAGAAGTTCCTGTTCCCGGTTGGAATGCGGTAACTAACCCTGAGAGTATTAATATTCAGAATGTCTGGATGGCTCCGATTAGAGGCAGCTTAGAGATTGAAAAGCAACTCACTGGCGACAGCAGCCCGCATGACGAGAAATTTGAATTTGTGATGAATCCAGGTAATCATGTGGTGAACATTACGAATAGCGGCCGTGCACGTTTTCCAGAAGTAACCTTTGAGCGGCCAGGTACTTTTGAGTTTACTATTCATGAAACGCGCGGGAGTACACTGGGGTGGACTTACGACAATACAGAATACAAGTGGTTTGCAAGAGTTGAACTACAGGGTGGCACACTTGTTATGGCAGAGCAATGGCTCACTAAAAATGGCGAACGTGTCCAAGGTTTACGCCCCGTATTTGTCAATCGTTTTGACAGTTCAGCTTTGCTGACAGAGACAATTAATATTCCTGTTAAGAAGACATGGGTTCATAAGGAATTAACCGTAAACTTACAACCCCAATCTATCATCATTCAGCTGATGGTAGATGGCAGGGAAATAAGTCGCCGGCAGCTCTCACTAAAAACTCAGTGGCAAACACTATTCCAAGATTTACCACGTTATGATGCGGACGGACAAGAAGTCGATTATCAAGTGAAGGAACTCCCCGTTAATGGTTATGATGTTGAGATAACAGGTAATGCTCAAGAAGGATTTAGTATCCGAAATACCTACGTCGGTATGACCGAACCTCCGAGCAAGACGCCAGATGCTCCAAGTACTACTGAACGGTTGCCTGATGTTGGAGATACACTGACAATCACGGCTATCGTCTTAGGATTTGTCTGCATGCGTATCGCTTATTTACTCTATAAAGAAAATAGAACCGACAAGACTTAAAACAAAAAAGAGGAACCAAGTTATAACTTCGTTCTTCTTTTTTTATTTAGGACGCCACTCAAGCCAGTAGAGCAGGAGGTACCTTGAGAATATAAGGCATATTTTGTCTCCCTGCTATCGTCAGGAGCAAAGTGCGAGAGGGGGAGAATAAATGGAGGAAATATGATAGAATAGCTCTATGACAAATAATACATTTAAATCAGGATTTGTAGCGATTTTAGGTCGTCCCAATGTTGGTAAATCAACATTTTTAAATCATGTAATGGGCCAAAAAATTGCGATCATGAGTGACAAGCCACAAACAACACGTAATAAAATTCAAGGAATTTATACGACAGATAAGGAACAAATTATTTTTATTGATACGCCTGGTATCCACAAGCCACATAATGCCTTGGGCGATTTCATGGTTCAGTCTGCTTATTCAACTTTGCGTGAATGTGATATGGTACTTTTCATGGTTGCTGCAGATGAGCCACGTTCAACGGGTGAAAACATGATTATTGAACGTTTAAAAACCGCAGATGTTCCAGTTATTTTAGTTGTCAATAAGATTGACAAAGTACATCCAGATGCTCTCTTTGAAACAGTATCAGACTATACTTCACAAATGGAGTTTGCTGAAGTGGTTCCTATTTCAGCACTTCAAGGGAACAATACTGAACGCTTGCTTGAAACATTAAGTTCAAAACTTGAAGAAGGCCCACAATATTTCCCAGAAGACATGGTTACTGATCATCCAGAGCGCTTTCTTGTCAGTGAAATGATTCGTGAAAAAATATTGCTTTTGACCCGTGAGGAAGTTCCACATAGCATTGCTGTAACGACGGACTCGATGAAACGTGACGAAGAGACAGGTAAAATCCATATTATGGCAACAATCATCGTTGAACGCAAGAGCCAAAAAGGGATTATTCTTGGTAAAGGTGGCGATATGATTCGCAAGATTGGTAAACTGGCTCGCCGTGATATCGAGTTGATGCTTGGAGATAAGGTTTATCTTGAAACTTGGGTGAAGATAAAAAATGACTGGCGCGACCGTAAAATGGACTTGTCTGACTTTGGTTACAAAAAAGAAGATTATATGTAATAGGAGGCTCTTAGGAGCTTCTTTTTTTATTCATGTAATATCGAAAAAACCAATATAATATGTTGATTTTATAGCGAAAATAGAATATAATATTGATAGGTTCAATATTTAGTGGCTAAAAAATATAGTCAATGTATAAACCCAATAACAGATAGGATACTAAAACAGATGCCTGAATTACCAGAAGTCGAAAATGTTCGGCAAGGCTTGGAAAAGCTGGTGAGAAATAAAACAATACTAGAGATTAGCAGTCCTTATCCTAGAATGGTTCTAACAGGATTCGAGGAATTAAAAAAGGAGCTTGAAAATCAAAAAATTAGAGAAGTAAAGCGACGTGGAAAGTACTTACTTTTTGATTTTGGTCAGTGGACTTTGATTTCTCATCTGCGTATGGAAGGGAAGTATCGGGTCGAGCCTTTAGAGTTTATAAGGCAAAAACATGATCATATTTTTGTAAGCTTTGCGGATGCGGTGCTTGTGTATGCTGACGTTCGTAAGTTTGGGACTTGGGAATTATTACCTTCAAAAGATGTGGAGCAGTATTTTATTTCCAAAAAGATAGGACCAGAGCCCACCTTTGAAGATTTTGATGAAGAAGGTTTTTCTGAAAGGTTGAAAAAATCTCAGAAAAAGATAAAGCCGTATTTATTAGACCAGACTTTAGTTGCTGGCTTGGGAAATATCTATGTGGATGAAGTACTGTGGCGTGCACAGGTGCATCCAGAAACACTTGCCTCCCACTTAAGTAAAGCACAGATTCATGCCATCCATGACTATACAATAGAAGTATTACAGACAGCAGTTGAGCGTGGTGGATCCAGCATACGTACCTATAAAAATGCTATGGGTAAGGAGGGAAGTATGCAGGATCTTCTTATGGTTTATGGTAAAAAGGGTGCGATATGTCCACGGTGTCAGATAGCTGAGATTGAAAAAATAAAAGTTGCAGGACGTGGGACGCATTTTTGCCCCAACTGTCAAAAATTAAAGTGAAAACTTAATTTTTTTACGTATAGAATTATGCAGTGTAATCAGTTTCAAACAAATTGAAAAATGTTATAATATAAAGAATAAGAGATTAACGGAGAAGATAATGGCTACAAAGAAAAAGAAAAAATTAGAAGATATTACTAAAAAATATGGAGCAGAACGTGAAAAAGCGTTAAAAGATGCTCTTGATTTGATTGAAAAAGATTTTGGTAAAGGGTCTTTGATGCGTTTGGGTGAGGCTGCCAGCCAAAAAGTTCAAGTCACAAGCTCAGGGAGCTTAGCTCTTGATATTGCCCTTGGAGCAGGTGGCTATCCTAAAGGACGTATCATTGAAATTTATGGTCCTGAAAGCTCAGGTAAAACAACAGTTGCGCTTCACGCAGTTGCGCAAGTACAAGCCGAGGGTGGTATTGCAGCCTTTATCGATGCAGAACACGCTTTGGATCCCGTATATGCTGCTTCGATCGGTGTTGATGTGGATCAGCTTCTCTTATCACAACCAGACTATGGTGAACAAGGTCTACAAATCGCAGAAAAATTGATCGAGTCAGGGGCAGTTGACCTCGTTGTTGTAGACTCGGTTGCAGCTTTGACACCACGTGCTGAAATTGACGGTGAAATCGGTGATTCTACAGTCGGTTTACAAGCGCGTATGATGAGCCAAGCGATGCGCAAACTTGCTGCTGGTATCAATAAAACAAAGACAACAGCTATCTTCATTAACCAATTGCGTGAAAAAGTTGGAGTGATGTTTGGTAGTCCAGAAACAACACCTGGTGGACGTGCGCTTAAATTTTACGCATCTGTACGTTTAGATGTTCGTGGAAGTACTAAAATTGAAGAAGGTTCTGGTGATAACAAAACCGCTATCGGTAAATTGACTAAAATTAAAGTCGTTAAAAATAAAGTAGCTCCACCATTTAAAGTAGCTTTGGTAGACATCATGTTTGGTGAAGGTATTTCTAAGACTGGTGAACTTTTAACAATTGCGGTTGAAGAAGGCATTGTTAAAAAAGCAGGTGCTTGGTTCTCTTATAATGACGAAAAAATCGGTCAAGGTGCAGAAAAAGCCAAAGCTTTCCTTAAAGATAATCCAGAAATCTTTGACGAAATCGACCGCAAGGTCCGTCAAAGTTATGGTTTGATTGAAGGAAGCGAAGAAGAAGATACCGAAGTTGTTAAAGATAAAAAAACAGAGGAAAAAGCCAAAGTTGAACCTTCAGATGTAGAAGAAATTGAACTTGAGTTAGAATAATAAAAAAAACTTCTGAATTCAGAAGTTTTTTTTATTTATAAATCTACTGGTTTTTCTTTGCGAAGATATGAAACAATACCAAAGATAACAATCCAAATTGCAGAACCAATAGCAGGTATGCGCGTATCTTTAAAGAAGAAGAGCGAGATAAAGATTAGGCTAAAAGCGAAGATTGTTACTGGAACTAAGACAGTCGGCATAGGAACTTTGAAGCCGTCTTTCATATATTCACTTGATTTGCGATATTTTGTATAAGCAATCAAGGTCATGATGTAGACAATCAAGAATAGATTTGTAGCGACACTTGTAATAAATACAAACCCGTTCGACACCCCAGGAATAAGTGAAATAAAGGGAGCCAAGAATATCAAGGCTGCTGTAAAGAAGAGCGCATTCGTTGGTATTCCATTTTTAGAAAGTTTGGTGAAAGGCTGTAATGCCTTATCTCCATGTAATTTTGAAAGGGAGAAAAGATTACGTGTTGTTGAAAAGAGGGCAGAGTTAAGAGCAGAAGCTGCTGAAGTTAATACAACAAAGTTAATAAGAGCTGCTGCCCACTTAAAGCCGATCAAATCAAAAACCATAACAAAGGGTGACTGATCTGCGGGTATATCTGTCCAGTGGTAAATTGACATAATCGCAGTCAATGCACCAATGTAGAAAATTAAAATACGAATGGGGATTTGATTGATGGCTTTTTTAAGGGTTGGACGAGGATCCAAAGTTTCTGCTGCAGTCATACCGATAAATTCCATCGCTACAAAGGCAAACATAACCATTTGGAAGCTTCCGATAAAGTTAGAAATTCCATTAGGGAAGAACGAGAAGCCCTTGGTTACATTACTTAAGCTTACGGCATTTCCATCGGCCTGAAAACCACTAAAAGCCATAACAACAGCCGCAACGATTAACCCAACGATGGCCACGATTTTTATCATTCCAAACCAAAACTCAGTTTCACCAAAGAAGCGCGCATTTAAGGTGTTTAAAGCTGTTAATGCCACAAGGATGATTGTTTCGGTAAGCCAGACTGGTACACTAGGCAACCAAAACTGGATGTAGACCCCAACAGCAGTTAACTCTGCCATAGCCATGAAGATAACAACCAGCCAATAAGACCATTGAATAAAGTATCCGGCTTTGTTACCTAGATAACGGCTAACAAAATTGAGGAAAGAATGTTGCTCAGGGTCCATATAAAGCATCTCACCGATTGCTCGGAGCAAGACAAACATTAATGCGCCAATAATGATATAAATCAGTAGTATGGATGGGCCAGTCATACTGATAGACTGCCCAGCTCCTAAGAAGAGACCTGTTCCGATAGTTCCCGCGATTGCAATAAGCTGAATGTGACGATTTTTCAGACCTCTCTGGGTCTGATTGTTTTCATTATTCATAAAAACCTTTCTGTAATTTTATATACAATTATATATATTATCAGTTAATTATATCTTTTTTGAATTAATTTAGCAAGATTTTTTGAGATCGACTTTTTTTGAAGAGTAAAAAGTTTCGTATTGAGTAAATGAGGGACGCTGTTTTTTAATGAAAAATTGCTGCGTCCGTCACCCGTCTAGTCGTGAACGTACAAACGTGAAGCCCAATCAGGCTTTACAAGAGTCTTGCGCCCTCCTCAGGGGAAAATAAGCGTGCCAGGTCGTAATTACTGAATATCGTGTCATGGGTTGTGTTATAATAAGTATATGTTAATCATAAATGAACAATTGTTTGAAATTGATGATTTAATAGATGTTTTGGTCAAAGACTTTTTAGACTTGCCTCAGGTTGCTGCCTATCGAAAATTAAAGGCTGAATTTGAAGCGGATCAGAACTTGCAGGATAATTTACGTACACTTACAGAAAATCAAGATTATATCGCTTATCGGCCCGAACTTGCACAGTTGAAGAAGGATATCCTGCTTAATGACAAGGTATATCATCTGCGTGTTGCCGAAAACGATTTGCAAGAGCTTTTGTCTAATCTAACAAAAGATATTACTGCATCAATTTCCAAACACATTTTTGTAGATGAAAATTTACCCTTAAAAGGAGGGAATCGACATGAACGACATCACTGATCAAGAAATAAAAGAAAGTAAGTCAGAAGATAGAGAAGTACGCCCTTTGGATAAGCAATCAAGGGTTGCTCTTTTTGTCTATTGCAATTCTTACAAAGGCAACAGACAGTTAGGGCACTATGGGGATCTGAGTTACACAAGTCGCAAGGCACACTATAGTCTTTTATATGTAAATGAAGAAGAAGCTGAGACTACAATAAAAAAACTCAAAGAACTAAAATTTGTGAAGAGAGTAAGACGCGGTCATTTGAAAGATCTTAACAAAAACTTTTCGGAAGCTTTTGCAGAAACAAATGCCGAGATTAAAGGACAGCTTGAAGCTGCCTTGGCTAAATTGTAACCACTAATATTGCTTTTTTAGACACCGGAGGTGTTTGAGAATAAGATATAAAAAAACTGCCCTTAGGCAGTTTTTTCAATGCGACGAAGATAATTTTGAACAATCGTTTGCGTGCAACCTTCAATATGTAAGCATTCCGTCTCTGTATAGACTAATGTAGAAGGGACTTGTGTGAACTCATTCTTATAAAATTCTTGAGCATTTTTCATCATTTGTTTTTTGGCAAATTGACGGTGCGTGATAAAATCAGCTGTTGTCAGTCCCATATCTGAGAGTATCTCCTGGCGCATTTGATTATTATAATCAAGAACACTGTTGTGTTTCAGTTTGTCTTGCAGTGTTAAAAGGAATTTTCGCCCGTATTTTCGCCCGTGCAGATTGATAGTCAAAAAGTCTGAAGAGAGTTTTTGTAGACGGTCAAAACTGGCATTGAGGTTCTCAATATTTCGAGGCATCTCACTGTTATCACGTAATTCTTTAGCTGCTGCGAGGGTAGCTATAGGGTAGAGGTACCAGCTATGAGAATCAAATTCGGAAAATTGATCGAGAATAGGAGTGAAAAAATGATGAATGTCATACATGAGTGTTTTTATTTTCCTTATTTAGAATCTTTTATTATTATTTTATCTGTTGAAGTATCCACGAAGTATAGTGTATCAAATTTTAGATATTAGACCAAATTATATGCAAAAGCTTAATAATTAGAAGTAAAAAAGTGCCAATTTAGCACTTTTTATTGCTTTCTCAGATGGCGTAAGCAATCAAGAAAACGAACAACTTTTGATTTTGAAAAGCGAAACTCAATGTGATTTTTCTTCAAGAAGGCTAGAAAATCTTTTTTACCTTGTTCACTGTCTGTAACTTCTAGTTCAAGCTCGTAGTCGGTGTGACCAAGATAATCATTTTTATCAAGGGCTGCTAATCCGATAGGAAGTTTTTGTTCATAGCGAATAGTCGTCAAGCTCCCAATTAAGGTGATGCTTTCTACATCAACCCCTCGCTCTTTCAAAATATCGAGGATTTCACTCAGATCGGTTTCCCCACAGGTGATGTTTTTTTGAGAGAGAAGGTGCTGAGCCTCATCAAGTGTCAGGTCAATATTATGTTCAATATTTCCTACTTGTTGAGGAACCTTGAGTGTCATTTCCGCTGAGCGGTCAAAGGTACGTATGCGCAGAGCTAACTTTTTCTTACGAAGTGTAAAATCTTGAGAGTCAAGATAATGGTTGGTCTGTCGGACAGGAGTGACGTGTGAAAAGAGAGTTTTCAAACGGTCATACTCCGGCATAGAGAGCATTGTTTTATGCTCAATTTCTAAGTTTGTGGACATTTTTGTTTATAAAAAGATGCTCTGTTTAGATTACTCTTTACAAGATCTCCAAGAGAGACATCCTCCCTTCTTATTAGAATGATAAATAATCTATTACCTAAAAGTATATCAAAAGCCTGTATCTAAGTAAAGCCAGAGAGGAAACGATGTACGATGACTTCAGGTCTATAGTGCAGTTGTAGCAACATTTAACTTCTCTTTTGAATCGCTTAATATAGACGGAGCTGCCTAGTTAATATAAGGGATATATGGTATAATTTAGGGAGACCTGTAATAAAATACAAAGGAGAATTGACCAGAGGTCAATTTGGATAAACATATGACAGAAAGCACAAAAACTGAATTTAACTGGGAAGAATTTCTTGATCCGTATGTCCAAACGGTCGGGGAGCTGAAAATCAAACTTCGTGGTGTGCGGAAGCAATTTCTGAAGAAAAAACTTTATTCACCGATTGAGTTTGTGACTGGTCGAGTGAAACGTCGGGACTCGATTCGGAAGAAGGCAGCGATGCGTGGTTACACTCAAGAAACGATTCGTGAGATGGAAGACATCGCTGGAGTCCGTGTTATGGTCCAATTCGTTGATGATGTTTGGGATGTTCTCGAACTTCTCAGAAAACGTAAAGACTTGAAGATTATCGAAGAACGTGATTATATACATAATCAAAAAGCGAGTGGCTATCGCTCTTATCATGTGGTAATTGAATACCCTATTGATATGATTGAGGGGGCCCAAGTTGTTCTTGCAGAAATTCAGATTCGGACACTGGCGATGAATTTTTGGGCCACAATCGAGCATTCTCTAAGCTACAAGTATGGGGGAGTTATTCCGGAAGAAGTCCGTGAACGTTTGACGGCTGCAGCACATATGGCGGCACAGCTTGATAAGGAAATGGGAGCGATTCGCGAAGATATTCAAGAAGCTCAATTGCTGTTTGACGATCCTCAGGCAAGGCTAGATTATAAAAAGGAAAACGGAGAAGACAATGAGCTCTGGTA
This sequence comes from Lactococcus garvieae, assembly GCF_016027715.1. Lineage (NCBI taxonomy): Bacteria > Bacillati > Bacillota > Bacilli > Lactobacillales > Streptococcaceae > Lactococcus > Lactococcus garvieae. Next base: position 2,013,984 of record NZ_CP065691.1, read on the forward strand.
AAAAAATCTGGTTAGTCGGAAATTCAAGCGAAAAATCACAGAAGACATTGTCAGAATTAACGGCTCTCTTACAAGTTAAAGGCTTTCAGTTTGATAAAGAAAATCCTGAAGTTGTTATCTCTGTAGGCGGAGATGGTACCTTACTCAAGGCCATGCATTTGTATGAACATAAGTTAGAGAAAATCCGCTTTGTAGGTGTCCATACGGGTCACCTCGGATTTTATACGGACTTCATGGATACCGATTTGGACAAAGTTGCAGTAGCATTAGGAACGGAAGAACCTGCGCATGCTGTCCGCTATCCGCTACTCCGTATCCTTGTGAAATTTCAAGACGGATCGGAAAGATTACACTATGCACTGAATGAATCAACAATCCGTCGCACCTCTAAAACATTGATGGCTGATATTAAAATTTCAGATTTTCTTTTTGAAAAATTTCGTGGGGATGGTTTATCCGTTTCTACCCCGACAGGCTCGACAGCTTACAACAAATCTATCGGCGGTGCTGTTTTACATCCGCGTGTTGAAGCGATGCAAATGGCAGAGATAGCAAGCTTAAACAATATCGTGTATCGAACACTAGGCGCCCCAATGATTGTAGCTAAAAAAGACAGCATTGTTATTAGTCCAGAGGATGTGGAGGACTACAGTGTAACTGTGGATCAATTAACCTTTAATTACGAAAAAATTGAAGCTATTGAATACAGTATGGACGGTAAGACGATTGCTTTTGTCAATTGTGCCCACACAAGTTTTTGGGAACGGGTGAAAAATGCTTTTATTGGGGAAGTCGAATAAGAGCACTACCGATAAACATCAAATATGATATAATAAAGTTCTGTTCTAGGCAAACTCCGACATTTGTTGGAGTTTTTAGATGTAGAAAATTGCCTTTCATTGTGATATGTTATGGAACAGTCTTAAAAGGAGAAGTTGAAACAGTGGAATTTTCATTTACAAATACAATTGATAGAAGTACGGTAAAAGCTTTACTCAAGCGTCATGGAGTTTCTAAACGCTTCCTCTCACACATCAAATTTGATGGGGGTGAGATTCTCGTGAACGGTATGGAACGCAATGTTCTCTTTCCTTTGCAAGTAGATGATGTTGTCACAATCATTACCCCAGTTGAGCAAGGTACAGATTTGTTAATCCCTGAAGATATTGACCCAGAGGTCGTATTTGAAGATGACCATTATTTGATCGTGAATAAACCAGCAGGTCGGACGTCGATTACGGGTCGCTTGCATCCGACAGGTGCCATGTCCAACATTGTAAAAGGCTACATTGTTCGCAAAAAATATGAAGACCAAACCGTGCATATCATTACACGCTTGGATCGTGATACGAGTGGGTTGATGATTTTTGCCAAACATAGTCTGGCACATTCTTTGATTGTACATCCTAAATATAAAGACAGTGTAACAAAACGCTATTATGCAATCATTCATGCAGATGATTCCTTACCAAAATCTGGTGAAATTAATCTTCCGATTGGGCGTGTAGAAACTTCGATAATTGAGCGGCGCGTGACTCCTGACGGAAAGGAAGCCCGTACGAGCTATGAAGTAGTTGCTGAAAAAAATGGTTTGATGCAACTCGATGTTGTGTTGCATACAGGCAGAACCCATCAGATTCGTGTACATTTTTCACATCTGGGGCATATTCTAGTAGGAGATGAACTCTATGGAGGCAACCATGATTTAATCGGACGTCAAGCATTGCACTGCCATCACTTACAATTCGTCCATCCCTTTACAGATGAATTGATTGACATTGAGTTAGAGATGCCCGAAGATATGCAAAAATTAATGCAATAAATAAAAAAACTTCTGCATAGCGGAAGTTTTTTTATATTTCTTAGAAATCCCAGCCTTTGATAATTTTCACAGCAGTGATTTTTACAGGCTTAACAGGGGAAGACTCTTCTTGGGGATTGTTAGGGTTAGTTGTCACTTTACCTGCGGCAATTTTATCCACAATGTCCATCCCAGAGATAACTTGTCCAAAGACAGTATATTGACCGTCAAGGAAAGGTGAGCCGCCTTTTTGGTATGCATCAATAATTTTTTGAGGATACTGAGCTGTCGTCAAACCGTCATCAGCAGGTTTGGGGTTTTGAACGATAAAGAATTGTGAACTACTTGTTTCACCTTGGCCACTGTTTGCAAGAGAAACAGCACCACGAATGTTATAAAGTTGATTAGAAATCTCAGTAGCAAAAGGCTTGTTATCGTTAACAACGGATTTACTACCTGTTCCTTTATTGCTTGGATCTCCAGTTTGAATCATGAAGTCATCAATCACTCGGAAAAATTCGTTATTCTTGTAGTACCCTTGCTTAGCTAAAGTTAGGAAGTTTTCCACAGCCATCGGTGCAAGTTTAGGGAAGAGCTTAATGTTAATATTTCCCGCTGTCGTCTGGATTTGAACTTCGGCTTCATCTTTTCCAACTTCAGAAGAGAGCTGAGGAAGTGCTACATTTTGCAAATCGTTTTTAGCTTCTGTTTTGCTGTCAGAACTATTTGCAAAGTAGAGGAGCCCTCCGATGATAACAATGATGAGAACGAGTAGTCCTCCAAAAATAAGATTCGTATTTTTTTTCTTTTCCATTTCTATATTTTAACATAAATTTATCCGAGACTAAATGACTATGAAAAGTTAATTCTTGCAAATTATTAAATAAAAGATTATACTAATAAAATAAAATATCAGGAAGGAGAATCACATATGTTTAAGTTAGCTTCACAATCTCAACATCATCATGTGCATAGATAAGAGTTGTGTCGTACTTTGGTATAGATGCAACTTTAGAGTCCGCTCGAAAGACATCTATGCCGGTGATTCTCAGAAAGACCGGGTAGCTAGGCTATACGGTCTTTTCTTTTGGGCAAAATTATGCTGTAAATGAAATAATGAAATTTTAGAAAGAAAAAATATGAAAAATGAAAATCAAGTAAAGCGCAATTTGAAGCAAAGACACATCACCATGATTGCGCTAGGTGGTACGATTGGGACCGGTTTGTTCCTCACTTCGGGAGCTACCATTAGTCAAGCTGGACCATTTGGGTCAGTCTTGGCCTATATTTTTGTGGGTATCATGGTTTACTTTGTAATGACTTCCCTTGGAGAGATGGCTACATATCTTCCTACTTCCGGTTCTTTTACCGACTATGGTGCACGCTTTGTTGATCCAGCTTTTGGCTTTGCCTTGGGTTGGAATTATTGGATAAATGGTGCGATTACGATTGCTGTTGATTTAACAACAGCGGGCTTAATTTCTCAGTTTTGGTTTCCCCAGGTTCCTTCTTGGATTTTTTCAGGCATAGCTACTTTACTTATATTTGCTATAAATATTATGGCTGTTCGTGCTTTTGGCGAAACTGAGTATTGGTTATCGATTATTAAGTTAATTACCATTATTATCTTCCTTGCCGTGGGCGTTTTGACCATTATTGGTATTTTTGGCAATCATGTTGACGTTGTGGGAAATCTTACAGCAGGTAACTATGGTTTTACAGGTGGGGTTACTGGTTTTGTTGGGGTTTTACTCATCGCTGGCTTTTCTTTCCAAGGGACAGAACTACTTGGTGTAACAGCAGGGGAATCAGAAAACCCAGAAAAAAGTATTCCTAAAGCCATGAATTCAATATTTTGGCGTATCCTTCTTTTTTATATTTTTACAATTATTGTTATTGCAGCTATTATAAACTATCAAGATCCACGTCTTCTGAATCCCGATTCAACCGCTGTGATGAGTCCTTTCACAATTGTTTTCAAAAATATTGGTTTAGCTGTTGCAGCAAGTATCATGAATGCAGTCATCTTAACTTCAGTTATTTCCTCAGCAAACTCTGTGATGTATGCTTCAACGCGCATTCTTTATTCACTTGGAAAAAAAGAAGGGGCGCCAAAGAAATTTGCAAGCATTGCACGAAATGGTATACCTGTGAACGCGTTACTTGCAACAACTGCAGTATGTGTGGTGGCCTTTTTAACAGGAATCTTTGGCACACAAATCTACCTCTTGCTGGTTGACTTGTCAAGTTTGACAGGATTTATAGCATGGTTAGGCATATCTGTGAGTCACATTCGGTTCCGCCGTGCTTTTATCGCTCAAGGCGGTGATTTAAGTAACCTACCTTATCAAGCAAAATGGTTCCCTTTTGGGCCGATTATGTCTCTTATTATGACAGCTATGATTGTTATTAACTTAGACCCTGCGCTTCTTTTTAGTAGCCACTGGGGAGAAGGATTAGCAATGTATGCGGCAATTCCTATTTTCTTAGCTCTTTACTTGGGTTATAAGTGGAAATACAACACCAAGCTCGTCCCACTCAAAGCGGTAGATTTGAGCCGGGATAAATGATAAAATGAAAGCATGAAGAACATTAAATTTCTCTTTTTGCCTTTTCTGCTTATCTTAGGTTTTCTAAGCTTATCAGCCTGTGGCCTCAACCAGAAAGAAAGCACATGGGATAGGATTAAAGACAGTAAAACCATTACTATTGGCTACGAGGCAGATTTTGCCCCTCTAACTTCATCTCAAAAAAATGAAAAACCAGTAGGGTTCAATGTCGCTCTTGCTGAGGCTGTTTTTAAAAACTATGATATTCAGATTAACTGGAAAGCTCTTGACTGGTCAGCCAAAGAAAAAGCACTTCAGGAGGGTAAAGTTGATTTGATATGGGGCCCATATACAGCTGATAAAACGCGTGAAAAAACGTTACTATTCAGTCAACCATATCTGCTCGCAAATGCTGTTTTACTTGTCACCAAAGACTCAGATATCCACAATATTGGTGATATGCATAATATAGCTGTTGGTGGACAAAAAGCCTCAGCAGTTTATGATTTATTCAGTAATTATCCTCATGTCTTAAAAAACATTGTAAAAGAGAATTTAATGGTACTGTATGATAAACCAAGTCAAGGGATATCTTCCTTAATGGCGGGAGAAATTCAAGCAATGCTTTTAGATCAAAAGTATGCCAAAACTTATTTGCAAGAGCACCAGCTTCAAGACAAGTTTAATATTCTTAACACGACCTATCCGCAGAAAGAATATGTGGTAGCCGCGCGTAAAAAAGACAAAGAATTAATAAATAGAGTGAACAAAGGCTTAGAAGAAGTCCATCAGTCTGGCGAATTTAGTGAGCTATCTAGACAGTGGTTTCAGCCTTAAGATGATAAAATAAAAAGAGCGAAAGCTCTTTTTATTTTATGAAAGAGGAATAGAAATGAAATTTATAGCAATTGTAGGTACCAATGCCAGCTTTTCTTATAATCGAAAGTTGCTGTGGTACATGAAAAAACATTTTATAGACGAAGCAGAGATTGAAGTTATTGAAATAGCTGGACTGCCGTTGTTTTCAGAAGACAATATGGACTTGCCAGAGCGAATTTTAGAAATTGCAGAAGCGATAGAAGCTGCAGATGGATTGATTATCTCAACTCCGGAATATGACCACGCGATTACGGCAGCTTTAAAATCTTTATTGGAATGGCTCTCATGGGGTGCCTTGCAGCCAGTGGTCAACACCCCTGTCATGATTGTTGGTGTTTCTTTGGGTAAACAAGGCACCGTTTTTGCGCAGGAAAACCTCCGACAAATCCTATCATCTCCTGGTTTGGAAGCTTTTGTTTTACCGGCGAATCAGTTTTTATTAAGCCATGCTGCAGAAGCTTTTGATGCTGCGGGAAACTTAGTGGATAGACAGACGATTTCTTGGTTGGAACATTGCTTTAGGAATTTCAGCCTTTATACTAACAATCTAAAACCCCTCCGCCAGCTTATCGAAACCGATGCGGACACTGGAGCTTCTGAAAATGAATGATTTTATTTCCCGAAAATATCAGGGTCTTGGCACAGTGATTGAACTAAGTGTGCTTAGGACTGATAAAGTAAAAGATGTGGAAAAGCTTGACCAAGCTTATGAAGAAATTAAAAAGTACGAGGACTTATTCACTGTGAATAAGTTGTACTCGGAGATAATAGCGGTAAACCAAGCTGCGGGAGTCAGGGCTATACCTCTCTCAGAAGATGTCTATTCCTTGACCAAAAAAGCTGTGCAAGTTAGTCAAGAACATTTTGGTTTTAATGCCAGTGTTGGACCGCTGGTCGACTTATGGCGCATTGGTTTTGCGGATGCTCGTCTTCCCTCAGATAGGGAAATTCAAGAGGCACTTCGATTAATTAGTCCGGATGAAATCGTCTTAGATGATTCCAAAAAGTCTGTTTTTCTTCCTGAAAAAGGTATGTCTTTAGATTTAGGAGGAATTGCTAAAGGTTATATTGCAGATAAGGTAGCAACATTTTGGAAAAATCAGGGTATTTCCACAGGTGTTATTAACCTTGGGGGTAATGTTTTATTTTTAGGTCGTTTTTTAACGAGAGAATGGCGGGTTGGTATCCGAAATCCACTGGAAAAGACGAAATCTTTGGTTCTCCAAGTACTGACAAATTCAAAATCAGCAGTAACTTCAGGTATTAATCAGCGTTATCTAGAGATAGAAGGGGAGACTTATCACCACATTATAAATCCCGAAACAGGTTATCCTCATGTGAATAACTTAGCTAGTGTGACTATCTTTTCGCAAACTGCTGTGGATGGGGAGATAGAGGCGAAGCGCTTATTTTTTGCGGAGAATCCAGAGGAAGTTTTTTCTATAAATAGTTCAAAAATTCATGGTGCAATTTTGATTAATAAGGATCGGGAAGTAAAAATCCTTGGACTAAAGCCCAAGGATGTTAGATTAATAGATAAGAGTTTTAAAATTATAAGCTGAAAATCATTCAGCTTTTTTTACTCTGGACGAGCATAGGAAGCGATCATTTGTTCAGCACATTTGAGTCCATCAATGGCAGCCGAAACGATACCACCTGCAAATCCGGCACCTTCACCCGATGGATAAATCCCTTGGGTTGAAATAGACTGGAAACTTTCCTCATCCCGATTGATACGAACAGGTGAGGATGAACGTGATTCTACACCTGTCATAATGGCATCGTTCATAGCAAAACCTCTAATTTTTTTATCAAATCCTAGAAGGGCTTCTTTCATGGAAGAAGTGATATATTCAGGGAAAAGCTGACTTAAGTCGGTTGGGGTAACGCCTAAAGCATAAGATGGTGTAACTTTGCCTACATGAGTTGAAGGACGATTTTCAAGGAAATCGCCAACCAGTTGTGCGGGTGCTTTATAGGTTTTTCCGCCTAAAATAAATGCTTTTTCTTCAAGTTTACGTTGGAATTCCACACCAGCTAAGGGGTGATCTTGGCCAAAATCTTCAGGGAAGACTTGAACCAGCAAACCGCTGTTCGCATTTTCTTCAGAACGAGCGTGCTCACTCATACCATTTGTAACAAGCCGTCCTTCTTCAGAAGCTGCAGGTACGACAAGTCCTCCCGGGCACATACAGAAAGTATAAACGCCACGGCCTGAGCTAGCTTTATGTGTTAAACGATATTCTGCAGCACCCAGACGAGGGTGTTCAGCAAACTCTTTGTATTGAGCCTTGTTAATCAGACTTTGCGGATGTTCTATACGGACACCGACAGCGAAAGGTTTAGCTGTCATATTGATACCTTTATCATAAAGTTCAGCAAAGGTATCACGCGCACTATGTCCAATAGCTAGTACGGCATGATTGGAAAGAATTTCTTCACCATTTTTAAGGATAATTCCTTGAAGTTTATTTTTTTCAATTAAGAAGGACTCAACTTGGCTATCAAAAAGAACTTGCCCGCCAAGGGCGATAATCTGTTCACGGATATTTTTCACAATATCGCGGAGCAAGTCTGTCCCCACATGAGGATGTGCCTTGTAGAGGATATCCTCTGGTGCACCAGCTTTTACAAACTCTTCCAAGACTTTACGCCCACGTAAATCTCGGACGCGTGAAGTCAGTTTTCCATCAGAGAAAGTTCCCGCTCCACCTTCACCAAACTGTACATTTGAAGCAGGATTGAGTTTACCGTCTTTCCAAAATTCATCAATTGATTTTACGCGTTCTTCAACTTTTTGTCCGCGTTCTAATACGACAGGCTTATAGCCCATTTGTGCTAAAAGCAGAGCTGAAAACATACCGGCAGGTCCAAAACCAATCACCAATGGTCGATGTGCCATAGGTTCCGTACCAATCTGAGGTTTTTTATATTTCAAATCAGGAGAAGGAGAAACGTTTTTGATTTTTTTCTTGAGCAGTTTTGCTTCATCTTTAACTTCCGCATCGACAGTATAAATAAAATTGATTTCACCACGGTGGCGGGCATCAATTGATTCTTTATAAATACGGTAGCTGATCAAATCAGACTCCTGGATTTTTAATTTTTTCAAAAGTAAGTCTTTGACTTTGTCTACAGGCTCATCAATTGAAGTTTTTATTTGAGATATTCTAAGCATAATTTGTTCTCTTATCTATTATAAGTGTTTTAAAATAAGACGGATATAAAACACTTTGTGATTGTAAAAACCCAGTCATTAGAACTGGATTTTTTCTTTTATTTCATTGTTGGGAAGAGTAAAACGTCACGGATTGAAGTTGTTCCAGTAAAGAGCATTACCAAACGGTCAATACCGATACCGAGTCCACCAGTTGGTGGCATGCCATGTTCCAACGCTTCAACGTAATCGTAGTCCACACCAGTTGCTTCGTCGTCACCAAGTTCTTTCGCTTTCGCTTGTGCTTCGAAACGTTCCAACTGATCGATAGGATCGTTCAATTCTGAGAAGGCATTTGCATATTCCTTACCATTAATAAAGAGTTCGAAACGGTCAGTGAAACGCGGATCTTCTTCATTCATTTTAGCTAAAGGAGAGATTTCTTTAGGATGTCCAAAGACGAAAGTTGGTTGAACCAAGGTATCTTCAACATATTTTTCAAAGAATTCATTAATGATATGTCCCACACTTGTAAAGTGTTTTTCAACATAAATGTCATGTTCTTTAGCCAAAGAGACAGCTTCTTCTAAATTCATTTCTTTCCAGAAATCTACACCAGTTTGCTCTTTGATTGCATCAACCATGTGGATGCGATTAAACTTACCACCAACATTGATTTCTTTACCGTCATATTCGATAACGTCTTTGCCAAGAACAGCATGTGCAACATGTTGGAAGATTCCCTCAGTCAAATCCATGATGTCGTCAAAGTCAGCATAAGCTTCATATGATTCCATTGTTGTAAATTCAGGATTGTGTGTCATATCCATACCTTCGTTACGGAAGACACGACCAAGTTCATAAACTTTTTCCATACCCCCAACAATCAAGCGTTTCAAGTGCAACTCAGTTGCAATACGAAGTGCCATGTCAATATCTAAAGAGTTGTGGTGAGTATAGAAGGGACGAGCAGCAGCTCCACCGGCTTCGTTGTTCAAAACAGGAGTTTCTACTTCAAGATAGCCACGGCCATCCATGTAGCGACGAATTTCGCTGATGATTTTAGAACGTGTGACAAAACGGTTGAAGCTTTCTTTGTTAGAAATCAAGTCCAAGTAACGTTTACGGTAACGTGTTTCTGTATCTGTAAGACCATGGAATTTTTCTGGCAATGGACGAAGTGCTTTTGATAAGAAGGTCAACTTGCTTGCTTTAATAGAAAGCTCGCCCATATCAGTTTTCATGATTTGTCCTTCAACACCAAGAAAATCACCAAGGTCAGCTTGTTTGAAAATTTGGTAGTTTTCTTCACCAACTTCATCTTTACGCACGTAAATTTGGATTTGTCCTTCACGGTCTTGAATATGTGCAAAGCCAACTTTACCTTTACCACGTTTTGTCATGAGACGACCAGCGATAGTAGCGTGTAAGTCTTTTTCGTGTAAGTCTTCTTTAGTATTTTCATCGTATGCTGCATGTAATTCTGCAGAGTTATGTGTACGAGTAAATTTATGTCCGAATGGATCAATACCTGCTTCACGCAGTGTTTCCATTTTTTCACGACGGACTTTCATTTGGTCATTAAGTTCTTCGATAATTTCAGCCAAAATGTTTTTCTCCTATAAAAAAGTTTATATCATCCATATTTTAGCATAATTTTACGGCTTTTGACAGCTTATAATTGTGTTTTAAGAAAATGTTTTGAAGCCAAAGTATTCTCAAATTGAACTTTCTAACTTATTTTCTATAATATTCGTCATTAAAAGGAAATCTCTATGGTTTTTTGAGGAAAATAAAAAGGGCTGAAAGCCCCTTTTCATTGCATTTGAGCACAAATAGTGTTACTTTGAATTTGTTATGAAAATCAAACATGAAAATACTACTAAAATTAATAAAAAAATGCTACAATAGTTGAGTTATCTTGGAGAGGGCTCTTTATGCTAGGAAAGTCAAGCCTAGACTGAATTCAGCCAGATGAATCCAACTTAAAGATTTTATTTATACAGGAGTTACGTTTTGAAAAAAGTCAAAGAGCTTTTAATTGGTAAATCTTTAAAGTCAACAGTAGGTGATTCGCACCTGCTGACTAAATTACAGGCCTTAGCCATGTTATCGTCAGATGCCTTGTCATCAATTGCTTATGGACCTGAACAAATTCTTTTGGTACTGGTTGCGGTTGGTGCAGGAGCTTCTTGGTATTCAATTCCTATTGCCTTAATTATTTTGGTTTTACTGTTTGCCTTGATAGGGAGCTATACACAGGTTATTCATGCTTACCCCTCAGGTGGTGGAGCTTATCTGGTTTCAACAGAAAACTTAGGGACTATTCCTGGATTGATATCTGGCGGGTCTCTATTGGTTGACTATATGTTAACCGTTGCTGTCTCAACAGCTTCTGGGGCTGATGCGATCACTTCAGCCTTGCCAGAATTAAGTCGATATAATTTAGAGATTGCAGTAGCCTTAGCTCTTCTTTTGATGCTGATGAATCTGAGGGGACTTCGCGAATCCGCAGCCTTTCTGATGATTCCAGTTTATACCTTTATTGTTACAACTGTAGCTCTTTTAGGTATTGGGGTTTTCCGTATCTTATCAGGCAGCTTACCTTATCAAGCACCTGCTCATATTGGTGCAACGGTGGGGGGAGTTTCACTTATCCTTTTGCTTAAGGCTTTCTCAACAGGTTCGTCATCTCTAACAGGGGTGGAAGCCATCTCTAATGCCGTGCCTTTCTTTAAGCAGCCGAAGGAAAAAAATGCAGCTAAAACCTTGGTTATGATGGGAATTATTTTGGCTATATTTTTCAGTGGAGTAATCTTCTTTGCTTACTGGCTAGGTTTGACTCCAAGTGGCAATGTCACTATCATTGCGCAAATGGCGCAAAAGATTTTTGGTGACAGTGTCTTTGGGCATGCTTTCTTCTTTATCTTCCAAATTGCAACAGCTTTAATCTTGGCCGTAGCAGCAAACACAGGCTATTCTGCCTTTCCCATGCTTGCCTTTAATATGGCGAAGAAAAAATATATGCCTCACTTGTTTACCGCACGTGGTACACGTTTGAGTTATTCTAACGGGATTATTAGCTTGGCTATTGGTGCCGTGATTCTTCTCTTCATCTTTGATGGACAAACAGATAAGCTTATACCACTGTATGCGATTGGTGTATTTACCCCTTTCACACTCGCCCAAATTGGGATGGTAGTGCACTGGCGTAAGCGTTTGGGAAACAAGTTCCTTCTGCGTTCAATGCCTAATATTATCGGCGCAATCATTTCTTTTGTAGTTGTTATGATTTTGCTGATTTTCCGTACAGCTGAAATCTGGCCTTTCTTTATTGTTTTGCCAATCTTGATTTTCTGCTTTATCCGTATCCATAGTCATTATATGAATGTGGCTGAGCAATTACGGTTACGTAAGGAAACAGCTGAACACAAGTTTGATGGAAATACCGTCATCGTTCTTGTCGGAAACGTAACGAATGTCGATGTAGGTGCAATAAACTATGCGCGTTCTGTCGGAGATTATCTTATTGCGCTCCATGTATCAACAAAAGAAGATACAGAAAAAGAAGCAGAAATCGAACGTGATTTCAATGAAACATTCCCTGATATCAAGTTGACAGTAGTTCATACAAGTTACCGTAGCATTATTACGCCAGCTGTCCGCTTCATTAATTTAGCGGCCAAGCAAGCTAAAATGCACAACTACACAACAACAGTCTTGATACCAACATTTATCCCGTCGAAGCCATGGCAAAATATCTTCCATAACCAGACAGGCTTGCGTTTACGCTACTATCTGAATGCCCACGAAGATATCATCCTTTCAAGTTATAACTATCATTTGAAAAAATAAATAATATAAAGTGTTCTCTTTAGCAACTTTTAGCTAGTGGGAGCACTTTTTTCTTTGAAGACAAGAGAATATTAAGAGAAAAAGAGTAAAAAGAGAGGGACCGCGGCGGGCAGCAAGAAAAAGTGTTTAGCCATCATAATATCAGGGAGCTAAATTCACCAATCCTGCGACAGATGCGAATGAATACACAAATTAATTTTCGTTTTTTGTTATAATAGTTGTCATGTTAAATAAGAAGATTATGCCAGGTTTAGGGCTCAGTTTTGTGGTTGCTTTAGTCAGCTACTTTTTAAATTTATTCGTTTTTAAAGGGCTGGGGGCCGCAACTATTGCTATTTTGTTGGGCATTATTTTAGGAAATATTTACTTCAAACAGCCCACTCTCTTTGCTGGTACTGCGTGGTCAGAAAAGAAGCTTCTGGAGTTTTCAGTAATGTTTCTAGGAGCGACTGTTACTTTCCAAACGATCCAAAAGTTAGGATGGAACGGTATGAGCTTTATTCTTTTACAAATGGTATTGACGATAGCTTTTGTACTGTTCATCGGGAAAAAACTCGGATTTTCATCGAAAGTTAATGCACTGATGGCATCTGGAAATGCTGTTTGTGGATCTTCAGCTATTGCTGCAGTGGAACCTGTAATTGGAGCAGAAGACAAAGACAAGCGAACAGCGATAACGATGGTTAACCTTATGGGAACTGTCTTGATGCTCCTCTTACCTCTCTTAGGAACTTTTATTTTTGGGCAAAGTGACTTTTTACGTGGGGCACTGATTGGGGGAACGGTACAGTCTGTTGGGCAAGTTGTTGCTTCAGCAACCATGGTTAATACAGAAACAACCACTATGGCTACACTTTTTAAAATCATGCGTATCATTATGCTTGTTTTTGTTGTTCTTTATTTTGCCTATCAATCACGTCGAACAGAAGAAAAACCCAAGGGCCAAAGCGAGCAACTTAAAATCAAACGCCAAGCATTTTTACCTTGGTATGTGTTAGGCTTCATTATTCTGTGTAGCTTGGATACGCTTATCCAATTTCCTCAAGTTGTAACAGAAAGTGCCCGCTTTATCAGCAGTTGGTGCGAAATTATTGCCTTAGCTGCCATAGGGTTACGCTTAAATTTAGTAGAATTTGTGAGAGCCGGTAGAAAATTAGCCATTTATGGCTTGGCTGTCTTGGTTTTTCAAGTAGGCCTCGCTCTTATTTTGATTCGTCTATTATTAGCCTAGAAAAATAGCTAATGTGGTATAATAGCCTGTACTGAAATTCTGTAAAGAATGATGAGATAATTTTATTTTAGTAAGTAACAAAGGAAAAGAAAAATGACTATCGTATATGATGAAATTATGGTTCGCTACGGTGAACTATCAACTAAAGGAAAAAATCGTGGTTTTTTCATCAACCGTTTGGCTAATAACATCAAGGAAGTCCTTGCTGATTTAACAGACTTGAAAATTACAGCCCAACGTGACCGTGCCCATATTGAATTAAACGGGACAGATTATGAAGAAGTATCGAAGCGCCTGACAAAAGTTTTTGGTATTCAAAACTTCTCAGCTTCTATTAAAGTTGAAAAAACAATTGAAGGATTAAAAGCAGCAGTAGTTGATTTGATGAAAGAGATTTATCATGAAGGAATGACTTTCAAAATTGCTACACGTCGGGCGGATCATAGCTTTGAACAAGATTCAACAGAATTAAACATGACTTTAGGAGATGTTGTCTTTGACAATTTTGACTACGCTAAAGTCCAAATGAAGAAGCCAGATATTACCTTACGTGTCGAAATCCGACTTGAAGGTGCATACCTTAGCTTTGAAACACTTAAAGGTGCGGGAGGTATGCCAGTAGGAACTGCAGGTCGTGGTCATTTGATGCTCTCAGGTGGTATTGATTCACCAGTAGCAGGTTATTTGGCACTTAAACGTGGTGTAGAGATTGAAGCGGTCCACTTTGCTTCACCTCCTTATACAAGTCCAGGCGCTTTAAAAAAAGCTAAGGATTTAACGGCTAAATTGACTGCATTTGGTGGAACGATTACTTTTATTGAAGTACCTTTCACTGAGATTCAGGAAGAGATTAAAGCAAAGGCTCCTCAAGCTTACTTGATGACTTTGACACGACGTTTCATGATGCGTGTGGTTGATCGTATCCGCGAAGACCGTGGAGGTAAAGTAATCATTAATGGGGAGAGTTTAGGACAAGTTGCTTCACAAACCTTGGGTTCAATGTCTGTGATCAATGAAGTGACGAACACACCTGTGATTCGACCAGTTGTCACTATGGACAAAATTGAAATTATTGACATTGCTGAAAAAATTGATACTTTCAATCTCTCTATTCTTCCATTTGAAGATTGCTGTACAGTCTTTGCTCCACCATCACCAAAAACTAACCCTAAATTAGATAATGTATTAGCCTATGAAAAGCGTTTAGATGTTGAAGGCATGGTTGATCGTGCAGTTGAAGGTATCATGATTAGCAAAATAACTGGTGAAAACTGGGACCAAGAAGAAGCAAATGAATTTGAAGATTTGCTTTAATTGATTAAAAATAAACTGTATCAAGAGATACAGTTTTTCGTCTTTCCATAGGAAAGTAGAAAGGAAATAAATGAAAAATAGAACAAAAGTACTACTTACTATAGGTTTATTCACACTTATGTCTACCTTAGATGGTTCTATAGTAAACATCGCACTGCCAACGATGGCACGTGAGTTAAATGTCACAACTTCTCAAATCACTTGGGTCGTCACTATTTATCTCATTGTAATTAGTGCTATTATCCTTATTTTTGGCCGTCTAGCCGATTTGATTGGGAAAACCAAAGTGACGCGATGGGGGTGGACGATTTTTATCGTTGGCTCATTGCTTGCGGGATTAAATATTGGACTGGGCTTGCCTTTCTTACTGTTTGCACGTGCTGTACAAGCGATTGGAGCATCGATGTTCATGGCTACAAGCTTTGGGATTGTTGCGCAAGTCTTCCCTGTTGAGAGCCGTGCACGTGCCATGTCTATCACTTCTATGTTTGTGTCCGTCGGTTCCATAGCAGGGCCAGCGCTTGGTGGTTTGATATTACAAGTTGCTTCTTGGAACTATATCTTTTGGATTAATGTACCGATTGGAATATTAGCTTGGATTTTTGGAAGCCGAGCTTTGCCAGAAGATGAAGGACAAGGATCGGTAAATGAGGTGGATTTGTCTGGAGGGTTGCAGATGTCTGCAGTGATTGTGCTTTTATTCATGTCATTGAATTTTGGACAAACTCTTGGCTGGACCAATCCTATTCTGCTCTTGAGTATAGCTTTAGGTATTATCCTATTTATTAGTTTTATCTTTACTGAAAAACGCAAAGAAAAACCTTTGCTTGATTTAGGAATTTTTAAAAATAAACTTTTTTCTTTAAGTCTGCTCATGTCCCTCTTAAACTTTACAGTGGCTATGTTCTCAAGTATCCTTCTGCCTTTTTACTTACAAGACTACCGTGATTATGTTCCTGGTGCAGCGGGATTCATCATGATGGCTTATCCAGTTGCCATGCTCATCGTAAGTCCAATAGCAGGTGCACTTGCAGATAGAATTGATAAAGAAGTAATCACTTTTGTGGGGATCACAGGTATTGTCATTTCACAGATAGGTTACTTACTTATCCATGCAAACACTCCCCAGTGGTGGGTTATAGCGATACTTGTACTACAAGGGGGTTCAATGGGAGCTTTCCAAAGTCCGAATAATGCTCTAATCATGGAAACAGTAGAGCGAAAATATCTAGGAATAGCAGGTTCTGTAAATTCCTTGATTCGGAATATGGCTTTTGTCTTAGGAACATCCGTGGCAACGATTATTCTCTTTATATCTATGTCACACCAACTCGGATATACAGTTAGAACGTATCTTCCCGAACATCCTGATGTCTTCCTCCAAGGTATGCATATGGCCTTCTTCCTCTCCTTAGCATTAACAACTATTTCTTGGGTTTTAGCAGGATTCCGACTTGTAAGACGTAAAAAATAAAAACAGTGAGCTTTATTAGAGCTCACTGTTTTTTTAATGTGGTGCAGGTTCACTATTTGTCTTTTTTTGTGCTCTCTTCCTTCTTTTCTCGATGAAATCATAGAGTAGAGTATGATGATTGCTGGCAAGCGAATAATCTTCTAGAGTATTTACATTTTGACGTAAAACTTTTGCTTCACCGATGGTTAATTCACCACGAGATTCATACTCGAAGATAGCTTTGCGTTCCAAATAATAAGCGCGCATCATCTCTTTGAGATTATTAGGTTGAGCACGGTGGAGGATACCAGTGATATAGCCACCACGCGCAACAAACTCTGCTGATCGCAGGCGTTCGGCTTGTAGATAGTGGATTAAGCGGTCATCATAAACGGATTCCAAGTTATCAAGGGCTTGTAAAACCAACTCTGTATTAGAAAAATAAAGGGCCGTGATTTCTCGATGAGCAGTTTCATTGTCTGTTTGTGCTTTCCGGAAGCTGAAGTCCAAGCGTATAATTCTTGAAAATAGGAAATGGATGACACGAATTGATATTGCTGAAGCATATTGTAAACTTGAAACTAAGTTGTGAGCGACAGACTGTTCCATGGAGTGAATATAACGCTGATATGTTCGATAAGTATACATGGAAATTTCATCTCGTCTTAGAGCATTCTCTAAGCCTTCAGCTTCCAGACGGACGATGAGCAGTTGCAGCTCATTAAAGTCGATAGAAGTGTTGGAACTCTCTTGCTCAATGATGAGTTTTTGAATACGCTCTTGATAACTATCAATCGCAATATTGTAACCGAGCCGAGCTTTTTCCTTGGTTACCTGCTTGAGGTCGTTTTCAAGCTCACGCACTACATCTGCTAAGATTGAAATTTTGGTTAGATTATCTACCTTAACCACTTTCTTAGCTGCAATTAAAGGAAGTACAAAGAGTCCAGTTAAGAAGCTGAGAGCTGTAACTGCCGCACAAAGGAAGATGATTAAACTATGAGGAGCATCAACTGTACGGGGAAGCAAGAGGACAGTGGCTATACTTACAGTCCCTTTTGACCCTGCAAAAGTCAGCAATAAAATATCATTCCAATAAGCGGAAAAACTTTGATTACGGCGAAGCGACACATAGCGATAATAAATCGACAGCAAAGAAAAACGTAAAATAAAGAGTCCGATTGTTAAAAGAAGAACCATTAACAAAAGGGAAGTCGTCGAGTAAAGAGGATCTGCAATCAAAGGGAAAACCAGTTGATGTAATTCTAAACCAAGGAAAAGAAAGACTGTTGAATTTAAGACAAAAGTCAGCAAATTCCAGATTGTGTTTTTAACCTTAGTGACCTGGGCATCAAAAAGAGTCGTACGCTTCAGTCCATTGGCCTGCATGACACCAGCCACCACAACAGCAATGATTCCTGAAACTTCAAGCAAATCCGCAATCAAAAAGGCAGATAAGGGAAGCATAAGTTCCAAGATAAGGTAGCCTGTAACATCACGCGCATCTACATCTTCGAGTACGCGCAGAATAAGAGATTTAATCCAAACAAGAACGAAACCAACGACCACTCCCCCAATAGCCGAGATGACTAAGTCCGTAGACGCATGTGTCAGAGAAAATTCTCCCGTTGTGAGGGCTAATACCGCGATTTGGAATGAAATGATACCCGAAGCATCATTAAGTAAACCTTCTCCAGTGAGAATACTCATAACACGTTTGGGAAAGTTAAAACGTTCAGAGAGGGCAGCTACCGCAATAGCGTCAGTTGGAGCTAAGGAAGCCCCTAAAGCAAAACAAGCTGCTAAAGGTACAGACAAGTAGAAGAAGTGAGTTAGATATCCTAAACCAATTGTTGTAATAAAAACGAGAGGGAAAATAAGCATTAAAATCGTTCGGGTATGTTTAAAGATATGTTTGACATCTGCCTCCTCACTTTCCCGGAAAAGCAAGGGAGCGATGATGAAACCCAAGAAGAATTCTGGGTCGACCTGCAAAAGTTTTGAAGCACCTAAAAAGCCCAAACAAAGCCCAATCACGACTTGGATCAGTGGAAGAGCCAACTTTGGGAAAACTTTATTGATGATATTTGAAATAACTAGAGCAAGAAGAAAAATGATGACATAAAAAATAGTATGGAGCACAAATTTTCCTTTCTTTTTTCTATTTTATTAGAGCAATAAACCGTAGTTTATAGATTATAAGTCTAGAGAATTTACTTGATTTTTTTCAATTGTTCCTTTTTCTGATTGATTTTTTCATCAATTTTGCTGAGATTTTTTTTACTTAGAAGTGCACGACATCGCTTGAGTTCAAGCTCGGTCAGCTGACGCTTTAATTTCTCTTTTTTGATGAAATCGGATTCGCCACTATCAATATATTCTAGCTTTTGCTGAAGAAGAATTTGTTTGGATTTAAAAGCTTCTATTTGATGCTTCAGCTTGGAAACTTGTTCATAATTTGCATCTTGTTGATGTAAATTTTTAAGTTTATCAGACAAGAAAAGCCTCCTCTCTTCGAGAAGTTGAATGGCTTCAATAATCTTATTTCTTTTTTCTTCGCTTGAAGATGTTTTAAAAATTTCGCTTTTCTTGATGCCAGTTGTCATTTCTGGCTTATCTAAGTATTGAGTACGTAAATCTTTCAGCATTTGTTCAAAATCTTTATCAGGCATAATTTTATCCTTATAATTTTGTTCTTAACTACTATTATAGCATGTCTACAAGTGAAAAATAATGTGTTTGATTAAATAATTTTATGAAGCCAAGTATAAAATAAAAATAGTGGACATGTTCCACTATTTTTATTTTTAGTAAGTCAAGATAAAGTTTTTCTTTTTACCACGACGAATAACGGTCAATTGATCATCGATTTTATCTGTATCTGAAACGATGTAATCCAAATCTTGAACACGTTCGCCATTGATATAGATCGCACCGTTTGTTACATCTTCACGTGCTTGACGTTTAGATTTTTCGATTCCTGCTGCGATAAGAAGCTCAACAATATTGAGGTTATCATCTGCTTTCACTTGGTATGTAGGAACATCTTTCAATCCTGATAGAATTGATTTTGCATCTAAAGATTTCACGTCGCCACCGCCAAACAAAGTTTCAGTGATTTTTACGGCTTGTTCATAAGCTGCTTGTCCGTGAACGAGTGTTACCACTTCGCGTGCCAATACTTTTTGTGCTAAGCGCTCATGACGTGCTTCTTCAAACTTTTTACCAATCTCAGCGATTTCTTCAAGAGAGAGGAAAGTGAAAATCTTGAGCATTTTTACAGCATCGTCATCGTTAACGTTAAGCCAGAATTGATACATTTCAAAAGGTGAAGTCTTATCAGCATCAAGCCATATCGCATTCCCTTCGGATTTACCAAATTTCTTACCTGTAGAATCAGTAATCAATGGAATTGTGATGACATGTCCAGTTTTACCTGCTTTACGACGCAATAATTCTGTTCCGGCGGTCATATTGCCCCATTGATCAGAACCACCCAATTGTAAAGTGATGCCATGGCGTTGGTTAAGTTCATAGAAATCGTAGCCTTGCATGATTTGGTAGGCGAATTCTGTATAAGAAATACCAGACTCGATACGGCTCTTGACTGAGTCTTTACTCATCATATAGTTGATGGTGTAGTATTTACCCACATCACGAAGGAAATCAATAAAGCTTAAATTCTCGAACCAGTTATAGTTGTTTTCCATTTGGGCATTGTTTTCGCCATTTTCAAAATCAAGGAAACGTTCCAACTGAGCACGAATTTTATCTGCCCACGCAACAACAGTATCTTTTGTTTGCAAACCACGTTCAGCGTCTTTGAAAGAAGGGTCACCAACTAAACCAGTAGCTCCTCCAACCAAAGGATAAGGCTTATGCCCCGCCATTTGGAGACGCTTCATAGTCAAAATGAGGACTAAGTTACCTAGATGTAAACTATCAGCAGTAGGATCGTAACCAACATAATAACTTACCATGCCCTCAGTTAAAGCTTCGCGTAGAGCTTCTTCATCAGTGGTTTGGAAAATCAGACCACGTTCTTTTAGTTCGTCAAAAATATTCATGTTACCTCCTAAATTTAGTTAATACTGACAGTTTCAATATAGTTTCTCTCAGTAATTAGATTAACGTTCTCATTATATCAAAAAAAAAGAAAAAATAGGGGCGAAAAAAGAGACTAAGTTTGGTATAATATGTAGTATGAAAAAAGATCAAGACCCGTCAAAAGAACGTGCACGTGCACGTTTGCAGGCTAAGATGGAGGCAAAGCGTGCTCAAAATGCACAAAGAAGCGATAAAAAAACTCCAGAAAAGCCCTTAAAACCGAAAAAAGATCAATTGGATTCCAATGAAGAAAATAAAACGACTCTCCAAACTATTTTTTCTGTAGTGCGTGGTGTTGTCGTTATTTTTGGTGTTGTCTTTCTTTTAGTAGGTGTGTTTGGTGCGGCAGCAGGCGTTGGTTATTTTGCACGTCTTGTCGAAAAAACAGAAGTTCCAAGTAAAAAAGAACTTCTCGAACAGGTTAATAATATACATGGCGTTTCCGTAATGAAATACAGCAATGGTGAAAGTATTTCTGATGTTTCTAGTGATTTGGTGCGGATAAATGTATCAAGTGGGGAAATTTCAAACAATGTAAAAAATGCTCTCATCTCAACCGAGGACGAAACTTTTAAGACAAATAATGGTGTTGTTCCTAAAGCAGTCATACGAGGAATCTTAGGCGCTGTAGGTGGAGGAACCAGCTCTGGTGGCTCCACAATTACGCAACAGTTGGTCAAACAACAATCACTGGGAGACAATGTCACCTTCCAGCGTAAAGCGAGTGAGATTGTCTATGCGCTTCAACTCAATCAATATTTGAGTAAGGATGAAATCTTGACCAATTACCTTAATGTCTCTCCATTTGGACGGAACAACCAAGGTAAAAATATTGCTGGGGTACAAGCAGCGGCACAGGGGATTTTTGGAAAATCTGCTAAAGAGCTGACTGTGCCTGAAGCAGCCTTTATAGCTGGTCTGCCACAGAGTCCGATCGTCTATTCACCTTATAATGCAGATGGTTCGCTCAAATCAAAAGAAATGCTTTCTTATGGGCTGGCCCGTCAACAAAACGTGCTGTTTAACATGTATCGCGCAGGGTACTTGAATAAGGCAGACTATGAAAAGTACAGTGCAGTTGATATTTCAAAAGAATTCTTACCCTCAAAAACTCAAGACTCGATTACACATGGCTACCTCTACAATGTTGTCTACAGTGAAGCTGTAGATCATGTTTATGATTATCTCATCAAGAGGGATAAAGTTTCTGCGACAGAACAAGGCAATGACAGTACGAAACAAAAATATCGTGAGCTAGCAGCTCAAGCCCTTCAAACAGGTGGCTATACTATCACCACAACTATCAATCGCGGCGTGCATGAAGCCATGCAAAATGCAGTTGCCCAATACGGCAGTATTTTACAAGATGGTACAGGAGAGGTTCAAACAGGGAATGTCTTGATGGATAACAAGACAGGAGCTGTACTTGGCTTTATTGGTGGTTTAGATTATGCAACCAACCAAAACAACCATGCTTTTGATACAAAACGTAATCCAGGTTCTTCTATTAAGCCAATTTTGGCTTATGCTCCTGCAATTGACTTGGGACTTATTGGGTCAGCAAGTATGCTTAGCAACTATCCAGCAAGTTACTCTGATGGGACGCCAATCTTACACGTTGGAGAAACGGGGACAGGCATGGTAAGTCTTAATGAAGCTTTGGGTGTATCCTGGAATATACCTGCGCATTGGACATATCAAGCCATACTTGATTCTGGCAATAGCGTGGAACCTTATATGACGAAGATGGGCTATTACATACCTGACTATAGTGTGGAGTCTCTTCCTTTAGGAGGAGGGATTGAGCCAACAGTTGTACAACATACTAATGGCTTTCAAACTTTGGCAAATGGTGGAGTTTATGAGCCACATTATGTTGTACAAAGTATCAAAGATGATACAGGTAAAGATATTTACGAACATAAGAGTCAAGCAGAGCGCGTTTACTCACAAGCAACTTCAACAATTACCCAAAGTCTGTTACGTAATGTACTGACTTACGATGTCAGTCGACGTACGACGAACTTCTTACAAGACTTGCAAGCTATCAATCCAACGCTTGCCAGCAGTGTAGACTGGACAGGTAAAACGGGTACCTCAAATGATTACGTGGATGGCTGGCTGATGTTATCAACACCGAAAGTGTCTCTAGGTGGGTGGATTGGTCATGATGACAACACCTCGATGGCAAGTAAAACAGCCGCTGTGAATAACGGGACCTACATGGCAAACTTAGTGAACGCGATAGCAGCAGCTGATCCAAATGTCTTTGGACCCGGTGAAAAATTCCCGGATCCAAGTAAAGATCCTGATATTATCAAGAGCACCGTTCTTAAGTCGACAGGTCAAAAACCTGGTACAGTAACTGGTGGAAAACTTAAAAATGTTAAAGTTTCGGGAGAAACAACCACAAGTTATTGGGCTAAAAATGGGGCATCTGTTACACAGTTCAAATTTGGTATTGGCGGAACAGAGGCAAACTATAATGATGCTTGGAGCAGGATTCTAGGTACTATTAAATAAAAAGAAGCGACTTGAGATATCAAGTCGCTTTTCTCTTGAAAGGGAGTGTTATCTCCCTTGTTTTTAAGAATAAACATGATAAAATAAATTCATGAAGAAAGTTCTCTATAAAAATTATTTTGAGACACCACTGGGACAAATGGTAAGTATAACAGACTTAGAAAGACTTTACCTGCTAGAATTTCTTGAGCGACAAAATTTAGAAAAAGAATTAGAAAAACTAAAAGCTCTTTTTAAGAGGGAACAAAATGAACTTTCCACTCGTGTCGAAAAGGAAGTGGGGGAATACTTCAGAGGTGAAAGAAAGAGATTTGATTTGCCATTAGTTTTAGAGGGTACAGAGTTTCAGAAAAAGATTTGGCTAGAGGTAGTACAAATTCCTTTTGGGCAAACCCGGAGTTATAAAGAAATAGCTCAAAAAATAGAGAACCCGAGAGCAAGCATAGCGGTAGGTTCAGCCAATGCTGCAAACCGTTATGCCATTATTATACCTTGCCATCGCTTAAAGAAAAGTACGGGCAAGTTAGCTGGATATGCTGCCGGGATTTGGCGTAAAGAATGGCTTTTGAATTTTGAGGAGGAAGTAGAAAATGACAGCTGAAAATTTTAAACTGTCGGTAGAGCGAGATCAGGATGGGCAAATTATCCAAGTCTTTTTCGATGATCAGCATGAGCCAATGTCTTATGAGGCACTGAATAAGACTCAGAATTTTAAGTTAAATATAGGCACAGCATTTCAACAAGCAGTCTGGCTTGAATTGCCCAAAATACCTGCGGGAACCACCATCAGCTATCAAGAAATGGCAAACCGCGTGGGAAGACCAAAAGCTCAGCAGGCTGTCGGCCAGGCTTTGGCCCGCAACCCCCTACCTGTAATTTTGCCCTGCCATAGAGTAACACGTAAAGATGGAAGTCTTGGCGGTTTTATGGGCAAAGAGAAAGCAATAAATATTAAACAAGAAATTTTAAACTATGAAAAAAGCCTTAGCATATAAGCTATGGCTTTTTTATTATTGAGCTTCCTCTCTCATGCTCTTAGGAATGTAACGTACAGGTTTTTGAGGCTTTTTAAATTTAAGATAAGTAGGGTAGGTAAAACCAATGACGGTTACTCCCCAAAGCAAGCCACCTAAAGTGTCTGAGGGATAATGTACCCAGAGAAGAATACGTGAGAACATAGTGAGCAAGATGAGGACGACTGCAAGTAAACCAAGTAAGGATTTGCCTAAAGTAGAAGACAGCTCTTGTAGAATAATGAAAAAGAGACAACCAAAGAGGACAACAGCAAAAGTAGAGTGTCCACTAGCAAAACTTTTCCCAGGTTCGTCAATAAAGGCAGGAAGTCGATGAAGTTCGGGGCGGCTACGACCAATAATAAGCTTGATCAGTGTATTCCCACCTATAGCTATTCCTGCAACGAGAGCCAACCAGATGGCTGAAACTCTATCTCTTATAAAAATAACAGCAGCAATGATTAGTCCAATTACAGCCCCCATAGTATCGCCAAGAAACTTGGCAATAACTGATGAAATCAGAACAAGTAGCTTATTATCTTGAAGATGCCATGCCGCAGTTTGCAAGTCTGAATCAATAGCAGGTATCGGTGCGTGGGTATAATGAAGCTTGACAAGAATGGCAAGTCCTATAAATAAAACCAAAGAGATAGTACTAATGGTATAGTAATTTTTTTTATTCATAAATTTCCTTAATTCAAATTTAAATACCTTTTGATTTTACTTTTTCTATCTGAAATAGACCTCAATATTAAAAAAATAGTACTATTAGAACCTAACAAAAAAAGAGACGAAAGTCTCTTTCTTACTTAGTAATTTTTGATGGCTGCAACTTTTTCTTCATTCAATGAAGTTACAATGGCACGCAGAAAGTTTTGAGCTTCTGTGAAGTCATCCATATTGAAAATTGTTTGATGGCTGTGGATGTAGCGCGCACACACACCGATTGTAGTTGATGGAACACCTTCATTTTGAAGGTGGGCAGCACCAGCATCAGTACCGCCTTTTGAGATGTAAGCCTGTGTTTTAATACCATTAATTTCTGCTGTATTCAGCAAAAAGTCTTTCATGCCAGGAAGCATGATATGTCCTGGATCATAGTAGCGAAGCAATGAGCCTTCACCTAGACGGCCATTATCATTGCCAAAAGTATCTGTTGCAGGTGAGCAGTCAACGGCAAAGAAAACTTCAGGCTTAAATTTCGTTGTGGAAACATGTGCACCACGTAGACCAACTTCTTCTTGAACATTTGCACCGATAATCAATGTTACAGGCAACTCTTGATCTTTAAGATAATCCAAGAGTTCCAAAATCATCAAGCATCCATAGCGATTGTCCCATGCTTTGCTGATAACATTTTTACCATTTGCAGTTAAGATTGTTTCTGATTCAGGGACAATAACATCGCCTTGGCGTATCCCGAATTCTAAAACTTCTTCCTTACTCATGAAGCCACCATCAAAGATAATGTCTTCGACTTGCGGCATAGCTGGTGCACCTGTTGCTCCGCGAAGAAGATGAGGAGGCAATCCACCTGTTACCACAGGAATTTTTTTGCCCTCACGTGTAAATAAAGTGAAACGTTGAGCACTGACGACTAAAGGATTCCAACCTCCCAGTGTGACAACACGTAACGTTCCGTCTGCCTTGATTGATGAAACCATGAAGCCAACTTCGTCCATATGAGCTGCCACCATGATACGCGGTGCATTTTCTGTCTTGCTCTCTTTAGTAACAAAGATGCCACCCAGTCCATCAGTCTCAGGGGTGTATCCAAGTTCAACCATGCGTGCGCGGATATAGTTACGCATTGGTGCTTCATATCCACTTGTGGCCTGGATTTCAGTTACTTCTTTAATTTTGTTAAATAAAGTCATGTAGGGCTCCTTTGATTTTCTATACTTTATTATTGTAGCATTAGGAGCAGTATATGGCAATATATAGTGAAAGCAGCAAATAGTATTACTTTTTATTTTATTTAAGGATGAGTATAGTATAATAGAAAGAAATCAGTGATTATAAGTATTAATAAATTGGTTTTTATGTTAAAATTTTTTATATGAAAAAATATTTGAAAGTTGGCTTGGGGGTCCTCGCTGGTATAGCTGGTGCGCAGGTACTCTATCAGGGCTACAAACATGTTGAAGAAAACTTGCGTGCAGAAGTTATCGAAGCTGTGCGTGAAGCTTTTGCTGACCGAGATATTCAAGCGGTCTGGATCTTTGAAGAAGCAGACCGTGGCGCCATTTACAAAGGCGGTATAATTCTTGGTGAAAACCAAAGCATTGATTTTGAAATTGATGGGGAAACCTTAAAAATTACCGAATTAGGGGAGGAGTATTTATGATTATTCCAAAAAATTATGAAGAATTAGCTGAAATTGTTAAATCTGATGGCAAACAAGTACTGTATTTTACTGCAGGTTGGTGTCCAGACTGCACTTTCATTAAACCAAAATTACCAGAGCTTGAAACGGAATTTTCGGATTTTAACTTTGTTCAAGTAGATCGTGATGAATTTATGGACTTGGCTATTGAATGGGGAATCATGGGTATTCCTAGTTTTGTGACGCTTGAGAATGGTAAAGAAACTGGACGTCTAGTCAATAAATTACGAAAAACTAAAGAAGAAGTTAGTGAATTTTTGAAGGGTGTAGAATAAACAAAATGATTGCAACGTATAATAAAAATGTTGGTGATGTCCTCATGCTGATTGTGGCGAATAATGAAGGGGCAGAAGTAAACTATGAACGCAAAGCAGACGTCGCGCGTGTTTTTCGGGAAGATAATGGTCAGACAGTAGCTTGGAATATCTTCAATATTAAAGGTGAGTGGCCGAACTTAGTGCAAGGGCAAAACAGTCTGACTGAAGACCAAGTAGCACAACTCAATACAAAATTGAGCGCAGCCGGTTTTGAAGAACAGCTTGTTTATGATGGTCAGCCTAAATTTGTAGTAGCGGAGATTCTGACAATGGAAGATCATGCGGACAGTGACCACTTACATGTGTGTCAAGTCGAAGTTGGCTTGGAAGAACCTGTTCAAATCGTTTGTGGTGCTCCAAATGCTTCTATTGGTATGAAGACTGTAGCTGCATTGCCAGGTGCGATGATGCCTTCAGGTAGTCTAATCTGGCCAGGGGCTCTTCGTGGTGTATCATCTTTTGGAATGCTATGTTCAGCGCGTGAACTTGACTTACCAAATGCACCACAAGTCCGTGGTATTGTTGAACTGAACTCTGATTTAACAGCAGGAGTTGCTTTTGATGCAGCAACAATGTGGCAAGCATAAAATAAAAAAAGATCTCGGTGAAAACGGAGGTCTTTTTTCGTATAAAGAGCTAAGGAGGTAGAAAAATGAATAAAACACTACTCGTTGGCAGACTTGCTGCAGATCCTGAGATAAGTAAGACCACAGGAGATAAGAGTTTACTTAGGATAAATTTAGCGGTTAAAAGACGCTATAAAAATACATCAGGAGAAAGGCAAACAGATTTTATTTCCTTAGTTTTTTGGGAAAAGCTAGCAGAACACTGTGTTTCTTATGCTAAAAAAGGCGTTTTACTTGCTGTGGAGGGAGAAATTCGCACACGGATGTATATGGACAAGCAGGATCAAAAGCGCTATGTAACTGAAGTATTGGTCAATAATTTTGACATATTAGAGAGTCGTGCTACCATAGCTCTGCGAGAGGGAAATATCGAAAATGAAGATCTTGATTTAAAGGAAAATGAACTCCCTTTTTAGTTTGAAAAAAGTTTTTACTTCTGATAGGATGAAAGGAGTATAGAGTAAGGGGAAAAAGATGGTAAAAGCTAAAACAAAAGAAGAACTGATTCAGTATTCAGAAGAAAACTGGAGGAAGATTTGCAGACTATTGGAAGACTTACCTCCTGAAGTACAACAAGGGAACTTTAAATTCGGACAGGAGCATGGTAAAGAAGCCCACTGGGGTCGGGATAAAAATATACGCGATGTTTTTGCGCATCTTTATGAGTGGCAAAAACTTCTGCAAAGTTTTGTATTAAATAATCAAAAAGGAAAAAATCAAAGCTTTTTACCTGTCCCCTATACTTGGAAAAGCTATGCAGAGATGAATCAAGTTTTTTGGAAAAAGCACCAAGAGTCTTCTTACGAAGAGATGAAAGAAAAGTTAGCCATAAGCCATCAAAAGACCCTCAATTTATTACAAGAATTTACCAATGAAGAGCTTTACACAAAAAAATTTTATTCATGGACTGGAACAACCACTCTTGGGCAGTATTTTCAATCTTCATTGGCCTCTCATTATGATTGGGCCTTGAAGAAAATAAGGCTTCACAAGAAAACGTTTTAAAAATATAAAAAATGAAGTTTTTTTCTTGACTAATTTTGACCTTCGCGGTAAAATAAGATATATAAATTAGCACTCGAACTTAAAGAGTGCTAAAATAACATAAAATGGAGGATTAACATGTTGAAACCCTTAGCGGATCGCGTTGTTTTGCGTATAAAAGAGGAAGAAGAAAAATCTTTAGGTGGCATTGTCTTGGCCTCAGCAGCACAAGAAAAACCACAAGTGGCAGAAGTTGTGGCAGTAGGTCCAGGTAAAACAACACATCACGGTACAGTTATTG
The DNA here is from genome assembly GCF_016027715.1 of Lactococcus garvieae. Classification (NCBI taxonomy): domain Bacteria; kingdom Bacillati; phylum Bacillota; class Bacilli; order Lactobacillales; family Streptococcaceae; genus Lactococcus; species Lactococcus garvieae. The sequence continues at coordinate 2,042,480 of NZ_CP065691.1, forward strand.
CACCTACAGTACAAGTTGGTGATGCAGTTCTCTTTGAAAAATTTGCTGGCACAAACGTCAAGTTTAAAGGCGAAGACTTTTTGATTATCAAAGAATCTGATATTCTTGCGATTGTTTAAAGAAAATAAAGATAGGAGAGTAAAAAATGGCAAAAGATATTAAATTTTCATCAGACGCACGTTCAGCTATGGTACGTGGTATTGACATTTTAGCAGATACAGTAAAAACAACACTTGGACCTAAAGGTCGTAACGTTGTTCTTGAAAAAGCATATGGCAGCCCACTCATCACTAATGATGGGGTAACTATTGCTAAAGAAATCGAATTAGAAGACCACTTTGAAAATATGGGTGCTAAACTCGTCAGTGAAGTTGCCTCAAAAACAAATGACGTTGCTGGAGACGGTACAACAACAGCTACTGTATTGACACAAGCAATTGTTCGTGAAGGTTTGAAAAATGTCACTGCTGGTGCAAACCCTGTTGGTATCCGACGTGGTATTGAGTTGGCGACTGAAACAGCAGTAAAAGCACTGAAAGAGTTGTCTATTCCTGTATCTGGTAAGGAAGCAATTGCACAAGTCGCAGCTGTTTCTTCACGTTCAGAAAAAGTTGGAGAATATATCTCTAATGCCATGGAAAAAGTGGGCAACGATGGTGTTATCACTATTGAAGAATCAAAAGGTATGCAAACTGAACTTGAAGTTGTGGAAGGTATGCAATTTGATCGTGGTTACTTGTCACAATACATGGTGACTGATAACGAAAAAATGGTTGCTAACCTTGATAACCCGTATATCTTGATTACAGATAAGAAGATTTCTAACATTCAAGAAATCTTGCCTTTACTTGAACAAATTTTGAAAACAAACCGTCCATTGCTTATTGTAGCGGATGATGTTGATGGTGAAGCATTGCCAACACTTGTGTTGAATAAGATTCGTGGAACTTTCAATGTTGTTGCTGTGAAGGCACCAGGCTTTGGTGATCGCCGTAAAGCACAACTTGAAGATTTGGCTATTCTTACAGGCGGTACTGTAATCACTGAAGAACTTGGGTTGGAACTTAAAGATGCAGGTTTAGATGCACTTGGACAAGCTAACAAAGTCACTGTGGATAAAGAGCACACAACAATCGTTGAAGGTGCAGGCTCTGCAGATGCAATTGCAACGCGTGTAGCAACTATCAAAGCTCAAGTTGAACAAACAACATCAGAATTTGACCGTGAAAAACTTCAAGAACGTTTAGCTAAACTTTCTGGTGGTGTTGCTGTAATCAAAGTAGGTGCGGCTACAGAAACTGAACTTAAAGCACAAAAACTTTTGATTGAAGATGCTCTTAATGCAACACGTGCTGCTGTTGAAGAAGGTATTGTTGCAGGTGGAGGTACTGCCCTTGTAACTGTGATTTCTGCACTTGATAAGTTAGAAGAAGAAGGCGATGTGCAAACCGGTATCATGATTGTCCGTCGTGCACTTGAAGAACCTGTACGTCAAATTGTGGCAAATGCGGGTTACGAAGGTTCAATTATTATTGATAAACTTAAATCTTCTGAAAAAGGTATTGGCTTTAATGCTGCTACTGGTGAATGGGTACAAATGATTGAAACAGGTATCGTTGACCCTGCAAAAGTAACTCGTTCAGCACTCCAAAATGCTGCTTCAGTAGCTGGTCTTATCTTAACAACAGAAGCTGTTGTTGCTGATAAACCAGAGCCTGCAGCCCCTGCTGCTCCAGCAATGGATCCATCAATGATGGGCGGCATGATGTAAAAATATAAAAGAACCCTTGATATTAAAGGGTTCTTTTTAGGTTAGTAATATAAAAAATAAAGCTCTGTGATATGAGAACTGTACTAAAAAATCTCCTTAGAAGTAAAGGAGATTTTTATTTTAAACTCAAATATCATAAAGCTTGCTTGCATGTTCATGGCTAGTGTCAAGGATGTGTACATCACGTTTAGTATCTACGTCATGTTGGGCGAGAAATCCATCCATAGTCATGTGTGCAAGTTCTTGCATGTTATTGTTTAGGCTTAGGTGACCAAGGAAGATACGCTTAGTTTTGTTTCCTAAAACATTAAATGCTGCTTCTGCACCATCTTCGTTAGATAAGTGACCTTGGTCGCTAAGGATACGTTGCTTAGTTTTCCAAGGATATCCTCCCATCCGCAGGATTTCAATATCATGGTTACTTTCCATGAGGTAGCCATCAGCATTCTCAATTGTTCCTCGAATACGGTCGCTTACATAACCTGTATCTGTTAGTAAGACAAAGGATTTATCGTCCTTCATGAAACGGTAAAATTGTGGTGCGATGGCATCATGGCTGACTCCAAAACTTTCAATGTCAATATCACCAAAGGTTTTTGTTTTGCCCATCTCAAAAATATGTTTTTGATCACTAGATATTTTTCCTAATGAGTTTTTACTGTCGAGTTCCTGCCAAGTCAGTTCATTTGCATAGAGCTGAATGCCATGCTTTCGTGCAAGAACGCCAATACCCTTGATATGATCACTGTGCTCATGTGTGATAAGAAGTGTGTCAATATCTTTAATATCACGATCTATTTCGCCTAATAGACTCTCAATCTTTTTACCTGATAGTCCGGCATCTACGAGGATTTTCTTTTCAGGTGTTTCCAGATAAAAAGAGTTTCCAGTACTACCTGAAGCTAAAATTGAATATTTAAATGCTGATTCGTTGCTCATTCAGCAAAATCCTCCCAGTCATTATTTTCTTGATTAATCTCATCGCTGTAAGGTAGAGATAAAGTGAAAGTTGAGCCACTTTTACCATCTGAAGTGACTTGGATATCTCCATTATGTAGTTTCATAATGTCAAAAGCAATAGACAGACCCAAGCCCGTCCCACCAATCTGACTGTTTCTTGATGAATTATCTACCCGGTAGAAACGATCAAAAACTTTGGTCAAGCCAGATTTAGGAATTCCCATTCCTTGGTCCGTAATAGAAGTAAATGCTTTATTATTTTCACACCATACAGCTATAGTTATATTACCACCATTTGGAGAATATTTAAAGGCATTATTAATAATATTGTCAATAACTTGTGACAGCTTGTCTGTATCGATTTCAAGCCAGATTTCTTGTGTAGGTATTTGACGAATAATTTTGAAATTGCTGTAATTTTTTTCAATGATTTTATCGAATCGATCAATAATATAATTGATAAAATCAACATAATTAATGACTTCTGTGTGGAGTTTGACTTTATCTTGGTCCATACGGGAGAGTTCTAGAAGCTCCCCAATCATCCGAATCATCCTATCTGTTTCATTAAGTGAAACGTCCACGAAGTTTGCTGCTACTTCAGGATCAGAGAGGGCGCCGTCATTCAGTGCTTCCAGATAAGCTTTAACAGATGTTAAAGGTGTACGTAGCTCATGAGAAACGTTAGAGACGAAAAGTCGGCGGTCACGCTCAATCTTTTCCTGTTCAGTTGTATCATGGATGACGGCAATAATACCAGAGATATATCCGGACTCACTACGGAAAAGCATAAAGTTAATTCGGAGAATAACAGCAGCGCCATCGCAATTAATAGTATTCAGAGTTAACTCAGGCTCTTTTTGGAGTAAATCATGGAAAGAATAATCATCGGCTATCTTTAAGATATTGATTAACTCTTTTCCAATAATTTCTTCACTTGTTTGGTCTAAGAGGTTAAGGGCTGCATGGTTAGCTAGATTGATATGACCATGTCTATCGGTAGTAATGACTCCATCAGCCAGATAAGTCAAAATACTTTCTAGCTGGTTACGCTGATTTTCTAGATGTTCTTGTCGATCTTCAATCTCATGCCCTAACAATAATAGTTTGTTATAAGCCCTTGCGAGTTCATCGTTGTCAGTAGACCTCTGACGATTTTCATAATTACTTTGTAAAAAATTATCTACTTGATTGGAGATTTTATTTGCAGACTGGGCTAAGCGACTAAGATACCAAATAAGAAGACTTAGGGTAATGAGATAAAAAATAAAAAACTGTAAAAGTGCCGTTGTATCTGTCTGATAAAAGGTACTATTTGTTATCTCAAAAATGCCAAAAAGAAGTAGATGAATCACTACTCCTTTAAGTACTATCGAATTAAAAAATTTATTCATGTGGTTCGCTCATGTAGTAGCCGACACCACGTCGTGTGGATACATATTGAGGGCGGCTTGGTGTATCTTCAACTTTTTCGCGAAGACGACGTACTGTAACGTCAACTGTACGAACATCACCGAAATAGTCGTAGCCCCAAACTGTTTCAAGTAAAGTTTCACGTGTGATAACTTCCCCAAGATGCTGTGCAAGGTAGTAAAGAAGTTCAAATTCACGGTGTGTCAAGTCTAATTGAGTTTCGTTTTTGTAAGCTGCATAGTGCGTAGGATTGATACGTAGTGTACCAATAACCAATTCTTTTTTAGAATCTTTTGGTTGTTCTACAGGAACGTTTGTCATACGACGCAAGTTTGATTTGATACGAGCCAACAATTCACGATTTGAAAATGGCTTTGTGATGTAATCATCTGCACCAAGTTCAAGGCCGATAACTTTATCAAACTCTGTATCTTTGGCAGAAACCATTAAAATTGGTACTTCTGAAGTTTTACGGATTTGACGTGTAACTTCAAGTCCGTCAATTTTTGGTAACATTAAATCAAGATAAATAAGGTCTGGTTTTTCTGCTTCAAAGAGTTCAAGAGCTTCTTCACCATCAAAAGCAGTGACTACTTCATACCCTTCTTTGACAAGATTAAATTTTACAATATCTGAAATTGGTTTTTCGTCGTCAACAACAAGAATTTTTTTCATGATAATCCTTTCGCTTAGATGTATATAATATTATTTGCTTTTCTCATTATACAATTATTACAGTAGTATAGCAAGGTAAAGCATTCCATAATATAGAAATTTTACAAAAGTGAAACAATCCGTAAAATAAGAAACGTATATAGAAGATAATAAGTACAAAAGAACATTTTTTCCCTATTTTTTCCTTTTATTTTTGCTATAATATATCTTATGAGTGGAATACTAATTAGCTTGGAAGGGCCAGATGGAGCTGGAAAAACAACAGTTTTACAAAAAATACTTCCAGAACTAGAGAGATCGCAATATAAAGTGGTCTCCACACGCGAGCCTGGGGGTGTGCGTGTAGCAGAAGAAATTCGCAATATAATTCTCAGTACAGAGAATACGGAGATAGATAGTAAGACCGAGTTAATGCTCTTTGCAGCAGCAAGACGTCTACATATGCAAACCAAAATGCTGCCTGCTCTTGAGGCAGGTAAGTTAGTAATTGTAGACCGATTTATTGATTCGTCTGTTGCCTATCAAGGTTACGGACGTGAACTTGGTGTTCAACCTGTAAACTGGCTTAATGAATTTGCAACAGATGGTCTTAAACCAGATTTGACATTATATTTCGATATTGATACAGATGTTGCACTTGAACGTATTATGAAAAATAGAGCAGATGAGGTCAATCGTCTTGATTTAGAACGTGCAGACATGCATCGAAAAGTCAGAAAAGGCTATCTGGAAATCGTGAAAAACGAACCAGAGCGCTTTGTTACGATAGATGCTAGTCAAGAACTGGAAGCAGTTGTTGCAGAAGCATTATCTGTAATAAAAAATAGATTTCATTTGTAACAAAATTTCAAAGAAAGGAGTTTTCATGAATATCGCGGAAATTCAACCGGCACTTTTTGAACGTTTTCGTTATGTATTACAAGCGAATAAGCTGAGCCATGCTTATTTATTCAGTGGAGGTTTTGGCAGTTTCGATATGGCCATTTGGTTAAGTCAAGCGATTTTTTGTGAAAATCCTACACAGGGCTTGCCTTGTGAAGAGTGCCGACACTGTCGCCTCGTTGCAGCGGAGAAATTTGCTGATCTACACGTTATTCGTCCAGATGGACAAACGATAAAGACTGGGCAAATTCGTGACTTAGCTGAAGTTTTTAGTCAGTCAGGTTTCGAGAGTGCTCAGAAGGTTGTTCTGATTACGGAAGCGGAGAAGATGAATAGTAATGCAGCAAATGCTTTGCTGAAATCAATTGAGGAACCAGACAAGGCAACGCATGTCTTTTTACTGACTGAAAATGAAAATTTAATTTTACCAACCATAAAGTCCCGAACGCAAGTGTTTAGCTTTCCGAAGAATAGTCACTACTTACAAGAAGCGCTTGAAAAAAATGGTGCCCTAAAAACACAAGCAGAGCTCCTCAGTCGCATCTGTAATTCACTGGAAGAAGCGCAAGAAATTGCTGGTGCCGCATGGTTCACAGAACTTCTAAATAAAGTGCAACAGTTGATAAAATTATTAAAAAATGACCCTAGAGAAGCTTTCCTCTATATTTCTAATATAACGGAAAACATTGAGGAAAAAGAGAGGCAGAGTTTTATTTTTGCCTTACTCTTGGAACTCTTTAATCAAGAGAAGATGCCAACTTTAACGCAAAGAACTTTTCAAGCAGAAAAAATGTGGAAAAGCAATGTTCGCTTTGGCGCTTGCTTAGAATACATCGTACTGAAATAGGAAGAAGAAACTATGATTTATGAAGTAGAGTTTACTCATGGAGAACAGAATACTTTTGTAGGTGGCCACGAAGAGTTTGCGCCAAGAACTCCAGTGATTATTCAAAATGCTAAAGGCAAATCTTATGGTCGTGTGATGAAGCAGTTGCCACCAGATAGCAAAGTTGATATATCAGGTGAAATTGTTCGAGCAATAGGAAAAGAAGATCAGGAAATGATTGAGGCGACAGAACAACTTTCATATCAAGCCTGTCTCACGATTCGCCAGATTGTAGCTGCCAATGGAATTGACATGAAAATCACAGATGCAGCTTATAATTTAAATCAAAGTCAACTTTTTGTCTCGTTCACATCAGAGAATAGAGTAGACTTCCGTGCTCTGCTTAAAGAGCTAGCTGCAACTTTTAGAACACGGATCGAGCTTAGACAAATCGGTGCGCGTGATGCTGCCAAGATTTATGGTGGGGTTGGGCCATGTGGTCGTCCTTTATGTTGTTCGGAATTTATCTATGAGTTTCCGAATGTTTCCATTAAGATGGCTAAAAATCAGTCTTTATCTTTGAAACAAAGCAAACTTAATGGGCTTTGTGGGCGTTTGATGTGCTGTCTTTCTTATGAAGATGAATTTTACCGTGAAGCACGTAAAAATTTCCCTGATTTTGGTGAACATATTGTGACAGATGAAGGCGAAGGAAAAGTTATTGGACTTAATATTTTGAACAATAGAGTCAAACTGCGACTGGAAAATACAATAAAAGAATTCGACATTTCAGAAGTAAAAGTTTAAAAATCGATAGTATCTAGATAATTTATGGGGGAAATTATGACTGATAAGAATGAGATTTATGTGCAATTAGGATTACTGGAAGAAAGTTTAGCTTATACTTTAAGCCAAATTTCGACAGTACGTCATGCACTAGATGAATCATTAAAAGAAAATGCGACAATTCGCATGGAAAATGAAAAATTGCGTGAGCGTTTAGCTCATGTTGAGAAAAAAGAAGAGGAAGCCAGTTCAAAATCCAAAAATGAACCCAATCCAAATCTCATCCAAATTTTTAATGAAGGTTTTCATGTTTGCCACTTGCATTATGCAGAACGATTGCAAGATGGTGAAAACTGTTTGGACTGTTTGGAGTTACTATATAGATGATCAATATACAAAAAAGTTTCAAGGGGAAATGTGAAGCGGGTAAACTTTACCTGGTGCCTACCCCGATTGGAAATATGCAAGACATGACTTTACGAGCTTTGGAAACGCTCCGTAGTGTCGACTTGGTTGCGAGTGAAGATACACGAAACACGCAAAAACTTTTAAATCATTTTGAAATTAAGGTGGCGCAAGAATCTTTTCATGAGCATAATTCATTTGATAAAATTCCGAAACTACTTGATTTCCTTCTATCCGGAAAATCACTGGCTCAGGTATCTGATGCCGGGATGCCTTCAATATCAGACCCAGGCCACGACTTAGTGGTAGAAGCAATCAAGTTGAATATTGACGTGGTAGCTCTGCCTGGTGCATCAGCTGGGATTACAGCCCTCATTGCTTCAGGATTAGTGCCACAGCCGCATATTTTTTACGGCTTCTTGCCTCGGAAAAAAGGAGAGCAAAAAAAGTTTTTGGAAACAAAAGTAGCTTATCCGGAAACCCAAATTTTCTATGAGTCGCCTTACCGGGTAGCGGAGACTTTAGAAAATATAGCATCGGTTTATGGTGATCGACAAGTTGCTTTGGTAAGAGAATTAACAAAGATATATGAAGAATACCGACGCGGTAAAATTTCTGAAATTTTACTCTCATTAAAAGAGCAGCCTATCAAAGGAGAGTGTTTGATTATTGTTTCAGGTTTTGATGGGGAGATGGTTTCTGAAGAAGAATCCGAAACGACTCCGCTAGAAGCTGTTCTAGCTCTTGTTGACGCAGGAATGAAACCTAACGTAGCTATTAAGCAAATAGCAAAAGAACGTGATTTAGTGAGACAAGAGCTTTATGCCCAATACCATGATTTATAAAAAAAGCAGTGCTGGCTTTTTTTTTTTACTTTTAAAATAGAAGAAACTTTATTTCCAAACTTAGAGAAAAGTAAATTGTATAGATTATGTTAAAATCAAAAAGTGAGTAAAAAGGAAGTGGAGATATAATGAAAAAAAATAAGATTCTTACCTTACTAGCTTTGAGCGCAGCTGGCCTTACTCTTTTGGCGGCTTGCTCAGATTCAAGTAAAAATACAAGCGACACGCAAAAAAAGACAACGACAGTAAATATAGCAATATCTGGTTCATCAAATCCTTATGAATACACTAAGGATGGTCAGCTGACAGGCTATGAATATGATATTTTGAAAAAAGTAGATGAGCAACTGCCACAATATACATTTAAGTTTCAGACCTATGATGACAGTGCCATATTAGCAGCCTTAGATGCGGGACGAGCAGATATTGGGGTAAACATTTACGGTAAAACAAAAGCCCGTGAAGAAAAGTATCTCTTTAGCTACCCCACAACTCAAGGAATCAATGCAATCTTCTCAAATGATAAAGATAAAATAACAACTATCGAAGGACTTGTAGGGAAAAAGACTGAAATTCCAACGGGGACAAACTATGGTGATATCATGGATCAATGGAACAACTCTAACCCCGATAAAAAGATTACAGTAGATTATTCAAAGCGTGGCTTAGCAGAGCGTCTGCAAGCATTATCTGATGGACAGATGGATTTCATCTTTGCATCAAAATCAGCGGCTGAAAATCTTGTGAAAGAACATGCAGTAACAGGTATTTCTGATACGGTGCCTACTGATCTTGAAAAATACCCTGAGTTTAAGACTTATACTTATTATATACTCGATAATAGCCAAACCCAGCTTCAAAAAGATCTCAATGAGGAAATCAAAAAAATGGCTGAGGAAGGTTATTTAAAAGAGCTTTCTCAAAAATATTTTGGTGGTGATCAAGTTCCAGGTATGGAACAATATAAATAAAAAGTGCCTAAGCACTTTTTATTTTTAACAATGTCCGTCCACGTTCTCATTAATCCAATATTGATTTTCCTCGTCAAAAACACGGAGATGAGGATTGTTGTGGATAAAAAGAAGAACATCTTCCCGGCTTAAACCGCTAAACTTAACGGCTGCACCTAAAGTTACGACTTCCATATTTTCGAGAGCATTACGTAAATTTTCCATAGTTTATTATAGCTTTTTTTCCCAAATATGAGAAAAGAAAGAATAAATGTCTCGGTTTTTTAGGCAATTTGTCTAAAAAAAAGAATTTCTACTTGATTTTCACTCGCAAATTTTATAAAATTGTCAAGTACCTTTGCGTACGTTAATGGAGAATTTATAGTTATGACTACAAATAAAATGGGCACAGGAACGGCTCATTCCAAATTAATTTTGATTGGGGAGCACTCAGTCGTTTATGGCCAACCTGCTATTGCGCTTCCAGTGACGATTTTGAAGACAACCGTTACGATTTCTTCTATCAAATATGGACAATACATTGAAAATAATGAATCACGTCGCAGACTAGATGTGCTCGGAGATGAATTTGAGGGGGTACGCCAACTTATTTTACGTCTTTTAGAGAAATTTGATTCTGTAAGACTTCCGTTCTCGTTAGAAATTGATTCGAATATTCCTCTAGGGCGTGGTTTAGGAGCATCTGCGGCTTTAGCTACAGCCATCACACGTGCTTTTTATGATTTCTTTGATGCTAAGCTGACCGATGAAGTACTTTTATCTTTTGCTAATTTCTCAGAAAACATCACGCATGGTCGTTCATCAGGTATAGATGTGGCAACTGTAAACTCTGAGCTACCGCTTTGGTTTATTAAGGGCCAAACGGCAGAACCTTTTGACTTGAATCTTTCGGGCTATCTGGTGATTGGTGATTCAGGCGTACACGGCTTTACGAGCCAAGCTATCAGCATGGTAAGAGAAAAATTAACAGACGATAAGATAAAAGCCCAAGGGCATATTAATCATCTGGGAGAGCTTTCTAAAGCCTCAAAAGATTTCTTGATGACAAATAAATTGGAAGAACTTGGGCAAGTGATGAATCATGCGCATGCCAATCTCTCCGCTTTAGGTGTATCACACCCTCGTTTAGATACGCTTGTAGATACAGCCTTAAGAAATGGTGCCCTTGGTGCCAAACTCACGGGCTCAGGTCTCGGAGGAGTTATGGTGGCCTTGGCTGCTAATGAAAAAGATGCTATCCATATTAGCCAAAAATTATTAAAAAATGGTGCTAAAAACACATGGATTTACTCTGTTTAAACTGAAAATATAAGAAAACCTTTGGAAATAGCGTATTTTCGAGGGTTTTTATTTACTCTAAACATCAAAAAAATTACTTCTAAATGCAAGGCGCTTCCATTTACTAGATGAAAGCATTATAATGTAGTCAAGTGATGGAGGTGACACCATGAGTAATTATAAAAAAGTATTAGTGCCCCTTGATGGATCAGAAAACTCGTATAAAGCGCTTCGTGAAGCAGCAGAAATCGCGCGATTCAATAATGATGAACTTTTTATTTTGACAGTTCAAGATGATGGGAGTTTGTACGGGCATGCTTTACCCATTCTCAAACAGAATTACACAAAAGCTTCAGAGATGATTCTGCAAAAAGCACTGGATATTGTAAAAGATATTCTCAACCCACAAACTTTTGTGGTGGTAGGATCTCCCAAAAGGCAAATTGTTGAATTTGCGACAGAACAAAAAGCAGATCTAATCGTGATAGGAGCCACCGGTTCAAATTATTTTGAACGGATGACGTTAGGCTCTACCACGGCCTATGTTGTAAACCACGCACCTTGCCATGTTACAGTGGTAAGGTGAGAGTCAGGATGTATGCCATAGAACAATGTGAGTAAAACCCCAATCGCCACCGTAAGTGGTGATTTTTTAATATCTTCAGGTAGGACGAGTCAAGATAGAAATAAAAACGAGAAATAGCTAAATCCCACTCCCTTTGTTATAATAAGAGAGATAAACTCACAAGAGGAAAAATGAAGAATGAATGAATTTACTGTAAGAGCACATACGAACATTGCTCTGATTAAATATTGGGGTAAAGCAGATGTAACTATGAATATCCCGACGACAAGCTCCTTATCAATGACTTTGGATCAATTTTACACAACCACATCTGTGGCTTTTTCTGAACATGATCAATTGATTCTCAATGGAAACGACATCGATGCAACCCGAGTGCATAACTTTTTAGATATGTTGCGAGCAAAGCATGGTGATTTTCCAGGTATTTTAGTGACCTCAGAAAATCATGTGCCTACTGCTGCGGGGTTAGCTTCATCAGCATCAAGCTTTGCAGCCTTAACAGGAGCTATGTTTGGACTTTTAGAGTTACCTGCAGATTTGACTGAAATGTCCCGCATTGCACGGCGTGGTTCTGGTTCAGCATCGCGTTCTATTTTTGGAAATTTTGCCATTTGGAATAAGGGGGAAGATGATGCTTCATCCTATGCAGAAAGTTTCTATGATGAGGATATCAACCTGTCAATGATTGTAGCTGAAATCTCAAGTGCGCAAAAGAAAATGTCTTCAACAAAAGGGATGCAACTTGCACAAACTGCACCAACTTATAGTGCATGGGTTGAAAAATCAGCGCGTCAGTTGGAAGAAATGAAAGCAGCAATACGTCAAGCCGATATTGAAAAGATTGGGCTTATTGCTGAGGATAATGCTTTAGGCATGCATCAGCAAAACCGTTTGTGTGCAGAACCCTTTGATTATTTTACAGAAGATACACAACGTATTGTGGCTTTTGCACAGGACTGCTATAAAGCAGGGCTACTCGCTTTTGTGACGATTGATGCAGGGCCAAATGTTAAGATAATTACTGATCGTGCGACAGAAAATGTCCTTTTAGAAAAATTCCGTGAGAATTTCCCCGAAATTACTTTTGACCTTGCACATGCAGGAGGCGGCCTTGAATACTTATAAGACAGATGTTCCAGGGAAGCTTTTTATTGCTGGTGAGTATGCAGTTACACGCCCGGGTGGCTTAGCACTCGTAACTAGCCTTGAAAGTGATTTTCAAGTAAGTATTTCAGCAACCTCAGGGCCCTCTCTTTTGCACAGCAATGTGGATATGCCAGACAGTTCTTTCTCAATCAAGGATTTTCAAGCGGATCGAACAGGGCCTTGGAACTTTGCTATGACAGCTATTGAGTATGTTTTAAAAGAAGCTCCCCTCCATCAAGATTTTCATCTTGATATTAAAAGTGGTTTGGGCTACGGTGAAAATAAGAAAGGCTATGGCTCATCGGCTTGTGTTGTGGTGGGTGTTGTGAATGCTTTGAATGCTTTTTTTCATTTGAATCTACCACTTGCCAAACGATTTGAGATTGCTGCTCAGGCTCACTATGATGTCCAAGGCAGTGGTTCACGTGGGGATGTTGCTGCTATTATGTATGGCGGCAGTATTTTCTATGAAAATCACCAACGTGTCATACCGATAAATATTCCTTGGTCAGCTTATGTGGTGCAAACAAATAAATCTGCCAAAACAGGAGAAAAGCTCAAACAAAAACTCTCCGATGAATTTTTTACTAAAAGTGATGAGTTAGTAATTGAGATCAGTACAGCGATTGATATGAAAGACTTTGAACTCTTCAAAGAAAAACTTCTGGAAAATCAACTGCTTCTTATTGAACACCAAGCCAAGGGGTATATGACAGATCAGTTGGCCTTGGCTCTCAATATTATTAATAGCCAACCAGAGTTTGCAGGAAAGATTTCAGGAGCAGGGTTTGGAGAAAATATTATTCTTTTTGCAAAAAATGAAGAAAATATAGCTGAATTAAAAGTGGTTCTGGAAGAAGAAGGCATGAAACTTGAAAAAGCAAGAATAGGAAAGCAAAATGACTAAAGAAATCCATGGGCATCGTAAAGACGAGCATCTTTCTCTTGGCTTGAAATATTGGCGAGAAGGACGAAACACTTCAGAGTTTTCGTCGGCTCTACGGTTGGTACCAAACGGCTTACCAGAGATTGCGACAGCAGAGGTTGACTTATCTATCTCTCTTTTTGAACATCAGTTTGATTTTCCTTTTTACATCGAAGCTATGACTGGCGGTTCAAAAAAAGGAGATAAGATTAATTTAGAGCTAGCAGAAATCGCTGCGAACCAGAAAATAGCTATGGCTGTAGGTTCACAGTCCATTGCACTTAAATACCCTGAGTTAGAGGAAGGTTTTCGTCAAGTACGTCAACATAACCCACAAGGCTTTATTTTTGCCAATATTGGTGCAGGTCACCCTCTAGAAAATGCTCTAAAAGCTGTTGATATGCTATCAGCAGATGCTTTAGAAATCCATGTTAATACTGGACAAGAGCTAGTGATGAAAGATAGTGAGGGAGATCGTACTTTCTACTGGCTTGAAAATATAAACCATATTGCTGAAAACCTTGATGTACCTGTTATTGTCAAGGAAGTTGGCTTTGGCATGAGCCAAAAGATGTTTCACCAACTAAGCCAAACTGCGGTAGCAGCTATTAACGTGGGTGGTAAAGGTGGGACAAATTTTGCTTGGATTGAGAGTGGACGCGGGCAAAGCACTTTAGATTTAAATGATTATGGTTTTACTGGTCCTGAAAGTCTGATAGAAGCTCATCTGGCCCAAAATAGTAAACCTTTGATCGCTACAGGGGGAGTAAGTTCTCCACGAGATATACTTCATGCTCAACTTTTGGGGGCTTCTTTGGTAAGTTCTGCTGGTTATGTTCTTTCAGTACTTCAGAAAGAAGGAATACAAGCTTTAGAAGAAATGTTTGCACAGTGGAAGGATGATCTCACTAAGCTCTATACTTTAGTCGGAGCGCGGGATTTGAGTGCCTTATCACAGGTTGAATTTATCTATAACAAAGAGCTCAAGTACTTTCTAGATGAAAGAAAAAGATAAACAGATAATTTTGTAAACGGTTCTTATTTCTTTATAATAATAGTATATTAAAATTTAAGGAGAATACTATGGCTTACACACTTCCAGAATTACCTTACGCATATGACGCTTTGGAACCTTTCTTTGATGAAGAAACAATGCACTTGCACCATGATAAACACCACCAAACTTATGTAAACAATCTTAATGCTGCAATCGAGAAACACCCTGAGTTCTTTGACAAAACAGTTGAAGAGCTGGTGGCTTATTTGGATCGCTTGCCAGAAGACATTCGTGTTGCAGTTCGCAATAACGGTGGGGGACATCTTAACCACACAATGTTCTGGGAATGGTTAGCTCCAAATGCTGGTGGCGCACCAACTGGTGAAATCGCTTCAGCTATTGATGAAGCTTTTGGCTCATTTGATGACTTTAAAGCAGAATTTAAAACAGCTGCAACAGGTCGCTTCGGATCAGGTTGGGCTTGGTTAGTACTGGATTACGGTAAACTTAAAGTTGTTTCTACTGCAAACCAAGACAATCCAATTTCTGACGGTCAAATTCCAGTTCTTGGTCTCGATGTTTGGGAACATGCTTACTACTTAAAATATCACAACGTTCGTCCAGATTACATCGAAGCTTTCTTTAACTTGATTAACTGGGATAAAGTAAACGAACTTTATGCAAATGCTAAATAAAATAAAAAAGAACGCTCATTGAGGGTTCTTTTTTTGATATAAAATAATTTTTCTAAAAGAATTGTTGTTTACAAGGCGAACCTGGTTTTATAAATCCTATATTCATGCTATAATAGGAGCTATGAAATTTACAGAATTTAACTTTAAAGAGTATATCAACGAAACACTTGAGGCAATCAAGTTTGTTTCACCGACCCCCGTTCAGGAAAAACTTATTCCTGTCGTATTATCAGGCCGTGATTTGGTAGGGGAATCAAAAACAGGATCAGGAAAGACACATACTTTCTTGCTCCCTATTTTCCAACAATTAAATACAGATCTTGATGAGGTTCAAGCGGTTATTACCGCTCCCTCTCGTGAACTTGCGACCCAGATTTATCATGCAGCGCAAGAGTTTACGAAATTCAATGATGCTATTCGTGTTGTAAACTATGTTGGTGGTACAGATAAAGCACGTCAAATTAAGAAACTTGAATCAGCTCAACCACATATCGTAATCGGTACACCAGGTCGTATTCAAGACCTCCTCAAATCAGGTGCCTTAATTATCCATACTGCTTCTATCTTTGTTGTCGATGAAGCTGATATGACCTTGGATATGGGTTTCTTGACAGATGTGGATAAAATTGCATCTAGCTTTGGTAAAAAAGTACAAATGCTGGTTTTCTCAGCAACTATCCCTCAAAAACTGCAACCTTTCTTGAAGAAGTACTTGAATAACCCAGTCATGGAAAAGATTGCGAATAAAACAGTTATCTCAGACACCATCGAAAACTGGTTGATTTCAACTAAAGGTGCGTCGCACAATCAGATTTTACTTCAGCTTTCCAAAGCAGCTAACCCATATATGGCAATGATTTTTGCAAATACTAAAGGGCGTGTGGATGACATCCATCATTTCCTTGTAAACAATGGTGTAAAAGCAGCTAAAATTCATGGAGATATCCCACCACGTGAACGTAAACGTATCATGGCAAGTATTAAAAACTTGGATTACCAATTTGTCGTGGCAACAGATATTGCTGCTCGTGGTATTGATATTGAAGGTGTAAGTCATGTTATCAATGATGAACTTCCTCGTGATTTGTCATTCTTTGTTCACCGTGTTGGCCGTTCAGGACGTAACGGCTTGTCGGGAACAGCTATTACGCTTTATAGTCCATCAGACGATTCCGCTATTCGTGAAATTGAAAAAATGGGTGTAACTTTCCAACCTAAAGCTGTTAAAAATGGTGAAATCGTTGATTCTTATGATCGTGACCGCCGTGAAAAGCGTGCAGCTAAGACGGGAGAACTTTCAAATAAAATGCGTGGGCAATTGGCTAAGAGTAAGAAAAAAGTTAAGCCAGGCTATAAACGCGCATTGAAGTGGGCGATTGAAGAAGAAAATACTAAAAAGCGCCGTGCTGAGCATACCAAAAACGCACGAAAACAACGAGAATCACGTAAACAAAAATTCTAATGAAAAAATTCTTCAGAGTTTTAAGCTTCATTATTGGTTTGGGTTTGATCTATGCTCTTATTTGTCTAGGGTTGATTTTTAGTGCAAGTGGAAATCGCTCAGTAAACACTCAAGATATAGAAACGATACTGGTTCTAGGAAGTAAAATTAATTCAAACGGACAACCCGCTCAAACGACCAAGGATCGCCTAGATACTGCCTTAGAACTTGCTCAGCATAATCCTCGTGCACAAGTGATTGTGTCAGGTTATCGCAGCGCTGGATCTCCTGTATCTGAGGCTGAGGGGATGGCAAGGTATCTTAAAAGTCATGGATTAAACTCTGATCGAATTATTCAAGAAAAGAAGGCGCGAAATACTGTAGAGAATTTCGCGTTTTCTAAAAAGTATATTCGCGGGGCAACAGTGATAGTTACCAGTGATTTTCATCTGTATCGTAGTCTTTACTTGGCCTCGAAATTAGGCTATGAAGATTATGAAGGCTTTGCTGCTTTCACTCATGACACGCCCCCCCAAACCTTAGGACATTACGCTAGGGAGACTCTAGCCCTAGGCTACTATTTGATTAAATTTACACTATTTTCTGCTAGATAAAGGAGTTTTCATGTTTCAACCAGAACAGATAAGCAAGCTCAATGAACTCGAAACTTTGGTTCTTGACTTCGTCATAAAGTCACCAGAAAAAGTTCAAAAGGCCACAATTCGAAGTTTGGCGAGCCAACTACATGTTTCCACAACGACCATTGTGAGAATGAGTACCAAGTTAGGTTTCAATGGTTGGGCTGAATTAAAGTTCTTTCTGAAAAATCAAAGCAAACCTAAAACGGCAGAAGAACAACATTATGATAATATGTTAGAATTTGATATGTTTTTGCGACGGATGAACTCCGAAAGCTATCAAAAACGTCTGACAGAAGCAGCAAAAATGATTGCTAAGGCGGATTATACTGTTTTTATGGGGATTGGTAACTCGGGCTCATTGGCTGACTATGCTTGCAAGTATTTTGTGAATGCAGGTTTACGTGCATTTGTGATTAATGACCCCTTTCAAGCAATTCAAATCAATGGTACAGGAAATGTTATTGCCTTGATTTTATCGGCTTCAGGCGAAACGATTCAGATTATCAATAAAGAGTTAGAGTTCAAGCAAGAAGGGGCGCAGATAATTTCTTTGACAAATAATGAAGACAGTACTGTAGGTAGACTAGCTGATTTGCAACTCTTTTATAACTTGACACCAGAATGGTCTAAACTTTACCCTTTGGGAAACTTGACGACTCAACTTCCAGTTCTTGCAGTTCTCGAAGTTTTAGCACATAAAACTCTTCATTTTTTGGAGGATTAAAGGTAATTTTGTTTCTGAATATGAAACATGTTTTCAAAAACTTGCAGGATTTTGCAAGTTTTTTTGTATCATATGAATAAAAATAGCTAATTTCTTAGCTTCTACACTGTTTTATTTTTGTTTCGGAAAGCAATGAGAAGAAAAGAAGTTCTCTTGAAAGCCCTTCCTGAAAGCGCTATAATAAATATAGACTCAAAAGAAGAATAAAGGAAAAGGTAATTTATAATGCTCGAAAAAATTCCTTTATCAAATCAAATGGAGAAAAACTATAATGGAACATAAAAAACTCAAGCCTTTCCCACAAAATTTTTTATGGGGTTCTGCGTCAGCTGCTTATCAGGTTGAAGGGGCACACGATGAAGATGGCAAAGGTCTGTCTGTATGGGATAACTTTGTCCGCATCCCCGGTAAAACCTTTAAAGGAACAACAGGAGATGTTGCTGTTGACCATTACCATCGTTATAAAGAGGATGTCAGCCTTATGGCAGACATGGGACTCAAATCCTATCGCTTTTCGATTGCTTGGTCTCGTATTTTTCCGCAAGGCCGTGGTGAAATCAACCAAAAAGGATTACAATTTTATATTGACTTAGTGGATGAATTAATTGCACATAATATTGAACCTGTGGTAACTCTTTATCATTGGGATTTACCACAGGCTTTGGAAGAAGAATATCAAGGTTGGGAAAATCGTCGGATTATTGAGGATTTCGTGAATTATTCTGAAGTGTTGTTTAAAGCTTTAAAGGGTAAAGTGAAGTATTGGGTTTCATTAAATGAACAAAATATCTTTACGCAGCATGGCTGGATTTTGGCGACACATCCACCTGGAAAAGTGGATATGAAATTATTCTATCAGGTTAATCACCATGCAAACCTAGCAAATGCAGCTGTGATCAATAAATTTCATGACATGAAGATGCCGGGACAAATCGGACCGTCTTTTGCCTATACTCCAAACTATGCCATTAATTCTGATCCTTTGAATGTTTTAGCTGCTGAAAATGCAGAAGAAATGTTTGCTCATTTTTGGATGGATGTTTACTGTTATGGAGAATATCCTATCGCAGGTCTAAACTATCTCAAGGAAAAAGATTTGATGTTTGAGATAGAAGATGGAGACGTAGAATTGCTTAAATCAGCAAAACCAGATTTTTTAGGCATTAACTATTACCAAACATCTACTACTGCGTGGAATCCACTCGAAGGCGGGGTTACAATCGGTAAGATGAATACAACAGGAGTCAAGGGTTCTAGTGATGATCAAGGAATTCCAGGGCTATATAAGCGCGTGACGAATCCAGCAGTAGAACGTACAAATTGGGATTGGGAGATTGATCCAGTGGGCTTACGTATTGCTTTGCGACGCATTACGAGCCGCTATCGTATTCCTGTAATGATTACGGAAAATGGGTTGGGCGAATATGACAAACTAGAGAATGGGAAAGTCCACGATGACTATCGGATTAAATATCTAGAAAGTCATGTTAAAGCAATAAAAGAAGCTATATCAGATGGAGCACATGTCATCGGCTACCATACATGGTCCTACACGGACTTATTAAGTTGGTTGAATGGCTATCAAAAACGTTATGGTTTTGTGTATGTAGAGCAAGATGAATCTATGCAAGGAAGCTTGGCACGGATTCCTAAAGATTCATATTATTGGTACAAAGCACTCATTCAAAGTAATGGTGAAAACCTGTAAAGTCTTTCATTCAGCTTATGAAAACATTTGCATTATTAGAATGAAAGCGGTATACTTAAGAATATAAAAAAGAAAAAGAGGGAAGAATATTATGGCTGATAAAATAATCGCTTTAGCTTGTGCAGCAGGCATGTCAACATCACTTTTAGTTTCAAAAATGCAAAAGGCAGCTGCAGACAAAGGAATGGACTACGAAATTTTTGCAAAATCAACAGCAGATATTGACAACATGCTTGCTGGTAATCCTAAACCAGACGTCCTTCTCCTAGGACCTCAAGTTGGTTTCATGAAGACAGAAGTACAAAAGAAAGCCCAAGCTGTTGATGTACCTATGGATGTGATTAAAATGCAAGATTATGGCATGATGCGTGGGGACAAAGTTCTAGAAGCAGCCGAAGCGTTAATGAAGTAAAAAATAAATAAATAATACTAATAAAAGGGGATGTAATGAACGAAGAAAGAATGGAAATTGTGATGGGTATCATCATGCACGGTGGAAATGCTAAAGGCTTAGCCTTCCAAGCAATCCAACAAGCAAAAGAAGGAGATTTTGAAGCAGCAGAAAAATCACTTCAGGAGTCTAACCAAGAGTTACTCCAAGCCCATGATGTTCAAACAGATATGCTGACTAAAGAAGCACAAGGGATCCGTACCGAAATTGATCTCTATATGGTGCATGCTCAGGATCATCTGATGAACGCAATTACCTTCAAAGACTTGGCTACGGAAATAATCAGTCAAGAAAAACGTCTTCAAGAGTTAGAAAAAGCAGCAAAATAAATACTGACAAAAGCTTTGAGAAAAATAAAAAATCCTGAGTTTAAACTTCAGGATTTTTTCTTTTTTGAAGATAGTTATGAGAGAAAAAATCAAGTAACAAAAGTTCTTGCTTTTATTGTGAGTTTTCGATATAATGGTTGATGTTGTGGCGGCATAGCCAAGTGGTAAGGCATGGCTCTGCAAAAGCTTGATCGTCGGTTCAAATCCGTCTGCCGCCTTTTACAATGCTTTGCATTATACTGTATTATATTAAAAACCGCTGAGTAGTGCGGTTTTTTTGTTTGTAAAAGAAAGAAATGCGCGAGACAAAATTTTTTAGGATAGAATACGCACCCTGGTCTGAGGGAAAGTGAAGACAGTATAGTAATCTTATCTTTTTCCTTAGTTTATTGTTGACAAAACTAAATAAAAGTTTTATAATCATTTTTGTTAGTTTGAAATAATGAAAAACTAAATAAACAAGGAGATAAAATGGAAAAAGAAATAAAAGCAAATAAAATAAAAAGTAGGGACTTTTTAAAGTTAATAGCAAAAAGTAAACCGAAATATTCTTTCTTTGTGATCGGACTGCTCTCAGGAATCATCGGAGCAATATTGCAACTTATTGTGCCTAAAATGATTCAGCCGCTTATTTCGGGGTTTGCTAAAGGTATTGATTATGGTCTCTTAGGGAATGTCGTAATGGTTTATATTCTGTCTGCTTTGTTAGGTGCAGTGGGTGCTTCCGTTCTTGGTTTTTTTGGTGAGAATGTTGTGAAAAAACTGCGTTCAACAGTTTGGAATAAGATGGTTCACCTACCCGTAAAATATTTTGATGAAGTCAAAACAGGTGAGATCGGTAGCCGTTTGGTAAATGATACGACTCAAGTAAAGGATCTCTTAGCAAATACTGTACCACAAACTCTGACAAGCCTCTTACTACTTGTAGGTTCAATCTTTATGATGTTCCGTATGGACTGGCACATGACAGTTGCTATGGTAGTGGTAGTACCTGTAGCTATGCTGATTATTATGCCTTTAGCCACTTTTGGCCGTAAGTTTGGGATGCAACGTCAAGATGCTTTAGCAGGTTTCTCAGGAACAGCAAGCGAAGTTCTTAGCGAAATCCGCCTCGTAAAATCTTCAAATGCAGAAGAACAAGCTACTCAATCTGCAGAGAAAAATATTAGTAAGCTCTATAAAATAGGTTTAAGAGAAGCAATTTTTGATGGTTCTATGCAGCCTATCATGATGCTTTTGATGATGTCTACCATCTTTGGACTCCTCCTCTATGGTATTCATCGTGTAGCTGTAGGAGCAATGACAATGGCTACCTTGATGAGCTTCTTGATGTATTTGATGAATATGATAGGATCCGTACCTACTCTAGCGATGTTCTTTACAGCTAGCTCAAAAGCTTCTGGAGCCACAGCACGTCTGAATGAAGTCTTAAACGAGGAACAAGAAAATTTGAGCCAAGGCGAAATACTGGATATCGAAGGTCAAGTCCTACATGTTGAAAATCTCACTTTTTCATATGATGATTCAGAAGAAATTCTGAAAAACATTACTTTTGAAGCAAAGCCTAATAGTATCGTTGCCTTTGCAGGCCCTTCAGGTGGAGGGAAATCTACTATTTTCTCAATCCTAGAACGCTTTTATGAACCAACTGGTGGTCAAGTTATGATGGGGAATCAAAACATTGAGAACCTTTCTCTCAAAGACTGGCGAAGTCAGATTGGCTTTGTTTCACAGGATTCTGCAATTATGGCAGGAACAATTCGGGATAACTTGACTTATGGTTTAGAGGGAGCTTATAGTGACACTCAGCTTTGGGAAGTTTTAGATTTGGCATTTGCCAGAGGCTTTGTAGAAAATATGCCTGAACAATTAAATACCCAAGTCGGTGAACGTGGTGTAAAAATATCTGGCGGCCAACGTCAACGCTTGGCGATTGCTCGTGCTTTCTTGCGTAATCCTAAAATTCTCATGCTTGATGAAGCTACAGCCAGCCTTGACTCGGAATCGGAAGCAATGGTTCAAAAAGCTTTGGATAGCTTAATGAAGGGAAGAACAACACTTGTAATTGCTCACCGTTTGTCAACAATAGTTGATGCTGATAACATTTACTTTATTGAAAAAGGAGAAATTACAGGTGCTGGTAAACACAGCAATCTTGTAAAAACGCATTCTCTTTATGCTCAATATGTTCAAGAACAATTGACTGTTGCGCAATAATAAAAAGCTACTCATGAGAGTAGCTTTTTTTAGTTTTCATTAGCACCATAAACTGATCCGGCATCTAAAAGTTTATCTTGACGGTGGGACTGATAAAATTCCTCAAGTCCAGGTGTAACACTTGGGGTAACGGCATTGAAATTCTTTGCTTGCTGGATAGCTTGCGCAGTTGGCGGTGCGACCAATTGGGGCAATTCTGGCAAGAGAGGTTCATGGGACATAGCTGTACCCGAGTAGCTGAATGGAGGAACATTTCGTCCTTGATTCATAAAACGAATCGTGTTATTGAGAAGATAAACACGCATATTATTTTCCTGCTCAATCGGAGCCGCTTGAACATAGTACTTTCCACTCATATCAGGGCTTCCCACCCAAACAGCAGTAGAAACACCAGTCGATGTTGCTGCCATCCAAGCATCAGGAGCACCTTGACTGCGGGCAGGCTCTGTTGCGGTTTCTGGGAAGTTCGATAGCCCCGATTTTGTTGCAAAAGCATTTGGCCATTGAGGCTGTGCAGCTAGGGGCTCTGAGCCATTTGGCTGAGTGACATGTTGCATGAGATTGACGAGAGAGCGAGCGGTGGAAGAACTCATGGCACGCTGTGATTCAGGTTTAGCAAGTGGTAGCTCTTGACCGTTGACACTCACAGAAGCTACAGCAGTTGGAGTGACCCGCACGCCATCGTTACCGATTGCGGAGTAAGCCGAAGCAGACTGTAAAGGAGAGAAGTCATAACTGATCGACTGAGACTGATTATATTTAAGTGAAGCAATGCCTAGAGGTTGCATAATACTATTTTTTTGCTCGTCATTGGTCATATCAAAAGTTTGCAGAGCAGCAGAGTTCAGAGAGTTTCCTAGAGCAAAGCTGACCGGAACAGGACCATAATTATTACCCCCATAGTTCATTAAGGGCGTTCCATCAGCATAAGTCGTTGCATTGCCGTTCAATGTACTGTTTTCATTGATAAAGCCATATTCAAGAGCAGGGGCATAGTCTAAGAGTGGCTTAATCGTTGAACCAGAAGAGCGTACCGATGAGGTAGGAAGCTGAGGATTATCCGAGTTTGTATTTAATGCAAGGATATGTCCTGTTTGCGTATCCACCACAGAAATTGCCGTTAAAGTTCCTTCAGGAAGTTCATTACGAGGAATATTAGAGACATCAGGAGCTGTATGGTTGGCTACAGTTTCGAGGTAGTCCAGATGTGCCTTTGTGGCATAAGTCTTCACGACAACTTTAGCGTTTCGTGGTAATGCAAGTTGTCCTAACTCCTTTTGAACTTGGGCAATATATGCTTGATAGGCGTGG
Organism: Lactococcus garvieae; assembly: GCF_016027715.1. Lineage (NCBI taxonomy): Bacteria > Bacillati > Bacillota > Bacilli > Lactobacillales > Streptococcaceae > Lactococcus > Lactococcus garvieae. The sequence continues at coordinate 2,066,463 of NZ_CP065691.1, forward strand.
GGGATGCCTTGTGTATAACTTGGTTTAAGCTCGAGCTTGGTTTTGACAGCCTCAACGCTGTCTTTATATTCTTGCTCTGAGATAATCTTGCTTGACTTCATAACGGAAAGGACAGTCAAGGCTCTTTCTTTACCTGCACCTGCAAAATCTTGGACATAGGTAGTAGGCGCCTGACCGAGACCAGCGAGATAAGCGATTTGGGCAATATAGAGAGGCGTCTTTTTAGAGGCTATCATTGGAGTAGAAAACAGATTATTCCATGCAGCCCCAGGTCCGATAGTATCTGGTGTTAAGCGTAAAGTATCCAGATAACTTGTCAGAATTTCGTTACGAGAATAGCGTTCCGCCAAACTGTGGGCATCGATTAATTCAACGATTTTGCGTGAGAGAGATTTATCGGCATTAAAACCACCATGAGCAATGTTTTTAGCTAATTGCTGATCAAGCGTCGAGCCTCCACGGGCACCATTCGCAAGATGCAAACGTGTGAGAACCTCCGACAAAAGGGCATTTGTTACACCTTTGATTGAGTAACCTTTAGTTTTTCGAGAATAGAAGTCACTGTCTTCAACTGCTACTAAAGCTTTGGTGTAAAGTTCAGGAATATTTTTCTCTTTACCTGAAAGCCGTGCCGGAATATACTTGTAGATATTGGATGTTTCTTGAAGCGGTTCGCCATTAATATCTGTAATTGTAAAAGATTGAGAGATGGCTTGGGGTGAGGGCTTGAGCTCAATGGTGTGAGCATTATCTGACTCTTTGTCTAAAAGGTAAACCGCACCGATGGCACCCACAGCTCCTAAAGTTAGGATAAGAAGAAAAAGGATGGACAGAGTACGCAGTATTATTTTTTTAGCCATTACTTATCCTCCTTTTCTTTATCCTTATCTTTATCTTTATTATCATTGTCCTTAGAATCATTTTTTTCTGTGGAATCTGAGTCAGATTTTTCTTCCTTTTCTTGCGTCTGAACGGTAATTGTTTGACCTTTCATAATGCGGCTATAGTCTGAAGGATTTGGACTTTGTTTAGTAATAGTTGCTTTATCCGTATCTTCAAATTGGGCAGGAACTTCAATCTTGTAGTCTGAATGCGCCGTTTTACGTGCTTCAGCCAAAGTCTTTCCTATAAGATGAGGTAAAACAACACTTGATTCTTCCAGCTGCTCCGATTTTACAATCTTATTTTGGAAATCTGTTAACTCTTTAATACGCGCTTCCACGGTTTCTTTTTGACTCAGATAAGTACTGACTTTGTTAAAGACAGGAATAAAATCGGCCATCAGCGTATTATCCGTTGCAATTTTATCAAATTGCAGGCGGCTAACTGTATCATAGTTGTTTGTATAATTGACAAATTGAGTAAAATTATTAAGAAGAGAATTTGCCTGGTTTAAAACTTGAACGGATTCGGCAATGGTAGTTTTAGAAACAGCGTTATTATCCTCAATGTAAGACTTGATACTCTTCTCAGTTTGTTGCGCGAGCTGATCAGCATGTTGCATAAATTTAGGAATCTGTCCTGCCTTTAATTTTTGTGCTTCAGATTGAAGCGAGTGAATAGAACGGGAAAGTCGAGCATTTTCATAAGTTTGAGACAGTTGAGTCATTTGCTCATCACTTGCTCCCATAGCTTGCTGTAGTTGCTCATTATTTTTGGAGAATTCTTCTTCAGGCATTTCTCCTTTGACAATAGCATTTACAAGTTTTTCATTAGCCGCTAAATTTTCCGCTAACTCACTCGATGCATTACTTAGATATATATCTAAAGCATTGTTTTTTAATTTTTTGATGTAATCATTATCATCAGGGTGAATATTTGTTGTTTCGACAATTTCTTTCTGAGACATTGACTGAAAAACAGGGTAGTCACGGAAGAGAATCTGTCGACCAAGGATCCCAGCAATCAGTATGATAATGCTCAAAAGAACAACCAATAAAATAAAAACTTTATTGAAGATATGTTTTTTCATTTCAAACCTCATAAGTATTAAGCTTAACATAAGCTATTGAACTCCTCCATTATAACAACTTTTTTGGTGAGAAGAAAACGAAAAATATGATAAAATTATCAGTATGAATATCGAGTCAAAGATTAAAGATTTAACGGAGCTATTAAATAAATACGCTCACGAGTACTACACCATGGATATGCCCTCAGTTGAAGATGCGGAGTATGATCGTCTTTATCGGGAACTGGAGACACTGGAACAAGAAAATCCTCATTTGGTAAGAGCCGATTCGCCTACACATCGAACGGGTGATGTTGTCTTGTCTGGCTTTGAAAAATATAAGCATGAATACAATCTCTATAGTCTAGGAGATGCTTTTTCACGTGAAGAACTTGAGGAATTTGACGAGCGTGTGCGGAAAGTTATTCCAAAACCAGAGTATATCTGTGAACTAAAAATAGATGGCCTTTCACTTTCTTTAAAATATACAGAAGGAAAACTTGAAGTAGCTGCTACACGTGGGGATGGAACTGTGGGAGAGAATATTACCGAAAATGTAAAACGCATTAAGGATGTCCCTCTGGTTTTAAAGGAACCCATTGACATTGTAGTTCGTGGGGAGGCCTATCTGCCGCGTAAAAACTTCGTGAAGTTAAATACGGAACGTGAACTGGAAGGAAAAGCTCCGTTTGCTAATCCACGAAATGCCGCTGCAGGTACCTTACGTCAGCTAGATACTAAAGAAGTGAGCAAGCGGGGTTTGGCGACTTTTCTCTATCAAGAAGCAAGCCCTGCAACCAATGATACGCAGGAAGAAGTTTTAGAGTATCTCGAAAAACTCGGTCTTGTTGTGAATAAAGAGCGTGTATTTGCGAAGAGTATTGATGAAGTTTGGAGCTTTATCGAACGTGTAGCCACGATGCGTGATAGCTTAGACTATGACATTGATGGTGTAGTAGTCAAAGTGAATAATCTTGACGAGCAAGAAGAATTAGGGTTTACGGTTAAGGCACCCCGCTGGGCTATCGCTTATAAGTTTCCAGCAGAGCTAGCGGAGACGAAGATTTTATCTGTGGACTGGACAGTTGGACGTACAGGTGTTGTGACTCCCACCGCAAATATGGAGCCCGTAACTTTAGCACAAACGACCGTATCTCGGGCAACTTTGCATAATGTAGATTACATAAAAGAAAAAGATATTCGTCTAAACGACAGGGTGATGATTTATAAAGCTGGGGATATCATACCAGCTGTGCAGCGCGTTTTACTGGAAAAACGGCCCGAAGATTCTGTTGAAATGGATATCCCTAAATTTTGTCCAGAATGTTCTTCTGAGCTTGTGCATTTTGAAGATGAGGTTGCACTCCGCTGTATTAACCCTCTTTGTCCAGCACAAAATCGTGAGAAATTAATCCATTTTGCCAGCCGTGGAGCTATGAATATTTCAGGACTTGGACAATCTATTGTGACCCAACTCTTTACCAATAACTTAGTTAAAGACGTAGCGGATATCTATCAACTTCAACTGGATCAATTGGTCGCTTTGGAGAAAATTCAAGAAAAATCAGCTACAAAATTACTCGCAGCCATTGAGGCCTCCAAACAAAATTCAGCTGAAAAATTACTCTTTGGTTTGGGGATCCGCCATGTTGGTGCTAAAGCTGCTAAGTTACTCATGGAACGCTTTGGAAATCTTCGGAGCTTGTCACAAGCTAGTCTAGAAGAAATTTCTGAAATTCCAAGCTTAGGAGAAGTAATCGCCAAAGCAGTAACCACCTATTTTGCAACTGAAGGAGCTCAACTTCTACTCAATGAGTTAGAGGAAGCTGGGGTAAATTTTGAGTATTTAGGCCTTAAGCCAAAAACTGATAGTCTACTGTCTGGAAAAACAGTTGTTTTAACAGGAAAACTAACATCAATGACACGCACAGAAGCGAAAGAGAAACTAGAAGCTTTGGGAGCAAATGTGTCTGGTTCAGTTTCTAAGAAGACAGCTCTAGTCGTCGCCGGAGCAGAAGCTGGGTCAAAACTAGTTAAAGCACAAGAATTAGGTATTGAGATTTGGTCAGAAGAGGAGTTGCTGAATTTATGAAAGCAAGATTGATTTACAATCCAAGCAGTGGACAAGAAATAATCAAGAAAAATGTAGCTGATATTTTGAATAAACTGGAAAGTTTCGGCTACGAAGCTTCGGCTTTCCAAACAACACCTGAACCTCACTCAGCTCAAGAAGAAGCAGCTCGTGCTACACGCGAAGGCTTTGACCTGATTGTTGCAGCTGGTGGAGATGGGACAGTTAACGAAATCGTCAGTGGCATTTCTCCTTTTGAAAAAAGACCCAAGCTGGCTATTATACCTACAGGAACAACAAATGACTTTGCGCGTGCCCTTAAAATACCACGCAACGAGCCTTTAGCTGCTGTGGAAATGATTGGTAAAAATCAGACTTTAAACATTGATGTGGGGCAAGTTAATGATGGCGAGTACTTTATCAATATTGCTGCTGGGGGTAGCTTGACAGAGCTAACTTATAGTGTTCCGAGCCGGTTGAAAACAGCCTTCGGTTACCTTGCTTATCTCGCCAAAGGTGTCGATCTCTTACCACAGATTAGAAAACAAAAAGTTAAAGTTACACATGATGAAGGAGTATTTGAAGGCGAGATTTCAATGTTCTTTACTGCATTGACCAACTCGGTTGGAGGATTCGAGAAAATAGCACCCGATGCGAAACTTGATGACGGACTCTTTACTCTTATTTTAGTAAAAACAGATAATATTTTTGAACTGCTTGCTTTAATTTCGATGGTTATTAAAGGGAGTCATGTTGATGATGTTAATATTGAATATCTTAAATCAAGCCAAGTTAAGGTAGAGCCTCTAACAGATAAAAAAATGATGATTAATGTAGATGGAGAGTACGGTGGAGATGCGCCAGTGACTTTTACTAATCTGCATGGTCATATTGAAATTTTTGTAAACCTTGATGAAATTAATAATGACCATTATCTTGGTGATGAAGAGAAGCTTGCTCTTGAAGTACTCGCTCAACGATTTGCTGAAGAAGCAGAACAGCTCAAAGATGCCGATGAAGACTAATAAAAAAGACTGTACAATATGTACAGTTTTTTTGAGCAGTTTTTACCTTGTTTAATGCAAGCGTTTGCATTAAAATGGATATAGCATTTAAGTAAAAAGATTAAAGGAGACAATATGACGACGCTTAAACTAGACAAGGTTTACAAAAAATACCCCAACGCTACCCAATACTCTGTGGAAGACTTTAACTTAGACGTTAAAGACAAAGAATTTATCGTTTTTGTTGGGCCATCTGGATGTGGAAAATCGACTACTCTGCGTATGATTGCAGGACTTGAAGATATCACAGAAGGCGATTTTACCATTGATGGTAAAGTTATGAATGATGTGGCGCCTAAAGATCGTGATATTGCGATGGTCTTTCAGAACTATGCTCTCTATCCTCATATGACTGTCTTTGATAACATGGCTTTTGGACTTAAACTGCGCAAGTATAAAAAGGAAGATATCAAAAAACGTGTTGAGGAAGCAGCCAATATTCTTGGCCTGACAGATCTTCTTGACCGTAAACCTGCGGACATGTCTGGGGGACAACGTCAGCGTGTAGCTATGGGACGTGCGATTGTACGTGATGCCAAGGTCTTTCTCATGGATGAACCTTTATCAAATCTCGATGCCAAACTGCGTGTATCCATGCGGACAGAGATTGCCAAAATTCACCGTCGTATTGGTGCAACAACCATTTATGTTACCCATGATCAGACCGAAGCGATGACCCTTGCGGATCGTATCGTTATCATGAGTTCAACACCAAATGCGGACAAGTCAGGAACTGTAGGGCGTATCGAACAGATTGGGACACCTCAAGAGTTATACAATGAACCTGCGACAAAATTTGTGGCTGGCTTTATCGGTAGTCCAGCTATGAATTTCCTCAATCTAAAAATCATTGACAATAAGCTTGTGGGTGAAGGCATCAGCTTAACGCTTCCAGAAGGGCAGCACAAGCTTTTGAAGGAAAAGGGCTACTCCTCTAAAGAAGTTATCATGGGGATTCGTCCAGAGGATATCTCTGCGTCTATCATTGCAGAGCAAGCCTATCCTGAAGCACAAATAGAGGCTGAAGTGACCGTTTCAGAACTGTTAGGGGCTGAAACTATGCTTTATCTTAAAGCTGGTGATGCAGAACTTGTCTCACGCGTCGAGGCAAGAGATTTCCGTCAACCTGGAGAAAAAATCAGGGTCACGCTTAACCTCAATAAAGCACACTTCTTTGACAAACAAACAGAAGTTCGTATTGTGGAAGATAAATAAAATCATAATAAATGGAAAGTATTTTTGGATACCTTTATTGGAAGTCTAAAGATGCTTTTTCTTTTCGAAAATTATTGCATATAAACTTATATTTTAATATGTTGAAAGCTAGAGTGTCAAAAGTGTTTGACACTCATCACATATGGGAGCTATAGTTAAAAGTGCTAAAATAGAAATAGTCAAAAATTTAAGCGTAGGAGCTCTTGGTTTTTCAGGAATACATCCACAACAGGAACAAATGACACCGTTCTTGCTGAAGAGAAATCAAATAAATGCTTTTACATAAGGACTTTATCATGAAAAAAACTATGGATGGGAATATGGCAGCAGCACATGTGGCTTATGCTTTCTCTGAAATTGCAATGATTTACCCGATTACTCCCAGTTCACCAATGGCAGATTATACGGATGCTTGGTCGACAGCAGGTCGTAAAAATATTTGGGGACAGCCTGTAAAACTGAGTGAGATGCAGTCTGAGGCTGGGGCTGCTGGAGCTTTGCACGGTGCCATAAAAGCAGGGGCTTTGGCAACAACATTTACTTCATCTCAAGGGCTCCTGCTTATGTTACCCAACATGTACAAGATGGCAGGTGAACTTCTGCCCGGTGTTATTCATGTTGCCGCTCGTGCAATTGCTACTGGTGCACTTAATATATCCGGCGATCACTCAGATGTTATGGCAGCACGTTCGACCGGCTTTGCAATGCTTGCAGCTTCAAGTGTACAAGAGGTTATGGACTTATCTGCCGTTTCTCACCTAGCTACTCTTGAAGCCTCTATACCTTTTTTGAACTTTTTTGATGGTTTTCGCACATCACATGAAATACAGAAAATTGAAGTTTTAGATTATGAAGATTTAGCAAAATTAATTAATCAAGACAAGCTCACAGCTTTTCGAAAGCGTGCTATGAATCCTGATCATCCCACTGTTTCTGGGACAAATCAAAATGCAGATATTTATTTTCAACAGCGTGAAACAGTTAACCCTCACTATGAAGAGTTGCCTGCTCTTGTACAAAAGTACATGGCAGAAATTAATGCTTTGCGTGGAACAAACTATGACTTAGTTGACTACTACGGTGCTCCAGATGCAGAAGAAGTTATCGTAAGCATGGGCTCTGTCGCAGGAACGATCAAACAAACCGTCGACCATCTTAATGCTCACGGACGGAAAGTTGGCTTCCTTAACATTCATCTCTATCGTCCTTTTCCAGCGGAAAATTTCCTTGAAAAACTACCTAAAACGGTTACTTCAATAGCGGTTCTTGACCGTACAAAAGAATCAGGGAGTAGTGCCGAGCCACTCTTGTTAGACGTTAAAGATTTATTGTTTGATTACAACATTTCTGTTTCTGGGGGGCGTTACGGGATTGGTGGAAAAGATACACGGCCTGAACATATATGTGCTGTCTTTGATTACTTGCAAAATAAGCAAAGTAAAAAGAGCTTCACTATTGGTATCGAAGATGATGTGACGAATCTTTCTCTACCAGCTTCTGAAAGCCTTGATTTGACTTCAGCAGATATTTATCAAGCAAAATTCTGGGGGTTTGGTTCAGATGGTACAGTAGGGGCGAATAAGGCTGCGATTAAAATCATTGGAGATTATACGAACAAGTATGTTCAAGGAGCTTTTGAATACGATTCTAAAAAATCTGGAGGTCTTACAGTCAGCCATTTGCGCTTTGGAGACACTCCGATTCAGTCAGAGTACATGATTTCGTGTCCAGACTTTGTGGCTTGCCATAATACTACTTATGTCCGTCAATATGACCTCGTGAAAGGTTTGCGACGAGGTGGAACTTTCCTTCTTAATACCAGTTGGACAGATGAACAGCTTGACCGTAACCTTCCGAGTAAGTTAAAACGCTATATTGCAGCAAATGATATAAACTTTTACAGCATTGATGCAGCAAAAATTGCCCAGACAACAGGTCTAGGACGCCGCATTAATACAATCATGCAGGTTGCTTTCTTTAAGCTAACAGAGATTATGCCTTTTGACGAAGTATATGAAATTCTGAAACAAGATGCTCAAAAGTATGCAAAAAAATCACCTAAAATTGTAGAGCAAAATCTTCAAGCTATGGAAGAAGCGCTGACTTATCTCCATAAAGTAGAAGTACCAGAAGTTTGGGCATTGTTAGAAGAAAAAACACCAAAGACTGTTCAAGCAGATACAGCCCGCAAACGCTATGTTTTTAACTTTTTAGATAAAGTGAATGCCTTTGAGGGAGATCAACTGACAGTCCAGGACATAGCGACTCATGTAACTGCAGGAAGCAGTCCTTTAGGGATTTCTGCTTTTGAAAAGCGCGGAGTAGCTTTAGAAGTACCCGAATGGAATGCTGATGCATGTATCCAATGTAATGAATGTTCTTTTGTTTGTCCCCACGCAGCTATTCGACCATTTTTGGCTGATGAAGATGAGTGGAATGTAGCCCCAGAAGGTTTCAATGTCATGGATTACCGTGGTAAGGATGGCCTTAAATACCGTATTCAAGTTTCAATTGAGGATTGTACAGGTTGTGGCCTTTGTGTAGAAGCTTGCCCCAAAAAAGGCGAAGCCCTCAAAATGGTACCTTACGAAAGTCAAAAATCGCAAGCAGTAAACTGGGCTTTCGGTATGACTTTGAAACAAAAAGAAAATCCAGCTCGTCCTGGGACTGTAGCGGGTACACAGTTTAATAAACCACTCTTTGAGTTCTCGGGAGCTTGTTCTGGCTGCGGAGAAACGCCATACATCAAACTTTTGACGCAAATGTTTGGTGATCGTATGATGATTTCTAATGCGACAGGATGTTCTTCTATCTATGGTGGAACACAAGCTGCTCCTTATACGACAAATGATGCAGGTCAAGGCCCAGCTTGGTCAAACTCTCTCTTTGAAGATAATGCCGAATATGGTTATGGGATGTGGGTTGCAAGTCAAACAAGACGTCAAAAATTTGCTGCAAGCGTAGAAGCTGCCTTGCCAGAGATGTCAGAAGACTTGGCAAAACTTGCAAAAGACTGGATAGAACATTTGGATGTTTCTGAAGGAACACGTGCACGCTCTGAGAAATTCAAGGCTTTACTTGAAGCTGAAATAGATAATGCAGATGTTCTCAAAGAAATATACAAAGAAAAAGACCAGTTTGTTAAACCCACCCAATGGATATTTGGTGGTGATGGTTGGGCTTATGATATTGGCTTTGGAGGCTTGGATCATGTCATCGCAAGTGGTGCGGATGTAAATATTCTTGTAATGGATAATGAAGTTTATGCCAATACTGGAGGTCAAGTTTCCAAGGGCACACCGGCCAGTGCTATTGCGCAATTTGCTTCAGGTGGTAAGGTAGCTGCCAAGAAGGACTTGGGCTTTATGGCCATGACCTATGGGAACGTCTATGTTGCTCAAATTGCAAGTGGTGCAAATATGATGCAAACGATCAAAGCATTGGATGAAGCAGAAAAACATAATGGGCCGTCATTGATTATTGCCTATACACCATGTATTACACATGGTAACTATGAAGGAATGAGCAAAGTACTCGATGAAGCAAAAGCAGCAGTAAATAGTGGTTACTGGCAACTTTATCGTTATAATCCAGCGCTTGAAGAATTAGGGAAAAATCCAATGACTTTGGACTTTAAGCGCCCTGACTTTAGCCAAGTAAGAGAGCTTCTTGTAAAACAATCACGTTTTGCAAATCTCATGAAAGTGAATGCAGCCCAAGCAGAGATGCTTTATGCAAAAGCTGCAAGTGATGCCCGTAAAAAATTCTTACGTTATGCTCGTGTATCAGGAGACTATGATAAATTTGTAGAGCGAGAAGTCAAGAATTCTGATGTAAAAACAGAAAAACCAGCTCGTGAAAAAAGAGAGCGAAAAGAGCGTTCAGTTGATCCTGAACGTGAAGCAAGACGTGCCGCAAGAAAAGCTGCACGACAAGCTAAATAATCCCAGAAAAGTGGCTGTTTGGAAACAACCACTTTTCTTTTTTATACGTAGGAGTTAACATAAAAAGAGGTATTTTTGATATAATGGTAAGAAATAATTCAGTAAGGAGGACAGCGTGTGAGTGATTTTAGTCAAATTTTTAATCTTGACTTTTGGCAAAAAATACTGGAATTAAACCAATCACCTTGGCGGGTGTTTATTTCCGTTATTGACATCGCTATCGTTAGTTTTTTTCTTTATTTAGCTATGCGTTTTGTACAAGGGACAAAATTAGTCAGCTTAGTACGTGGTGTAATCATCTTTGTTCTTATAAGAATAGTTGCTGGTTTAATTGGTTTAACTACGCTGGAGTGGTTACTGAATCAAGTAATTACCTATGGTGCTATAGCTGGTGTAATCATCTTTCAACCAGAAATTCGAAGAGCACTAGAAGGTTTGGGGCGGACAACAAATCGTTTGTCTGCAAATCGTAACAAGTCAATAAATAATTACATTGAAGCTTATGAAAAATCTTTTGCCTATATGTCAGAACGTAAGATAGGAGCTTTGATTGCGATTGAGCGGACGCAAACCTTGAGTGAGTACGCGTCGACAGGAATTCGTTTAGATGCAGATATCTCAAGCGAACTTATTATTAATATATTTATTCCTAATACACCTTTGCATGATGGTGCTGTTATAATTCAAAACGATAAAATTGCTGTCACCAGTGCTTACCTCCCCTTAACAGAAAAAACAGGTATCTCAAAAGAATTTGGCACGCGGCATCGCGCAGCTATCGGTTTATCAGAAGCCTCCGATGCAGTGGTTCTTGTGGTTTCTGAGGAAACAGGCGGGATTTCTATTGCTTATAATGGTGAATTATTTGCGGATATTTCAAAAGAAGTTTTCCATGAGAAACTCATGGCGATTTTGGGACCAACAGAAACAGGAGGCAAAAAATAATGAAAAATAATTTTTTCGCTTCAAAACTATTTACGTTACTGGCTTCTGTCTTCTTTGCTGTTATCTTGTTTTTCAACGCAAGTTCTGTTGCAGTGAGAAACCAAGGAAACTCAACAACGGGCGAAGTTTATACAACGACGATTTCCAATGTTCCGATTGAAATCAAGTATAATACAGATGAATATTTTGCTAGCGGCTATAACAATACTGCTAACGTTTACTTAACCAGTTATAATCGTGTTCAAATCAGTACAGAAGAAAACCCCGATTCACGGAATTTCTATCTGGTAGTAGATTTGTCGAATGCTAGTGAAGGGACAGTTACAATGCCTGTCCGTATCCAACAGCTCCCTAATGGGATAAATGCTCAGATTGAACCAACAACCTTGACAGTACGCTTAGAAAAGAAAGCCAGCGCTGAATTCAATGTTGCACCTTTGATTGAACAAGCACAACTGCCTGATGGCTTTAAAGTTAATGAAATCAAGCTAAGCCAAGAAAAGGTCAAGGTAACGGCGGGTGAAACAAGTATTAAGCAAATTCATGCGATACAAGCTGCCCTACCGAGTGATGCTTACTTAAATGATGACTACTCTGGTACTGTAACGCTACATGCAGTGGATGCTGACGGTAAACTCTTGCCAGCTCAAATCAGTCCAGCAACAGTCCAAATGAAAGTGAGTGTGGAAAAACCTTCGAAAACAGTACCTGTCAATGTTAAGAAAACGGGCACACTGGATCAAAGTCTTTCAGATATGAGGACGTCAATATCGCAAAAAACAGTGACAATTTCAGGAGAGCAAAGCGCTCTTGATAAAATTGATAGTGTAGATGCAACCGTGAATATATCAAATATCACGCAAAAAGAAACAGTAAATGTAGATATTCAAGCAGCTGGAGTAAGTGTTAAACCTAGTCAAATAGAAGTAACGTTGACTCCTAAGAAAAAATAATAGAGCAAAATAGAAAAGAGAAAAATAAAATGGGTAAATATTTTGGAACAGATGGTGTCCGTGGAGAAGCAAATGTTGAACTAACGCCAGAAATGGCTTTTAAACTCGGACGTTTTGGAGGTTATGTGCTTAGCCAACATGAGATTGGTACACCGAAAGTTTATGTTGCACGTGATCCACGTATCTCTGGGCAAATGCTCTCAACGAGTTTAATTTCTGGCCTCTTGTCTGTAGGTATCGAAGTCTATGATTTAGGCGTGATTGCTACGCCTGGTGTAGCCTATCTAGTGCGTAAAGAAGAAGCATCAGCCGGTGTCATGATTTCTGCAAGTCACAATCCAGCTTTGGATAATGGTATTAAATTCTTTGGTGCCGATGGCTTTAAATTGGATGATGATAAAGAATTAGAAATTGAAGCACTCATTGATGCTGAGAAAGACACACTACCTCGCCCTTCTGCTGAAGGGCTTGGTGTCCTACATGACTACAATGAAGCTGTTCGTAAATACCAAGCTTTCCTAAAAACAACAGCTGAAGGGGATTTTGAAGGCTTTAAAGTTGTTCTTGATACAGCCAATGGTGCTTCACATACATCTGCTCGTGCAGTTTTTGCTGATTTGAATGCAGAGTTAACCGTGATTGGGGAAAACCCAAATGGTCTTAATATCAATGATGGAGTTGGTTCAACTCATCCTGAAAAAACAGCTGATACGGTTGTTGAAACAGGAAGTGACATTGGACTTGCCTTTGATGGAGATGCGGATCGTCTCATTGCTGTAGACGAAAATGGACAAATTGTTGATGGTGACAAAATTATGTTTATCGTGGGTAAATACCTGCTAGAGCAAGGAAGATTGGCAAAAGATACAGTTGTTACGACAGTAATGTCTAATCTTGGTTTCCACTTGGCACTTGAAGAAGCTGGAATGAATTCTGTAGTTACCGCGGTAGGTGACCGTTATGTCGTGGAAGAAATGCGTAAAAATAATTACAATTTTGGTGGCGAGCAGTCTGGTCACATGGTATTCTTGGACTATAACACAACAGGAGATGGTCAGTTATCAGCTATCCAATTGGTGAAAGTCATGCGCGAAACAGGCAAGAAATTATCTGAATTGGCTGCTGAAGTAACAATTTATCCGCAAAAATTAGTGAATGTTCGCGTGGCAAATAATGCTGCCAAAGAAGGAGCGATGGATATTCCAGCTATTCGTGAAGTAATCTCCGAGATGGAAAAACAAATGAATGGTAAGGGTCGTATCCTTGTCCGCCCAAGTGGTACAGAACCACTTCTCCGTGTGATGGCAGAAGCTCCAACGGATGAAGAAGTGAATCATGTGGTTGATACTATTGTTGATGTGGTAAAAGATGAAATCGGTGTAAAACTTTAAAAAAAGAGATTCATATGAATCTCTTTTTTTACTCACGTTTCTTATTATTACTAAAACAATAAGTATGTTAAAATAGAATTACACAAAGCATGAAGGTTTATTGCGCAATTATAAATTACTTAAAGGAGGTTATGGGATGTTTAGTAAGAGTCATAAAAATAAAATGTTTAAAGAAGATGTCACAATTTATGCTCCCATGGATGGAGAAATCATTGATTTAACACAAGTTCCTGAAGAAATTTTTGCTAAAAAACTAATGGGTGAGGGCTACGCTATTGAGCCTGAAGTGCGCGGTACAAAAGCAACCATATATAGCCCAGCAAGTGGTGAAATCACTATTTGTCAAGGGCATGCTGTAGGTTTACGCCGTGCAGATGGACTTGAACTTTTTCTTCATATTGGGATTGACACAGTGAGTTTGAATGGTGAGCCATTTGATATAAGCTTAAAGATTGGCGACTTTGTACAAGGTGGAGAAAAAATTGGTAGTGTCCGATGGCATAAAATACAAGAAGCTAATCTCCCTTTGACTACCACTGTATTAATCACAAATACATCCAGTGCTTTAGAAAATTTACAAGTCAACTATGGGTCATCCAAGTCGGGGAAAGCAATTGGAGAAGCAATAGCTAAGAAAAAATAAAAGCAGTTTACTGCTTTTTTTGATGATTTAAATAAAATTATAGAGTACATTCAAAGCCAGTGTGCTCGTTTTTTTTTGCTATAATAAAACTATGAAATTAAAAGCTAATGAAGAAAAGATGCTGGCCTTTGCTAAGCGTTTAGGAGGTCTACTCCAAGCACAGGATGTTATTGTGTTAACAGGAGAACTAGGTGCAGGGAAGACTACCTTTGTTAAAGGCTTGGCTTTAGGATTAGATATTCAACAGATGATTAAGAGCCCAACCTATACCATTGTACGTGAATATGAACAGGGAAAACTGCCCTTGTATCATATGGATGTCTATCGTGTTGGAGATGATCCAGACAGTTTTGACTTGGATGATTATCTTTTTGGCGAGGGCGTTTCTGTTATTGAGTGGGGAGAACTTTTAGGTAAAGACTTGCCTGACGACTATCTTGAAGTCCAGCTCGATAAATATGCAGAGGGTTTTGCAACAGACGCTCAGCGTGAGTTAGAACTCATCCCTCATGGCCAACGCTATGAAAATTTATTAGGAGAACTATGAATACAGAATTACTTATACGTGAAGCGACCAAAGAAGATAGCTCCAAGCTGATAGCATTTCTTGACCAGATAGGAAAAGAAAGTCATTTCTTAACCTTAGATGAAGCGGGAATATTAATGTCAGAAACTCAGATGGAAGACTACCTTGATCAAATTTCACAAAAGGATAACAATGCTTATTTTTTAGCTTTTCTAGGTGAGGAAATTGCTGGTGTTTTGCATATTACAGCTGATTTTCATTATCGAATTCGTCATATTGGAGATATTTTTATTGCTGTAGCTTCAAAATTTCAAGGTTATGGGGTGGCTTCTTTTCTTTTTACTGATGCTCTAGAATGGGTTGAAGAAACAGGAGTTATAAAACGCTTAGAACTGACTGTTCAAAAACGAAATAAAGCAGCTATCCATTTGTATGAAAAATTTGGTTTTGAGCTTGAGGCTATCCAGAAATATGGGGCACGCGATGAAGATGGGCATCTCATAGATGTTTGTGAAATGGTTAAGTTTTTTTGAAAAAATTCCAACCAAAAAGAAGGAAAAGGAGGCCATATTTGGTCCCCTTTTTGTATTTATGTTGTTTATTTGCAAAATTTTGATATAATTTTATTATGAAACTTTGGATAAAATCGCTGCTAATGATCGTAGGAATCATTGCTTTAACAGCCGGAGCAGCCACTGTCTACGTATCGACAGTCTTAGATAGCACAACAAAAGCCTTTTCTAAAACTTATGCAGAAGTAGGTAGCGCTGATGCAGGAAAAATTATCAAAGCTACTGAACCATTAACTATCTTACTCATGGGTGTTGATACTGGAGGAGCTGGTCGTGGAGGATCGACAAGTTGGGATGGAAATTCTGACTCACAAATCATTATGACCCTGAATCCAAAGACAAATACAACCACAATGGTATCTCTAGAGCGGGATGTCATGACTAACATTCAAGATGATCAAGGGAACACTATTTCGACACAAAAGATGAATGCAGCTTATCCGATGGGATATAATGCAGGAGGTCTAAAAACAGGAGTTCAGTATGCCATGAAGACAATTGAGGAGCAAGCTGGAATACCAGTAGAGAACTTCTTAATGATTAACTTTGATGGCTTAGTTAACTTAGTAGATGATGTTGGCGGTATTGATATTGATAACACAACAGGACAAACTCTTTATATTTCGGATACTGAACCAGAATATACAGCAAAGGTTCCACCAGGAAAACAACATATTAATGGTGATCAAGCGCTTGTGTATGCCCGCGACCGACATCACTTGCCGAATGGGGATTATGGACGTGCGGCACACCAGCATGAAGTTATCTCTGCAGTTGTAACCAAACTACTCGCATTGAATAATATCACACAATATCAAAAATTCTTGGATGATATTAGTAAAGATATAAAAACAAATATTCCAATTAATGGCTCAACTCTTTCATCTTTATTAGGATATAAAGACTGCTTTAAAAAAGTTGTCTCAATTCAATACCAAGGTATTGATTACACTAATCCTAGTGATGGAGGTTCATATCAACTTATGTCAAGCAATACAACGCTTGCCGTACAGAATGCTCTACGCTCGTCTCTCAAAAAAGATACGAGCAATATCTTGAGCGATAGCTTGATTACTTACGAAACGTTGACCGGTAATACACCAAGTTCTTACTTCATGCCTTCGGCAACAGTAACTGAGAACGGTAAATCAACTGTATATGGTATTGATGCAGATGGTTCATTTGTTACTTTAGACAGCAGTAACACTGGAACGTATGTAGCAACTGATGGTAGTGCAGCAACGAGTGATAAGCCAGTTACTTCTACCGATAAGACGAAGTCAAGTACTACAGATCAATCTGTGGCTTCTACGGATGCATACGGTGCTGTAGATGATGGAAGTGGATACTATGGAGAAGGAACTACAGATCCAGGAGTAGGCGGGGCAACGGTGGATGACACTACGACCTATGCTGATCCTTATTATACTGGTCAATAATTGATTCAGTGAGAAAAATATGATAGACTAGACAGGTAGTAAAAAAGCTACTTGTCTCTTTTGGTCCGATAGCTCAGCTGGATAGAGCATTCGCCTTCTAAGCGAACGGTCGAGGGTTCGAATCCCCCTCGGATCATGAAATTAAGTAAAAATACTTGATGTATAACTATATGGGCTGCGTAACAAAACTTAAAAAATGGGTGCCAAACCTCACTTGCCTTCGTGGCAAGATGATGAAATCTCTACTTTCGTGGTAGAGATTTTTTATTTGTATAAATGACAAATGTGTAATATAGTGTGCCCCCTTTTTTTGAAAAAGTATAAACGAGTAAATGAGGAAAAAGGTTTGGAGCTAGACAAATATATCCTTGATTTTGCTATAATATAAGCATGACTAGATATATGGCGACTATTGCTTATGATGGCACGGATTTTGCTGGCTTTCAAACTCAAAATAATCAGCGAACGGTCCAAGAAGAGATTGAAAAAGTCTTGACAAAATTGAACTCTCATCAGCCTGTAATATTACATGGCTCTGGGCGAACAGATTCTGGGGTTCATGCACACGC